>NZ_CAJPHM010000002.1:0-471937 GCF_905339955.1 Burkholderia sp. BCC1996
CTGATTTTCCACGAACTAACCTCGACATCTCCGTCGCTGGACGATGGTGAGGCCGCGACGATTGCCGTCGCCGCCTCCAGAAGGCTTCGGCCGGTTATTGATGAACGAAGGGGGCGAACACGCGCCAGCACACTACTGCCAGCGTTAGTGCCGCACTGGTCGCTAGACCTTCTTCGGCATCCGACGGTGATCGCCACACTCGGCGTTCAACACGCTGTCGACGCGCTTTATCACGCCCTACGCGACGGCCGCATGCGGATTCCATCGGAAAGTGTGGACGACGTTATCGCACTCATAGGCGTAGAGCGGTCGCGCGACTGCACGTGCCTCCCTGGGTATCGCGAACGATTTCTCGACAATCAGAACGCGTCCAATGAGGTGGGAACGTCAACGCGTCACGTTACGGCTGCCGCACGCCGATAATAATATCGTGGGGAAGGCGCGCTCCGCATGCACTCTGCAGCGGCACCATGGAGCACACGCGCTCTGCAACCACGCGGCAATGTCAACCTGTCGATACTTAACACACGAGTATTGCTACAATCATCTGAGTTCGGCTCGCCCCGAACAAAGGAATCGACACAAGCGGTTGAAGCCAGTGATTTGGATCACCGGCGGATTTTGTAGCGTTCGAACAATCTGTCGGCGATAGCCAACGACTCGGTATCGCGACGCTCCGCGACGGATGATGCTTTTAGCAATATGCTGTGCCAAACCCGAGCGTCCGTGTAGCACTCAGTCTCGCGAATGGGCCGGCACGTACAAAAGAGGTTACCCGGTTGAGCCACGATCTTACTCCGCAAGAAGCAATTGAGCGATTGGAGCAGCACTTCGGCTCTCGCGAAGAAATGCTGGCGCATACGCTAACCATTTTGTCCGCGTCGGGACAGCCGACGGACGTCACGTTCTACAGAAGAAGGCCCATTCTTGACGTGCGTGTCAGTACCAAGCTCGCCGCGGCGCGATTCTATGGGCTCGACAGCATCCTTCCGAGTCTGCTGACGCAAATTGAATTCTCCAACGGAGCGACAGCGGGACTGAATGAGATCTGGACCGTAAATCCGATGCCGGCGGAAGGTTTTTCGAAGGCAGACCTGGATGCTGTCGATCTTACAGAAGGGGACCAACGCGCCGGCCCCCGTGGCGAGACCATTAGGAAGATGATCAGTGACACATACCACTGCTCGGCGCAATCTGAGGTCGACTACTTTCTACGGCGATTCATCGCATCGTAGGAAGCAAATCCTAGATTAGCCCCTGCCTGCGTCAGTCTTCACCTATCGATTTGTTGAGCCGCGCAGGCATCTCCCACTGTGGTGGCGGTGGGTGAAGCTTTAGCTTTGCAATAAGTTCGCGCTGCTGTTGTAGCTCAGACCGGTCACGCAGATCGAGGCCTCCCTCGTAGGGTGTTAATCGATCCATCTCAGCATCCGCCGCATCAAATGCACCACAATAGGCAAGGACCACGGCATACTGACTGCGGACGGCAATCACGCGTCCTGCGAGCTTCAGCCCGAGGATAGTGGGCATCAAGTTCCGTTCGATAAATTCCCTCGCGCCAACGTAATCATGTCGAGCGATGAACTCGTCGACAAGGTCTTGACCTACTCGGACAAACGAATCTACGGAGTTGGCCATTGAATAAAACTTCAACGCATGGATCCGAGCGAGCCCAGCATGTCCGCCTATTGCGTTGATCGCCTTAGCCTGCAAATCCAAGGTATCGGCCAGGTGTTTGAGGTCGTCAGAATGATCGTGACCCTGCTCCAGAAGAGGAAAGATATACTCCGGGCTCTTTGCCATGACGTTACTTAAGGTGAGGCCAAGGAGGTCGTAGTATTCAACAATCAGATCAAGCGTCACCGTGACGCATTCGTTGATCATCTCCAGCTCGAACAGCGCATGCGCGTAGTTATACTTGGCAACACGCAGATGTTGGGGCGTTTGAGGCAACACGCGACTCAATTCGGTCATCGTAGCCTTCACAGTCGCTGCATCCTTTTCTCGCGCGGCGAAGATCATGCGCTTCATGCCGACGGCGAGCCGCTCCGATAGCCCCAAATCATTCTGTCGCACCAACTCGTCCATCTGGTCGAGCATGCGACGGATGTCACCTTCGTCACCTTGCTTGAAGTGCGCGAAGACCAGTCCGTCCAAGGCCCAGAACCGATCTTCTGCAGAAATATCCCCTGACGCAACGGCCTGATTGAGATAATCGGAAATCTCTTCCATATAGCCAAGCTCGTGAAAGAGCTCATCGGTCGCCACTTGAACCAATGGTTTGATGTCGCCTAATGCGACGAACATCCTCAACAACAAGAATACACGCTGACGATCATGATTCTGGGGAAGCGCCGTCATGAGGAGATCACGGATCGCTGCCTGCGCTTTCCGAACAACTTCGATTCCGAGACTATCGAGATGAGCACGACCCAGTGGCGCTATTGCATCATGGATCTTGAATCGATCGACACCAAAAACCTGAATGGCACCCGTCAATCGCAGTTGTCTAAATGCTGTGGCTGCGGCGGGGTTCTCCATTCCGAATGTGGCGTTAAGAATTGCACCTGCTTCAGCTTGACTGAGCGAAACGTCACTGAGAGCAAGCGCCGCAACCACGAGGCGCTCGTTGGCGCTGTAGCTCTCGAATACTTCAGCCAGAATCAGTTCTTGGACGGTCTCAACGATGTGCGTCCGCTCCTCGAGCGCCGAGCAAAACCGGGCGACCTCCCCTTCGTAATTTTCAGCCGCGATTTTTAGCGCATTCTGCGCATACAACGGCAGTCCACCCGTCAGTTTCAGGATGCGTTCATACGTTGTGTAGTCGGCTCGACACCCGAGCGACGCACCCTCGGCCGCGACGGTCTCGTTGTTCCACCCGAGAAGTGGCTCCGATCGGATGCCCAATGTTGCCTCTATGCGCGCGACCGCCGAATTCGGACGTGCGAGCAAAACATAATGCAGCTGCGACGAGGCATTGACCACCGAAATCAGATCACTGGCGGGTATGTTGTGGGCGTTGTCCAGCACTACGGTTGCACTAAGGTTATCTCCCGCAAGGTGGCGTCCAATTGCGAAAAGAATTTCCTTCCCGGTCGCTCCCGGCAACAAAATCTGGCCTAACTTCCCGCTGCTCGTCCCAAACAGCCGTGCTGCGAGTTCACGGGCGAGAGCCGTCGCGAGAGCAGTTCCGGAGACGTCGGTGGCGTCGTAATAGATCAGCCTATCGATACTATGCAAAGCCGTTTGTGACACCCAAGATGTCTTCCCAGCCCCCGAAAAGCCAGTGACCAGTCGAACTCGATCGGCCGATACGAGCGGGGGCTCCTTGTCCTGGGGGCGGTATCGAATCGGCGGCGCCGGGAAATCCTGCAATTGTATGACCAACTGCTCGAAAATCACCGGCAGATCTTCGACAATGAAGGCGTGGTTGGCATTGGGCGCTATCCCTGCGGACGCCGCCATGATCCGACCCGCGAGCTTCCAGACGAGCGTTTCGGGAGCCAGGATCGAAAAAGGTAACGTCTCGGCTGTCGCTCGGCAAGAAGCGAATCCATCAGAAACACTACGCCATGGCGCCGGCAGCGCAGGCTCTTTTACACCGACGCTGCCCGGCCAATGGAGCGAGACATCGGATGGCCACCCTTGGCTCCTCAACCTTTCTGACAATTCCGGTCCCGGTTCGCTATTTGCAACAATTGCGAACTTCGCCTCGCCGCTCCTGCGACCCACCTCGTGTTCGGCCCGGATTGAATTGAAGCGTGTAAGCGCGCTATCAATATCACTGAAGATCAGAGGCGAACTACGCGTCTTTACCTGCGCATAGATTCGTGCAGCTGAGAGCACCAGTTCGACGTCTTCGTCGTTCTCGACGATAACTTGCGTAACACCAGCACCTGGCGCCTGAAAAAGGCAGGCCAAGGCGTAAAGGTGTTGGTAAAGGAAGCCGCGATGCACAGCCTCGATTCGCGCAAGCTGGCGACTATCCAGGTTGAAACTTTCGAGACTCGTCATGCTTGACATGTTTCTCCGTCGTCCAAGATTACCCGCTAGCTAGGGCTACCGTCTTCGGGCCAAAGATCTCATTTTCAACGCCTGCCTCCGTCCACTGACAGGCAAGGCCACGCAAAGCAGCGATCGCCGCAGCGTTGCAGATTCTACCTTGCTCTCATTAGGCTGGAGCGGCTGCTGCCTGACTATCCGCACAGATCGCGCACTAAGTTCAGTTAGGTTGGGCTGCGGAACCGACACATTGCCAACTCAACGCGCCCGAAGCAGCGTTACCTGCCAGGGCGAGACCGATGCAGCGATGCGATCTGCATTGTTTTTCCCGACTGCAAAGACTCTCGAATAACCGCGACACAACCTGGCACGTTAACATCGGCATGGTAAATCGCGGCATAATTGGCCACCATTTGGGGGGAGGCTCGGTTCTCCGATCCTTCGATATCGACAGTTGGAAGTCCGCATCTCCCGGAACGATGCCGCGCGACAGCCTGGCTTGTGTCAAGTGAGATGCCAAACAAGCCGACGAGACCACTTTGAATGCGGGGCGAGCGTGGACAAATGCATGGCCCTTTCCCGGGAGCGGAAAATGAACTATTCAGGATCAAAGGACCATTCCGCTGACGACGCCGCATTGGGCTTTTACTTTCAGGCCTTCTATGCGCTATATGCTCTGCTCCAGCAACCCCACGATGATGCAACGGTTTGCCTCGAACGGCTGGACGACGTCGAAATACACGTGAACGGACAGCCGCTCCTGAGCCAGCTAAAGCATTCAATGTCAGCCTCGCCGCCGCCGATCACCCTGTCCTCGCGGGCATTGTGGAAAACTTTGAAGGCGTGGATCGACGTCCTGCCTCGCGTTAGCGTGACTGATACCACCTTTCAGCTGGTCGCTGTCGCTCCCCTCGGTAAGGACAAGGCACTGCAATGCCTGCTAGACGACACAGCAAGCCGGACTGATCTTCACGACGCACTGGTAACGGAAGCCGAACGCGTCATTTCGGAGCACACGACCGCAAAAACTGCGAAGCAGTCCCCGCTTCCTCACGTCGACCGTCTTCCTGGCTGCCAGGCATACCTCAAACTTGATGAATCCAGACGATACGCCTTACTGAAACAAGTGAGAATCAGTACGGGATTCTCCAATATTGTTCAGATTGAGGATGACATCGCCGCTACCCTGACTCTTTTCCTGCCCGATAATAGAGTCGCCATTGCCCAGCGACTCATCGGTTGGTGGGACAGGCAGACAGTCTATACGTTGGCCGGATCACGCGACAGGTTCATTAGCAAGATAGAGGTTCTCAAGCAGATTTCTGAAATAGCTGCCGAGCTGGAAAGGGATGAACTTGCGCCGGACTTCGAAACCCTCTTGCCTCCCGTCGAACACGAACCGGACTCGATGCTGGCGCGACAGATTGAACTCGTCAATGGAACGAGGAGCGATTACACAACAGCCAGACGGGAGCAATGGCGCGCTCACGAACAACGTTACATATGGTCCACCACCCGCCTTGATATGGCTGCGCGTCTCACCCGATACGACAGCATTCTCGAGGAAGCGTGGAAGGACAAACACGAACGTATGGTCGAAGATTGCGAGGAGCTTGATAGCAACGGAAAGCGTCTGGCTGGGAAAGCGCTACTGCGCTGGTCCAACGACGACGCATACAAGGAACTCCCCCCGCTTGCACGAAACTGGAGTGCTGCGTACTACGTCAGAGGTACATATCAAACACTTGCTATTGAGCTGCGCGTCGGATGGCATCCGGAATTCGAAAAATTGCTAGGTAAAGGAAAATGAGAATCGCCTTCGACCTCTACGCCCAAACCAATCCCGCGTTCTGTGCCGCGGTGCTTGCGGAATTCTGCGAGACCTATCGAAAGCGCATCGATACTTCGCCGTCTCTGGTTACAGCCTATCTTATTCTGCCCATCACGATGTCCGAGGATCTCGCGTCAACTTTCGAAGGCACCAATGCCCGGACCGGATTCTCGGTTTGGCTTCATCGCAATCCACAGTTGTGCGATGGCCTCGCGAAACGCATCAACGGGACCCTCTCGGTTACCTCGGACGCGATACGATTTGGTTGCATCTCAAAGCAGTTGTTTCTTGGTACCGATGGATTACTCTCATCGCTTAACAGGAAGCTGCCAAAAACAACGAGCGACGGTGCGATCGACCCCGCGTTTTCACGCGCGCGTCTGCTTGGCGCCTGGATCGCCGAAGCGGGATCGCCTCGGGCTGTCATGGAAGGATTTGGAGTCTCTGTATGAACCGCTGGAACGTCGAACGAATCTTCTTTCTCGGTGTCGATGATCGTTTTCGCGAGATTGTTCTGCAACCCGCACGTGTCAACGTGATCACCGGGGCATCTGGAACAGGCAAATCTGCCATCATCAAGGCGCTGGACTACTGCCTCGGCTCGTCAAAGTGCACCCTGCCTGCGTACGTCCGACGTCATAGCCTTGCCGTCGGCGTCAAATGGGTGCGTGGGCGAGATGAACTCATCGCGTGTCGCTTGATCCCCGGCGTAGGGCGTAGCGCGAGTGAATACATGTATGTCACCACGGGCAAGGCCCTGGACGTTCCACGACGCGTCGAGAATTTCGAAGGCAGGACCAACGTCGAAGCCGCCAAAGGAATGCTGGAACGAGCATTCGGTATTGGCGACTCGAGCGAATCCTCCACCCTTCAATATCAGAAGCGCGACCGCGCCACAGTACGTCATGTCACGCCCTATATTTTTGTGACGAAGGAAGTCATCGACAGCGAAACGGTACTTTTTCACGGTCTTGATGACAGCCGCAAGGCCAACGGCATTATCTCAACGATGCCCTACTTTCTCGGCGTCAGCACCGAAGAATCGGTAGCAGCTGAACGCCAACTGCGTCTTCGTCGCAAGGAGCTTGAGGCGGAGACAGCGCGTGAGGACGCGAGACGATCAAACGATAATCTCCTCAAACAACGCGCGAGAATTCTGCTACTGGAGGCACATGAGGTCGGGCTCAGCGCGCCCCCTCCTGCTGACGCGAACGAACTGGAACTGGTCGAGTTCCTGAACGCCGCCGTAACCACCCAGTCTCCCACTCCCCCCTATCCGAATGAGGGCGAGGTAGCCATCCTGCACGAGCGGCGGCGCAACGTTCTTACCGAATTTAACCGGACAAAGCGGAGTTACCAGGCTGCGGTCGTCGCCGCTCGCGAGTCAGCCGGATACGAGAGCGCAATAGGCCGACAATTGGACAAGTTACGGATAGTCGAACATCTGAATCTTGATGACGTCTCCGCCTCCTGTCCAGTATGCCGGTCGCCGACGGATGAGGGGGTGAAAATAGCGACCGCGTTGAAGAGAACGATATCCACGATAAGAGCCGAGAGCAGTTCCATTCAACGAATCCGGCCACAACTTGACGGAAAGGCGGCACAGCTTGACGAGCGCGCGCAGGAATTGAGCGGTGAACTACGGGAGCTCGACGCCACGATTGCTGCCGCCCTCGCACGCATCAAGGAAAGCCAGCGACTGGCAGATCTTGCACAACTTCAGTCCTACGTACGAGGAAAGGTGACGTATTTCCTCGAGACGCTGGATGATCGACTGCTCGCACCGGCAAAAGACTTCAGCTCATTGCATGACGAAATTGCACGCCTCGAAGGGCTTGTCGACGTGGCGAACAGACGCGTGCGTCTGCAGCGCGCAGAAAGCACGATATCGCAGTTCGCGTCCGAGGCTTTTTCCGGACTGCCCAAAGCGCAGCCCTGCATCGATGCAGAGCTCATTTTCTCGTCCCGAGAGCCTCGTGTCTCCGTCGCCGAGCCAGGTGCCGCTGGCGCCATCCTTTCGATGACCGATGTCGGGTCAGACGCGAACTGTCTGGCTGTACATGTCGCATTGTCTTTTGGCTTGCAGCGATATTTTGAGAAGGAGCGTCGTCCGGTGCCAGGACTTCTTGTGCTCGACCAGATCAGTCGGCCTTATTTTCCGAACCGCACAGCGCAGGCTGCCATCAAGCAGGGCAGCAAGGTCCATAAAGTTGTCGACTACGCCGACGAGGGCGATGACGACACCGATGGACCGGACGTTGTTTCCATCAGTGCGGATGACGAGGATTTTCAGGCTATGCGGCAGCATATTGATTTCCTATTCTCTGAAGTCGACAGACGAGATGACCTCCAGGTACTTCTGCTCGAGCACGCCTATTTCTTTGACGATCCCCGCTACGTGAATGCGACGAAGTATCGCTGGACGCGCGCGTCGGGAGAAGCACTGATTCCAACCGAATGGCCGCGCCGCTCCGACACGCGCTGATCACCCGCGCGCCCCTACCCCCGATTTCCAGATTGGCCAGCAGATCGGCGATGCCGAGTTGTATCTCTGGTCGATCGCGGCGGCGGCGCAGGCCTTAAAAAACGCGCCGCTCATATCGGCATCGGTACGCCAAAGTCGCCACCACAATACCTCTGCTCGGAATGCACGAGAACAAACTGATCATCCATCCCACGGGCCCCGTTTTTCTCTCCAGCTCGTGCACCGTAGCGATGTATCGCAAGCTCGAGCAAGCTCGTGACCAGAACGCGATCGCTGCTTTCATCGAGCAACGCTTCACCGAACGGTACCTGACTCCGATTCAGGTCGCCCCCTCGAAGAAAAACGGCTTTACGATCATGGCAGTGAGCTGTTTAATGATCGAAGCTATCGAGTGCTTTGCTCGAGGTTGGGGACAGTCAAACGGACGGTCTAGGAAAGCGTTCAAGGGGTTCTTCTCACGATGGCCAGCATTTGAATCTTTCGTCCCCGTCGCCGACGAATTTTACGAGCATATACGCTGCGGTATCCTCCATCAGGCGGAAACCACCGGCGGATGGCGCATACGTCGATCTGGTCCAATGCTGCTGGAAAAGACAATCAATGCCACCGCATTTGCGAATTCGTTGCGTCTCGTACTTCGACAATACGCCGATCAGTTGCGTGAAAGCGAGTGGCAATCGGAAATATGGACTGCGTTGCGCGCAAAAATGAAAACAATCTGTGAAAACGCACAGCCGGAAAAGCAACGCGATTTTCAGGAGCAGCACCTCTGATCCCGCATAGATCCGCAAACTTGATTGTTAGCGTGTCATCCCGTCATAGCCAACCTCATCAAATCTGTCACGCATGGTTTTGCGCTCAGGAACGGCCGCAGCAAGCCGGGTGATGGCAACCCTGCTGGCCGCGTCGAGGCCGGCTTCAAGGTGCGGACACCGGCACATGCGCAATCGCTTCAGATGATCTGCAGACGACAGGACTCCTTCCCATTGTCGAACGTCGCCTTCACTGAACGCGTCATATTATCGGTGAGTGATTTTTCCAAGTTGGCGCCTCGCAGTCAATCGTACAATGACCTCGCTTCACGCGAGCGGAACTGTGTGCCCACACAAGTACATGCCACAGCAAGCAAGCGCACGATCACCAAGTTCCCTTTGCCGGATAGGAAGATGCAATGAGTGAATTCTCGACCCTCAAAAACGGACAGATGCTCGGACCTGACGATGCAATCATATCCTCGGTCGCTCAGGTTGCCCTGAACAGCGCGAGGAGATTCAAGGATGACTATCTGCAGCTCAGTCGTTCGATGTTCGAAAGCAGGGATGTCAAGAACGGCCTGTCCCACGCGGGTGAGTTCGGACGGTTCCGAGAAAAGCTGCTGCAATCTTTCTTGAAACAGTTCCTGCCGGCACGACTCGCTGTCGGCGATGGGTTTTTGGTGCCCTTCTTGGAGCGCCGGAGTACCCAATGCGACGCAATCATCTACGACCGCGACACCTCTCCGCAACTGGAAAGTCCAGGCGGACTAGTCATGTTCCCGCCCGAGGTCTGTGCTGCGGTAGGAGAAGTGAAATCGAAGTTGTCTTTCGACGCGGCTAAAGAAGCGCTTGCGAAGCTCAGTGCCGCAAAGAAGGTGCGACACGACATGACCGTTTTTTCGCTCCCTGTAGCGCCGACTGTCGCCGTCGTCATCGACAGGGAACGATTTCTGGCCATCGATCGAGAATACGACGACTACAATTCGGGCCCTCTGCATCGGGTTGAGGCGGCGTCGTCTCTCTACACCCCCGACAAGATTGAGGAGCAAGCGTTGGTAACGTTCCTTGTTTGCGAGGAGATCGAGTTTCCTGCGCCTGATCCGAATAGAAGCGAAAAAGCTAACTTCGATCGAAACATCAAGGAACTCATCAGAAGTGCCGGAAGCGCACCCTTGCGACAGAATTTCATTCTTAGCTTGAAACAAGGATTCCTTTCGTATTTCTTTAGCATACCAGATGAATCTGGCGATAATGTGCGCTCTATACCCTACCCGTACCCAGTCCAAACGGTGAAGAGGATTCATGGCACCAACGACGACTTGCCTACCGATTGCGGTCTTCGTTGGCTGCCTGCGAACGACGACCACCGCCACATCATGCAGTTCGCGTCAGAACTTGCGATTGCGGTGAGCCGGGTCCCAATTTACCCGTTCTCGCCACATTCTCATGCACTCGACCCCAAAGCCTACTCATACGATTTTTTCACCGGCCCGTGAGAGCCATGGGACTCGGCAAGTCGATGCCGCGCGTTGGCCGTACGAGGAGCGCTTCGACGCGCGGCCCCTGGAACGTGCCGCGATGAAGATCTGCAGCGACGACCAATCGGCCTCCTCCCTAGGCTTGCGGGCCATGAGCCCTCCAGCGCAGAGCATGGCACGTGCGGCCACGAATTTGCGTTCGCTCGATTGGTTCTCGCGATCAGCCTCTTTCGTGAAATCGTCGACGGCGGTCAGGCACTTCACGCGCCGGCCGTTGGAAAGCGCATCCATCACGAAATCGATTGACCACACCTCGTTGGGTGCGCCCGGCAATGCCAGTTGCTCGCGCTCAATCATTACGCCGTGGCGCTTGCGACGGCGCCGCACAGCCAGCCCTGCCTCACGGTACTCAGCTGAAAATTCTTTGTTCGAACCCGCTTCGTTGGCGATTCCTCGTGCGGTAGCACTCGCCCGTCGACTTCGATGCAAACGCAGCCTCCCCAGTGCCCGGCCACCAGCCTCCCCAGTACCCGGCCAACCCGCGGCATGGCATGCACCCGACTCCCAACTTCCCGCCCTTGACCCGCGACCGTAGCCAATAGCGGGCAGACATCAAGGGGCGAGGGACCGTGTTGCCCGCACCCCTCCCTCGCCTTTTTCCTTGACGCCTGCCCGCTATCGGCTCCCCCAGTCGCACGGGCGGGAACCCGGGAGTCAGGCAGCAGCAAGACCAACCCCGAGTTCCACCGGGAGGTGTCCAGCCGCAACGGCAAGGCACCTCTCCTCGCCCGGTTCAGGTCCTCAACCTTGACTGTGGAGATCACCATGCAACTCGCTTCCTCTTTCCATTACAGCGCCCCGATGCTGCGCGCCGAGTCGCCCCTCTCGGACGATCAGATTCGACGCGTCGCCCCATCCATTTTCGCGGACGGAAAGCACGAAAGCCGTTCGGAGCGCTACACCTACATTCCCACCATCGACGTGCTGCGCGGTCTGCGCAACGAAGGCTTCCAGCCGTTCATGATCTGCCAGACCCGCGTGCGCGATGCCAGCAAGCGCGAATTCACCAAGCACATGCTCCGGCTACGCCATGCCGACCAGATCACCGGCGAGGAAGCCGACGAGATCGTGCTGCTGAACTCGCACGACGGCACCAGCAGCTATCAGATGCTCGCCGGAACATTCCGGTTCGTGTGCCAGAACGGCATGGTCGCGGGCGAGAACATCGCCGATATCCGCGTGCCGCACAAAGGCAATGTGGTCCAGAACGTGATCAACGGCGCGTTCGACGTGCTCGACGGCTTCACCCTGATCCGCGAGCAGAAAGACGGCATGCGTGCCGTGTCACTCGAGCGCGACGAACAGTATGCGTTCGCGCGCTCCGCGCTCGCGCTGCGCTATGACTCGACCGATGCCGACGTCCCAGCCCCCATCCGCGAAAGCCAGTTGCTGGCCCCGCGCCGCTTCGAGGATCGCCGCGACGATCTCTGGACCGTGTTCAACCGCGTGCAGGAGAACCTGACCAAGGGTGGCCTGCACGGCCGTTCCCGCTCGGGCCGTGCGATGTCCACCCGCCCCATTACAGGCATCGACCAGAACGTGAAGCTCAACCGCGCGCTGTGGATGCTCGCGGACGCCATGCGCCAGATGAAGGCGTAGCGACTTCAGGGCGACGCATTTGCGTTGCCCTGCTTCGTAGCTTTGCGCCATGACGCCCGTCGGGTCACGTCCTGACGCATTCGCCCCTTACTGGCCCGGCATCTTTCTACTCTCAGGAGTCGAATATGCAAGCCCAATCTGTTGAAGCCGTCACCACGGCCCTCGACACCGCCGATCTCGCCGCCGAACCCGCCGTCGCGCGCGAAACGAACTTCGGCAATGAACAGCCGGTCGTGACCGTGCCGTATTCCAGCCTGCAACGTTCCCCGTTAAATGTACGCACGAAGGCACCATCCGGCATTGCCGGATTGGCCGCCAATATCCGTGCCAAAGGCCTGCTGCAAAACCTCGTGGTCCACGAGATCAACGCCTGTGGTTCGAGGCGAACGAGTGGCAGCGCCAGCCACACTATCTGCGGCAGACGATCACCCACGCCGAGATCGATGCGAGCCGCAACCGCCTCGTGCGTTTTGTCGGCCTCGCCGCCTACGAGGCAGCGGGCGGCTACGTGCGCCGCGATCTCTTTTCCGACGACGAGCACGCGGGCTATATTGCCGAGGCCGACCTGCTGCAGCGTCTGGTCGCGCAGAAACTCGATGCGGCGGCTGCAACGGTGCGTGCCGAAGGCTGGGGCTGGACAGAAATGCGTGTGGAGCGCGACGTACTGGAACTGAACCGTTACGGCCGACTGCGTCAGGGTCAGCGCCCGTACACCTACGACGAGCAGCGCGAAATCGACGCCCTCACCGCGCAACGCACCGAATTGAGCGACAAGCTCGACGCGCTGCCGGAGGACGACGAGGATGCCTACGAGGAAGCCGAGCGCCTCGATGCCGAAATCGGGAGCGTGGAAACCGCGATCCGTGCGCTCGCAAGCTGCGCCATCGAGTGGGATGCGTCGCAGATGGCGGAATCCGGTGCGTTCGTGATCGTCGGCCCGCAGGGCGAGCTGGTCATCGAGCGGGGTCTCGTGCGACGCGAGAACTGCGCGGCACTCGACGCAGCAGGCGCGACCGTGACCGGCACACCCGAAGCGGATGCACCGGACACGACGGATCCGGCTGATGCAGCTGACACGCCGGCCAAGGCCAAGCCGATCCATAGCGCGACGCTCTGCCAGCGGCTGAGCGCGCACCGTACCGCCGCCGTCCATGCTGAACTGATTGCGCAGCCTGCCGTCGCGCTCGCGGCACTGTTGCGCCATCTGATTCCGCAGGCGCTGCCCGAGCACTATCGCCCCGCCTTCGCGCCGCGCTATCTGGCGCTGACGGGCGATAACAACCACGACCGCCTGCTGCACGCGGCGGACGACTTGCCAGTCAGCCCTACGTGGAACGCCATCGAGACGCAGCGCACGCGCTGGATCGGCGAATTACCGGCGAATCCGGCCGATCTGCTACCGTGGTTGCTCAGACAGGATGCGCATACGACGCTGCTCGACCTGCTCGCCTTCTGTACGGGCACCCTGCTTGACGGCATCGCGACATCCGACATGCCGCATGCGATCAACGGGCTCGCCGACGCGCTGAACCTCGACATGACGCGATATTGGGCACCGACCCCGCGCCGCGTACTTCGACCACGTCAGCAAGGCGCGCATCGTGGACGTCGTGTCCGATGCCGTGTCGCCCAAGGTAGCGGCCGACCTCGCCAAGATGAAAAAAGGCGACGCGGCGGCCGCTGCGGAACTGCGCCTCGCGAACGCGGCCTGGTGAGTAGCCCCAGGGAATTGCACCCCGAGGCTCTCCCAGAACCGTACGTGAAGCTCTCACCTCATACGGCTCCCATTATCCAACTGCATTACGAACAACTCGCCAATGGTAGAACAGCCTCGGAGAAATTCTCTTCATCTTGCCGAGCCAGTGCGCACTCTGCCGCTTTCTCCGCGACAGATGCTTGTATTTGCGCTTCGCCCATTGCCCCAGCCTCCAGTCTAAATACGCCGAAAGCTTGAGCATTGCCGTCCGATAGAATGTCCCGTAGTAATTCCACCACCCTCTTATTGTCGCGTTGCATTGCTCTGCGAGATCATTCAGCGTTACCGACGTTCGTCGGTGCAGCCGCCAGCTACGCACCGTCTGTCTCATCCGCTTCAGCGCATCGCTACTTACTGCCGGCAAGAAATTCGTGAATCGCCGACCGTATTTATTGATCGCCTCCCGCGGACGAAACGTAAAGCCCAGAAACGTAAACTGCACGTCCGGATACTCTCCGGTGCGATTGCTATCCCTGCAATACACTACCTTCGATTTCTCTGGATGCATCATGAGTCCACATGCGTCCAGCCGCGATGCGATGGCCTGCATCACGGCTTCCGCCTGCGCCCGAGTTCGGCAGTGAATCACTGCGTCATCCGCGTAACGCGCGAACGGGCAGCGTGCATACTCGCGCTTCATCCAGCTATCAAATGCGTAGTGCATGAACAGGTTCATCAGGATCGGACTGATCACCCCGCCCTGCGGTGTCCCGCGCGTGCGTGGCGTAACTCCCTCTGCCGTTTCGAACGGCGCAGTCAGCCATCGTTCGATGTACAGCAGAATCCAGTCCTCCCTAATGTGTCGCCTCACCGCCTTCATCAGCAGCGTGTGATCGATCTGATCAAACGCTGCCTTGATGTCAAACTCAACGACCCAGTCATATCGCCAGCAACGCTCACGCGTTACCGCAATCGCCTGTTTCGCCGACTTACCCGGCCGATACCCATACGAATCTTCATGGAATAGCGGATCGAGAGTCGGCTCAATCATCAGCTTGACGGTGGTTTGGGCAACCCGATCCGACACGGTAGGCACCCCCAGTTTCCTGGTTCCGCCCTTCGCCTTCGGAATCTCTACCTGCTTCACTGGCGGCGGGAAGTACGACCCCGACGACATCCGGTTCCAAAGCTTGTATAGATTCCTTGACAGGTCCTGCTCGAACATGGCGATCGTTTCATCATCCACGCCGGCAGCCCCGCGGTTGGCCCTTACCAATTGATAGGCCTCCCACACCGTGCGCTTCGCAATCTCATACGGTTTTGTTGATTTCATGCCGCTCATCCCCGCTGATGCAGGTTGGCGACGTTCGTCAACTGGATAACGTTGCCCCTTCGCTCCACCCTCATTACAAGGGTTTCAACACTACTACGAGCAACTCCGCCCCTTGCCCTGACATCGGTATTCTTCCTCATGGTGTCTGCCACTTGTCATTTCCCTTTACATTCAGGACAAGGTTCTCACGTTCCGTACCAAAGCCTGTGTTGAGCTCATGCCGCCTATACACCGACTGCCATCGGGTCCGTAATCAGGTGACGTCCCGACTGATCCTGGAGCGGGAGCCCTGCTCCAGTTTTGGCAGCACCTTAGATTTCTAACGATGCGTCGTCGAACGGTTCGCTTGCGCTCATCTTCTCAACACGTACCTGCCACCCTTCCCGGGTGACTTTTCCACGGTCGCTCACCACCACGCCTTTTGGACGCAGCAGCACCGGGCGGTTTGAAGCCTGCTCCTGAAAGCCGACTTCGGGAGGCCTTCTCCCATCTTCAGTACAGCACCGCAGGCTCGCGCCTGCGTTCGTGACACACGGCTCCCGGAAATCCTTACCGATCGTGCACTTCCGGCGACGCCCTCATGGGCGATCTGCGAGGACGATGACGAGGACGGCGGCGAGGAATGCGACGGCACCGAGGAAATCGACGGCGATGAGGATGCGGGACATGACGACACGCGCGTCAATCACGCGGCTCACGATATCGAGCCATCGAGAGACACCGCCGAACGGCCGCCGTGGCCTTTCCCGACCAGCGAATCGGTAACGGCCGCGCGCATTGACTCGGACGTCGCGTAACCCGGCTGTCCCGTTTGGCGATTCGCACCCGGCGGGTGGTGCCCCCACCACCCGCCGGATGTCACCAGCAACATCACACAGAGGATGGCTATACCTGCCAGCCAGAGCCAGCGCATCGTGCGCGCAAAACGCCGCTCCATCGCCGCTGCCAACGCGTCCACCCGCGCCGCCGCCGTGTCGATCGATTGTTCGAACGCGCCTATCGCCTCTTCCAGCCGCGCGTGTTGCTCGCGCCCCGAAATCGCCGCCGCGCCGATCAGCCGATTGCCCGCCGAGCGCGCGACCTGACCGGCCAATCGTTCGCTCAGGGCGGTCAGTGCCGTCTCGTTGAGCGTGCCCAACGCTTCACGGTACCGCGCCTCATGTTCCTGTATCAGGTTTTCCGCCAACGTGATCGTTGCCTTGCACCGCTCTAGCGCGTCGCGATGTTGCTGCAATAGCGCGTCGGTGACACCTCCGACCTCTCGCCGCACCGCGTCGAGACTCCCTTTGCCCGCCCATCGAATACGCTCCGGCATCGCCTCATACAGGCGCGCGTAGTATTCCAGCACCGCGAGGATCGACCAGAGCGCGTCGTTGTCTTTCAGATTCAGGACGCTCGACACCCGACGCATACGGGCCAGACTTGCCTCGTCCGGCACTTCGCCGGACACCTCCTGAAACAAACCAACGAGCGGATCGACTGACCGCCGACGGCTCATCACCCGCCCCTGGCGGTGCCGATCATGGTCGAGAACATCGCGTCGCACCGCGATCGCCAGCGCAGCAGTTCCGCCCGTTCGCCGATGTGCAGGGTTTCCGATGCCGCGCGAATCGACATCCGCTGACTGCGCAGTTCGTCGGCGACGCGGTCTGCCAGATCCGGGAAGTCGAGCGTATGTCCTCGCGCTTCGATTGTTTTGCGAAGCTGCGACGCCTGATACAGCACGAACTTGTCCGGCGCACCGAAATAGCCGTTACGCACCACATGGATCGTCGCGTCGGGAAAGGTGGGGCTGAACGCGCGCAACAGTTCCAGACTGTCGCGCTGCCGGTTAATCACCCACAGCACAACGAGCTCACGCCGCAGTTCGCCGAGCGTACTGCTAAGTGTCGCGCCGAAGCGCGCGACGCCCGTCTGGCTGCGCGCCGCGGTGTTGACGACGACAGCAGCATCCCGACGCTCGTCGCAGAAGTTGACTAGGCCGATCCAGCCCTCGGCTTCATCCAGGCTATAGGCGATGCACGGTAGCTCGTCCTGAACCGCTTTCATTACGTCGGGATTGGACGTATCGGTCTCGACCAACGCGACGGGAAGATCGCGGCGCTGCAGGTAGTCGACCAGCGCGAGCGAGACCAGGCTCTTGCCCACACCGCCCTTGCTGCCGCCCACTAGATAGATCGGGTAAGTCGTCGCCATACGCGTCCTCTACAGGTTCTCGGTGTCCGGCGCGATCTCGAACGAGAACGCGTCCTGAATCACCATGGTCCCCGGTTGGGTGGCTGCCGTTCCTCCGTCCTGTCCACCTTGATTTTCTGCGTGATCCGCGCGCGGCGGTCTCGTGTGCTTGGACTTCCTGATGCGCGGTGATGCAGTCGTCCGATCCGCCGGGCCGGTCTTTGATGCTGTCTCGCCCCTGCAGTCTTTCGCAGTGCGTTGCATTGCGTAACGTAAGGTGCTGGCGCTGATGTCGATACCCTCTTGCGCCAGTTGCTGAACAATCTCGTCGAGCGTGTAGCCCTTGTGTTGCGCGCCACGGATCTGAGGCTGCATCGACTGCACCGCATCGCGCACCGTGACGTGATGCTCGTGTGTGGGCTTGTCCGGCAGCGCGTCGAGACGGCGCGCGGCGGCGTCCCATTGGGCCTGAGTAAAACGCTTCACGACCGGCATCATCCGCCTCGACGCACTGCCTTTATGCCATCTTGCGGATGGCAGTGAGAGCCGTCAATGCCCGAAAACAGGCCTGATTGGTTACATCGGAATGCCTGAGAACGGACCGACATAGCACGGCATTGAAAATTATTTTTGCGTCGTCGCGTACGGGCAACACGGACTGGGCATTGCCGACGAACAGCTGTTTACGAGGGACGCCCACGGTCATGAGCGTGATGCAGCACATGCCTACGGCGATGTACGCGACCGGCGCTTGGACACTAGCTTTTCTGTTTGCGCTCGTGCCGACAAACTGGCGTACTCGACACCATGCTTTTCTTGCGCCACGAGAGACCGACTCGATCGCTGACGCCTCGCTCAACGATGAGTTTTCCTACGTCAGGTGGCCTACGGATTGCCATGACACGACTCGTGTCGTTCGCGATCTTTTTCGTTTCCTTCAGTTCGTTTTATCGCGCGACACGGGCCATTTTCCTGCGTGTATGAACGTGTCTTTTTTGCAGCCACGGCTGCATCTTTCTGCACATCCACAGCTCGCCACGCTCCGTAATTGACGAACAGCGAGAATAAAGACAAAAAGATAAGGGATGGAATATCAGGGACTTTCGGCGCTGCGGCGCACCGCTAGCGCACGCGACGGCCCACGTCGCACAATGTGCCGTCTTCTCTCGAATGACGAGGTGAGCTCATGAACAGTCCCTTCACAATCGGTATTGATCTGGCCAAGGAAGTCGTCGCGATCTGCGTGCTCGACGAATGCGGCGCGGTCCGCGAGCGACGCGTACTGCGGCGGGCCGCATTCGAACGCTGGGCGGTCCGGGCGCCCGCAGGCACCATCGCCATGGAATCGTGCAGTTCGGCCCATCACTGGGGCCGCTGGTTCTCGAGGCGAGGTCATGCCGTCCGCTTGATCGCGCCGGAATTCGTCACCCCGTTCCGCAAAGGCGGCAAGAACGATGCCGCGGATGCCGAAGCCATCGCGGTCGCGGCCCGCCAACCCACGATGCGATTCGTCACCATCAAGACGGTCGAACAGCAGGCCATCCTGAGCTGGCACCGGGCCCGTCAGGGATGGGTTGACGAGCGCACCGCCTTGATCAACCGCCTGCGAGGCCTGCTCGCCGAGTTCGGTATCGTGCTGGGCCGCTCCCGCTCAACGTTGCGCACCGCACTGCCCCACCTCACCGAGGACGCACGACTGCCCGTGCAAGTCCGAGCGCTGCTGCTGGAAGCACGCGAGCAGTTCACCGCGCTCGACGTACGCGTGGCGCGCTGCGACGCCGAGATTGCCGCACATCTGGTCGACAATGCCCCGGCTCAACGCTTGCGCGCCCTCCTCGGCATCGGGCCGCTTACCGCCAGCGCGCTCGTCGCCACGGTCTCCAATGCGTCCAGTTTCAAGAATGGCCGACAGTTCGGCGCGTGGCTCGGCCTGACGCCACTGCAGCACAGTTCTGGTGGCAAATCCCGACTGGGCAAGGTGACCCGGCACGGCGACGGCTACCTGCGCGGTCTGCTGGTGCAAGGCGCACGCAGTGCCCTGCAGTCGGCCCTGCGCTGTCTGCCCGAGCGCCTCTCCCGCCTCGGACGCTGGATCGTCGAGCTGTTTCACCGCAAGGGCTATCACAAGACGCTCGTCGCGATCGCCAACAAACACGCCCGCATGCTATGGGCGATGTTGGCCCACGACGAAACCTACGATCCGCTCGCCTGGCAGCGCTACCGCGCGCCGGCGGCGACCGTGTAGTACCACGTAGTTCCTTCCTCCTTGCTGCACCGTGCGATAGCAACATGAGGTCAGACCGAACGGGAGAAAACCCCGGCTATCCTGCTGGCCAGCCCCATGCGCGGCGGTTGATCGCCGCTGCGCAGGCTGCGTCTCGGATGGAATTGGGAGCTCCCGGGCGGCTTCGATATGATGGCCCGCGCCGGTGGTTCTGGGCGTGACAAGGCCGGTTACAGGGATGCAGTCTGCCACCTCTACGGCTAAGCACATACGCAGCGACTACCGCCTCACGACAACGGAGCAGCGATCCACGCACAGATTGAACACGTCGTACACCGTACCGCGCAAACGTCCTGCGTAAAGGTTCACACCTTCGCGCACCTCCCGCTTGCGTCCGAAAAGCCAATAACAAGTAGAACTGCACAAATGCGACGCACATCGAGCACAAACGCTGCGATCGCATGACGCAGAAAAAATACACCAATGAATGCATCACGCGTCCAGCAATCCTGCACACGTCACGCAGGAACTGCGTGCTGGCAACACAAATAGATCGTGCAAGCCGCGTGGATCAAGAACCCTTCCGGCCACGAACATCGCCGGCCCACAAACTCATTGACACACAGCGAAAGTCCTTACAGCAGGATAGGCTTGCGCCGGTTTTTGGCGCCATTGCACTTCACCGCGACAAGACATTCTCTTTCCACCAACCACATCACTTTCGAATTCAGCACCTGCAGCGTGAGCACGCAGCACCAGGCACTGGGAAATTTTGAATGTCATCACCATGAACGCAGATTTTCAATAATCTGGATAACGATATTGTTGCGCTCACGGAACGGACGTCTATATTTGAAGGAGTGGCAGTCAGCACGCCGCATTTCGCTGCGCTTTCATGTCGACCAACGAGGCACCACCGGGACCAGCTCTGGAGGAACATTCCGTGGAATTTCTTAAACTTGCGATCGATTTTTGCACAATCATTGCCATTGCGAAGGGCATTCAGCTCTTCAGCCATCACGTTCGACGCCAGTACGGCTACAGTTTTTTCACGGTACGTGGCTTTTGGCTCGCCGCGATCGGCATCAATCTCGTGTGTTGGGGATATTTCGGATGGGGCGCCGCCCTGCTGCGCCATGAACCGACGTGGAGCGGCCTCGTACTGATGGCAACGGGGCTTGCGGTAGTGATCCGGTTGATCTACGAAAACGTTCGGGGTACAGGTGCGACATACGGTTTCTGCGGATCAGTGCTGCAGCTCATATTGTTTTTCCCGGTGGCACTCTACGGCATCCCGCTTCTTGCGATTGCGTTGCTGTTTCTGCTCTTTGCGACATTCAAGGCCGGACCAGCATGGTTCGCTGATCGTGAATAAATAGGTGCCTGGGGGCCGCAGTGCCGATGCAGCTGACCATGAGCAAGATCCTCGCAACCGGTCGAATCACCATCAGAACATGGCTCAACGGATCACCCCCTGGTTCCACGACTCCAGAAGACCGCGGCCCAGGTTGAACAAATGACGCCACGCAACTGATCGTGTTCTGGATTTTCCTACACTTAAGATCGGGTATCGCAGCATGATCGCTGTCACCCCACGCACGGACATCAACGCTCCATATCCCGAGTCGCGTCGTCTAAACGATCTGAGTCCGGTCCCAGTCTGGTCGGCTGCTCGCGTCCATTATCCGGATTGCGCCCTACCACTGGCCGCTCTCGTTGCACCGGCATGGCCCCCACGAAGTACGCCATTTCAACGGCCATCAAGCGATCCTCGCGCACGCGCGACCTTGCCATCGCGTAGGCCATCTCCCGCCACGCGGTGAATATACCGCCCTGTGCGACCCATTGTGCGTCGCGCTGAGCATCGGTCGGCAGCGGTTTCCAGTACCTCGGCGTTTCGCCGCGTGCGACCATATGAACGACAGCCTGCTTCGGATAGCGTTGCGTTATGCCGCGAGCACGCCGAGGCGTCGCATTTGCCTCGACGCCATACTCCCGCAGTTGCTCTGCAAAACGCTCGCGCCATCGCTGCAGGTCCATGTGGCGCGGATTCAGGCGGCGCCCGTTAGGGCCATGTACCTGGACACTCAGATGAACATGCGGATGCGCTTCGTCGTCGTGTGCAGCGAAAACGTACGCACGCCCGTCGCCGAACTCAAGTGCCGCGAAATCGCGCGCCGCATCACGCACGGCTTTTCGATCCGTTCCGGGCGGCATCGACAGCAGGATGTTGAAAGTTTCACGCCGCGTACTGGCCTCCGGGATGCCCCAGCCGCCCAGTTGCCATGTCTTTACGAGATCGCTCAGCGCATCCTTGCCTTTAATACGGTTGCCGTTCTGATCTTCCAGTTCGATCCGGCCGTTACGGGAGATATAGCGCAAATGCCGACGTACTGCTCCCATGCCTTGCGCACTCCCCGCCTTGTTGGTGATCTTGACCATGACCTCCGGGGTACGCCTGAGCGTGCGGGCGACCCGAGCGCGCATGAGGGCGGCGGCATTGCGAATATCCACATGTGAGAGCCGCGCGGCACGCGCATGTCGTAGTGGCTCCTGAAACAGGCGGTCACCCCAGTTCACGAGCATCGCATCGATGTAGATCCTCGGATATGGCATGTCAGCGGCTCCATCGGTCAAGATTCGCGCGAATGATGACAGCCGCCGTACGCAGGTGTTCATTAACGCGCCTACGCAACCCTACCCATTCGGACCTCAACTCCCAACGGGCCGGCTCTGCCTCGTCGGCCCGTGCAAGTTGGCCCAACAGACGGCCGATCTCGGCAAGCTGCCGATTTGATACGGATAGGGCATGCAATTCGGGCTCGCCCAACTGCGGCTCTCGTGTCAATTGTGCACGAATTAGCGACACGATCCAGCGATTACCGTGCAGGCCCATTGCCATCGCATGTCGTTCGACAGCACTCCGTTCTGCAATAGTCAGCCGGATTTCGATACGCGTGCGCGGCTCCCCGACCACCGGCCGAGGTAAGCCGCACGTGGTCGTGCCAGGTTCCCGGGCCGCATCTTCACGGATAGCGGTTGCAACCAGCTGGCGCACGCCCTCGCCTGCGGTCAAACCTCGGCGCGCACACCAGTCTTCCCAGTGTGACCTGAGTGCACCGAGCTCGACGCACAGACGCTCGCGGCCGACCACGATTCACCTCAGCGAGATGGTGATGGCGGTGACGGTTCGCCAGGCATTCGCTCGATCTCTCGGGTAGGCGTGCGTTCGGAGGTCCGATGCTTGCGACGATTCCGGTCCGATGGCGCGTTCGGATCAAACACCTTCGGCGTCGGTACCGGGATGCCCTCGCGCTGGAACGCGACCAACATGCGCTCCGCACGCTTCTGTACCCGAGCAACGGAACGCTGACTGAAACCCTGCTCGCGCATAGCTGCCGTCAGCACGGCCAGATGCAGTGCCCCTTCATCTCCTGAATAGGGCGCGTCGTAACGGCCTTGAAGCTCTGGCTCCCCGACCGGGGCAACGTGTGAATCCGCAGATCGGGCTTCTTCGCCCGGCGGGTTTTCTGATTGCCGCGCGACAGAAACATCACGCCCCCGCTGCGCGACTTCCACCTGCCACGTATTGCGGTAAACGTCTTTCTCGTCTTCGCCAATCACCCGTCCTTCGTCATTCAAAATCGGCACTCGAACCGTGACGAGGCGTTTGCCGAGATTCTCGAGCATCACCTGCTGCCCGATTTGAGCATTCGCTTCACGCACCGCGCGCTCGAGATCGACACCCCACACCACCTGATCGATTCCAGTCTCGTCGCGAAACACGACGTAATACGAGCCGCTGCGCGCCGGATTGTGTTGGTATGGTGCGCCACCATGCTCACGCAGTTCCCCGACGTAGCGCCGTGGACCATCGATCTCGTCGTGTGCAGCGTTCTGGTTTCCCTCGGGAATAGCCGATTCAGAAGCGGCCGGACGGCGTGGTGCAAATGAAGGAGATGGGTTGACGGCCATCCTTGCGTCGACGCGAGGCGCGGATGAAACCATCGTTCGATCATCTAGGCGACCCGGTGCGTTCGCGACAGGCGGTGACCCGACGTGTGCCGCCACCTCGATGCGATTGTCCAACCGCGCCTGCCGTGCATCCGCCAGACGCGCCAGATCAGCCGCTTTTGGCTCGTAGCCGCTCACCTCGATGCCGAGCAGCGTGCCTTGCAGCCACGCCTCGCCGCGAAATACCTCGTGCCCGGACACTCGAATGCGCCGCCACGACTTCGCATGCGCCATGTCGATCATGGACTCGACTACGTCCGGGCGGTTGTGCTCGGTAACGAGATACGGCCCCAGATCTTCAAATGCCAGCTGATACGGCGCGTCCTTCAGGAAATACTGGTTGCCGGTACGCAGGTAGCGCTTGCGTACTCGTTCAGGCGGTTGGTCGAGCAGCGCACGGCCTCGATTCGTCTCGTCCGGTATCCCGTTCGGCGACGGAGTCTCGGCATGCTGGGCGACGGTGGCATCATCGCGGATCGCCTTCTCTCGCAATCTAGCCAGGGCAACGTCGAAGTCCCGTCGGCGTCGAGCCGATACTGCTTCTTTCGCGGCCAGATTCAGCCTCTCATGACGTTCGTCCACCGCAGCTGGACCTACACTATCACCCGTTAAATCCTGTTCAATCATGTTGATAACCGGATCGGCTTCATCGGCGGCAATTCTCTGGGCCATGTAACTACCTCGCATTTTCAAGATCGGCATTGCACGTGCGCTATGCTGACGAGCCTTATCGGTCGGGCCTCGACCCAGTTTCGCGGGACGCCTCCTGTTCCCTCGACTTTTCGAGCGCGGCGGCCCGCGCCTCCCGGATGCGTGCCCAGGATCTCGCCTGCAGCTGATCGAGCATCCCCTCCAGATTGGGGCTGTAATTCAGCTCGCGGGCGGATTTCTTCAGCGAACCGACCATGCGTTCGAGTAGGTCGCGGGCCCGGTCCCATGGATAGACCTTCGGTTGGCCGCCGTCGTAACCTACCTGTAACTCGGCCCCGTTCAGCCGCGCGTGTTCGTCCATCCATTTCAGCCGCTCGGACACAAACGTCATCTGATCCTTGCGGTGGAACACGACACTACGCGTCGCGACCTCCTGCACCAGATAGTGTTCCGTGTTGAATACCTCGCCGCGATAGAGGCCGCCGTTCTCGCGCGGCGTGGCCATCCTGAGCGGCGAACCGAACCGGTGTTCAGCCAACGCCCTGACCTCGTTCGGAACGTCGCCCACCTCGAACAGCGGTTCACCGACCGGCGGTCGCGACGATGCAAACCTCGGCGGATCGGCAACCGGAGGGTCAACAGCCGGCGATACAGCAGCGGAAGGATCCGCCGATGGTAGTGCCGAACCGGGCGCGCCATCCGCTGCCGGCACATCTGGTGCAGCCTGTTTTCGCGTACTGCGCTTCGAGGACCGGCGACGCGGCGTCCCTTCGTCGTCGGGTAATAGCTTTTCCTTGACGTTGCCCATCTTTTCGCCCTCCTCATGCTGGTCCACCTCAAACACTGTCATACCGGATACGGTGGAGATATCGGGTGGACCATTCGCCTTCTTAACGAAACGGACCGCGGCGTGCAGGTATGCGTCGACGGCATCAAACCCCGACAACACCGCCATGTCGCTGAAGTCGTTCGGCACGTTGCCGTCGATGCGCGCCTCAGGAGCAAACTTCGGCCAGACCACACGCGCCTGCGCTGCCGCCGCGGCCTGTCGCGCCTGCGTCTCACCGCGGCCTAGTTCACCCAGCACGATCAGGTTCGCATCGGGAAATCTTTCACGCAGACTCTGCGCCACCAGCCTCAGGTTCCCGCTCGACAACGCCGCCACTGCGAACCAGTCCGTCGCACGCGAAGCGGACAATGCCGTCGCCATGCCCTCTGCGATCAGAATCTGCGACGATTCGTGTCCGAGAACGAGCGTCGGCGCCGTCATCCAGTAGCCACCCTTTTTCACACCGCCGGCCAGCGACGATTTCCGCCCGTGCTCGTCGATCAGCTCCAGTGTCGAGATGGGCCCGTTCCAGACTGGCACGATCAGCACGCGCTCCGTCAGCGGTTCCTCCTCGCTGGCCGGCGTATAGCCAAGCAGCGCACGCAGTTCAAGCGCATCCAGCTCACGCAGCGTGACGGTCGGATCAAGATGCTTGCGCACAAGGTAGGGATGCTCCGGGCCGACTGGTCTCGCCCACCCCCAGATTGATGCTGCCTCGCGAGCTACTGCTGCATGACGCGCCTCTCGCTGCTCCTCCTGCTTTGCGCGCTGCGCCAGCACCTCGGGCGAGGCTGCGAGTATGGCTGTCACGCGGTCGGGATAATGCGTTCGCTTCAGGTCAAAGCCATGCTGGCGTGCCTGCCAGAACAACGTGGCAAGCGTCTTGCCACCCGATGCGCTGACCGAGCGCCACGTGGTCCGAGCCGCACGCTCGTTATAGTTGGCGGCCGTCCGGCTCCACGCATCCCACATTTCAAAACCTTCTTCGCCGAAGCCCTGCTTGAGCGCGAACGCCATATCGACCCATGTCTCGTAGTCGTCGGCCGGAATCACCGCAAGTGCAGCACGCGCACGGTCTGCATCATGCACTTCAGATGTCGTCATTGCCGGGCTCCCATACTGAGCGAGCCGCTCGCGGCTGCATGCCGCGCCGACTCAACAAAATCGAGTTCAGCCACGTCCAGATCGGCCACGCTCAGGTGACGACTTGCATGGACAACCTTGCTGGCCGGGACGCCCAGCAGCGTGAAATGCCGTTCCACGTAAGCCACGGCGTCCTCCTCACTGATGTCGTTTAGGTTCGGCGGCAGGTCACGTGGATCCCATGCCTGTAATACTTCGAGGTATTCGGGCGGCAGACTGATGAGCCCCGCACCGTCCGGATCGATCTCAGCGGGATGCAGATCGCGCAATCGGCGCTCGACAACCGCACTGAAATAGGCCATGTTCAGGGCCGGCACGGACGGCGCAGTCAGGACGCGCGACGCAAACTCGGGATCGCGCCAGTAGCAGATCTTGTCGGCCAGGATCGGCTTGGTGTTTTCGAGCAAGATGATTTCCTTGTCACGCCCCAGTTCCTTCAGTTCCTGCGGCAACAGCAACGGTCTGCGCTGTTCCGATACGCTTTCGCTCGAGCCACCGCGGCCAAAGAGCGCATTGGGGCGACTCACACTGTGCGACTGGCCGGTGAACGTACCGAGCATTTCCGAATAGTCGTTCGCGTCCTTCTGCTCGCGCGGTGCATAGATAATCTGCATTGCATGGTTCGTAATGAACGTACGCGCGTCAGCCCGCCCGTACACCGATTCGAGTTGCGCGATCGACTGGACGATCGATAGCAAGCGCAGGTTGTAGCCCGCCATATAAGCGACCGCGCGTGCAATGATTTGGATCTTCCCGATCGAGGTCATCTCATCGAGCAGCAGAAGACACTGGAATTGCAGCGTTGGATCGGCTTCAGGCAGTTGCTTTGTGTTCAGGTTGACGAGTTGCGAGAACACAAGATTGACGAGCAAAGCCGCTTCGGACAGATGGTCGGGCGTAATTCCGATATAAATCGACATGCGACGACGGCGCACGTCGCGCAAATCGAAATCGTTCGCGCTGGTCGCCGCGTCGACGAGCGGATTGGCCCAAATCGTGAGTGGCGCGTTGAACGTCGCCAGCACGCTCGCCAGTACCTTGTCGTCGTTGGACAGGAAGCGATTCAACGCATCGATGCATTGTCCCGAGAGCAGTCCACGGTGCCGGACCAGCGCACGTTGCAAGTAGCTCTTGACCGGCATGCCATTGCCCGACGATTGCCGTAGCACCTCCCCCATCGTGACGGGAAAGTCGGGGATCGACGCTCCCTTGCCGACTCGGCGCGCGTCGCGCCATTCGCACAGCAGGAGCACGATGCCGAGGAACAGATTTCTTGCTTGATCCTTCCAAAAGTCGTCGTGGCCGCCAGCGGGATACAACGCATAACCGATGGCGAGGATGTCGCCCACCCGAAACAAGCCGTTGGTGATCGCCGACAGCGGGTTGTAGCGATGCGTGCGGCCGTCCTCGGCAAACGGGTTAAACAAGTACACATCCTGCCCATGTGCTCGGCGAAAGCCCGCAGTGGCTGCATAGTTTTCCTGCTTGATATCGAGCGCGACCACCGAATCGGGAAAGGTGAGCAGATTCGGGATCACGACACCAACGCCCTTGCCCGAACGGGCCGGCGCCGCGAGCAGCACGAACTGCTGGCCGGCAAACCGCAGGTAGCGCCCACGCCAGACCCCCACGACAATCGCCGGCGGAGTATTGAGGTGGGATCGGGTCGTCATAGCAGCCCCGCCCGGCGGATTTCTGACTCGCTCGCAAAGCGCGCGCTGCCATACAGATGGCGTCGACTCGCTCCCGCCCGTAGCGCATGCAGACCCAGGACCGGACCGCCGAAGGACAGGAGTACGGCCAACAGCGCAGCGCCCGCGAGTTGGCGGCCGATATTCGGCATCATCCCGTCTCGCCATGCCAGCGCCGCATCGAGCCAGCCCCAAAGTCCTGCGTATAACGGATTGATTCGCAGACTGGCATACAGGAAGAACGACGCGAGCCAGAGCGACGCAGCGATTCCCCCCATCAGGCAAGCCAGCACCGCCACCGTCAAGGCTGCCGTCCGGGTATGCTCGAGCAAAGGGGGAGCGATATGGTCCATATTCGCCCCTACACGAATGCGGTGCGCGCCTTACGCACCGGATCGAACCAGACTTCAGTCATGCCCCAGCGCCTACCGATCTGTTCGCCCATCGCATTGAATATCGGGCGTGACTCCATGTGCGCAACAACATCGACGGTCAGGAACAGCAGCCTCTTGAGCGCGGCATCGTCCCAGGCGACAGCCTCCGGGTGTTCCTTCGCCATCAGCGCGAAACGCTCGATTGCGACGGCCGCATTGGGGGCGTGATAGCTCGTAATTGAACCCGCATGCCCAGTCGTCAGGAGCTTCAGGAAGTCGTAGGCTTCGGCACCGCGTAGCTCAGCCAGCAGCACACGGTCCGGACGCATGCGCATTGCACTCGCGATCAGATCTGCGGGTGTTACGCGTGCGTGTCCGTGCCCACCCTTGCTGTACTGCAAATGCACGCAGTTCTCGATATGCCGGATGAACAACTCGCGAACGTCCTCGATCGTCACGATCCGCTCGGTGGCCGGAATCGAACGGCACAAGGTCTTCATGAAACTGGTCTTCCCAGACCCTGTATTGCCGACCACAGCGATATTGAGTCGGCCCCTGACAGCGTGATCGAAGAAGGCGCTCCAGTCGTGCGCGTCTAGGGTTTCGATAAGCTCGCGATCGTCGGCTCGCAATGCCGACAACGCTGAATCGAGTCTGTCTGGCCGGCGCCATACCGTCTCGTCGAACAACCCCTCGTCACGACACGCATCGAGCGTCTTTTCGTCGGAGGACGGACGACGGATCGTGACCGACACCGTTCGCTGCGGCACGACCGGTGGCACCACGATCTGGATACGTGCGTCATTCGGCAGCAGCGCTGAAAGGACCGGATACTGAGACGATATTTCCTGGTGGGTCAGCGTGGCCACTGCTACGGCGAACGACATCAACCGGTCAAAGTCAAGATCCTCGCAATCATGGCCATGCCAGCCGAGCGAGTCCTCGGTCAAGGCACGCTGTGGCCGATTGATCACCAACTCTGTCACGTCGGGATCGTCGAGCAGCAGCGCAAATGGACGCATCAGTTCACGTACCGATGCGTCCTCCGGCAGCCGAACCAGTTCGGGGTCACGTGACGAATCCTGCCCGTGTGCGCGAATCGTCATCGCATCCCCTCCGGCTGCAGGGCATACACCGATCCGAAGTCCAGATCGCGGGCAATCACAATTGTGAACTCCGCACCCTGGTTCTGGGTGAGCGTCGGCGGAATATTGATCGTGCTATCAAGCACGCGCGTGGCCATGTCGTTACCCTGCTGTTGCGTGCTCTGGAACACCACCGAGCCGTTGGTATTGCCGCCGCGTGTAGACAGATAGCCGACTGCGTCCTGAACTGAGCCGAGCAGCAGCGCCGCGCCGAAGCGCTCGCGCCAGTGGTTGTCCACGTAACCGTCAATACCCATTCGGCCGAGCGCATCGGCCGCCGGCGAGTCGATTTCGACCGTGACGCCGTAGGGCGTCTTGATGCGGGCCGACAGCACGAACACCCGCTTCTGGCCCGGGGACAGGTTCGAACGGTACTGGCTGTTGATCTGCGAACCCCGTTCTATCAGCACGACGCTGCCATCGTCGGAATACACGTTCTTGCTCACGGTACAGGTCGACAGGCCAGCCTCCGTCGAGTCGAACGCCGTGTCACCCACGCAGTCGATCTTGGCGCCTTGCGCGAGCACCAGACTTCGATTGCCGAGCGTTCCAGCCTGAACTCGCGGTGTAGCGCTCGGCGTCAGCGCCTGAGCGAGTGAGCCGCCAGCTTGCCCCGACCGTGGAGCTAACGCGCCTGCGGCCCTCGTGACACCTGCTGCAGCTGAGGAAGTTGCGTCCGTCACCCCACCTGGCTCCAGCACGCCGGGTTCCGCACCCGCCGAATCCTGTCTACCGACCGTTTCGAGCAACGGTGCATCGTAGTAGCTGCGGGGCGCCGCGGCACGTACGGTACGCGCAGGCGCGAGTGCACCGGCCGTCGACGCGGGAAGAACTGCAATCGGGCTTGCGGGTACCGGCGCCGAAGCTGCGCCACCAGCCGACGACGCGGGCAGCTCCTTGAACAGGCGTCCCTGAGAAGATGTGCCCGCCATCGCATCGCGCCGCGCCTTCGCTTCGGCATCGTGCCGCGCGAGGAAACCGTGCACGGTCCACACTGCGCCGACGCCGACGACCAATACGATCCCGACGGGCGTGAGCCACCAGGCGCGCGGACGAGCACCGCGGTATTGCCCCAGTTCCGGCATACCGCGATCTGCGGAAATACTTGATGTCCCCTCGTTCTGGTCATGTCGAGACTGCGGGCCAGCGGCATCGTCGGGCTCGATCGCCTTGCGCGGGTTATCGTCATTCATCACGATGGCTCCGCAGCACGCGCTTCACCCCATTGACCGTCGTGCCGTCACGGGGCGGTACGCCGTCCATGTCGTAAGCGTCGTTCCAGATTCCAACGACCTCTCCTGCCAGCCGCAACACGAAACGCTTCGCCACCTCGTGCACGACGATCGTGTCGCCGTCGATGTGCTTGTCGACGACGCTCTCCGTGCCGTCGTCTGCCACGCGAAAAATCGCCGGCATGCGTCGATTTTTCGGAATGCGCAAATAAGTAAAGCGTCCGTCGTCCCATGCCGCGGTCGGTGCGATATCGTCGGAGTTCGGCATGACCTGCATCGAATATTGTGCGTTACGCACGGCTGCTGGCTGCGCAAGACGTTTCGCGACCAGTTCGACATCCGAATTCCCCTGTGCTTGCTTGGCCAACTCGTCAAGATAGACGAACGTCACGCGATACATCACACGGCCATTGCCGAATTTCGACTTGAGCGGAAGCACGACCAGATCGAAGCTGTAGCTGTGACGATCGGTGCGGATTTCGAGATTCGAGTCGTGCGCGGCGAGCTGCGGCTTCAGGTACACATCATGATCGCCCTTGCTCGCCACCACCTGCCAGCCATCCCGATCTCCGGGTGCGACCACCTGAATATGCTCGTGTGGCCCCAACGCAATGTGCGTCGCGAAGCCACGCTGGGCCTCGACGCGCACCACGTCATCCGCTCGATAGATCACCTGGCGGACACGCGAGTCTTCATTCCATCCGGGGAGATCGACAGCCTGCACTGCACCTGCGAACAACATGCTTACCAGCACAGCTCCCAAAGGAAGCGCTTTCATGGTGTGCCTCCTGCTGATGACGCTGGCGGCGTGTATTCCGCATCGCGGCTATAGGCGGTGACCTTGAAGCCGAACGGATTGGCGATCGCCACGCTCTCGCGCGTGAACACCGGCGGTCGGTAGGTATAAGCCAGCGTGATCACGAAACGCTGCGCAGGCTCGGCATGAGCCTCGCCGTTCTTGAACGACGTGCGCTCGACATGCACGACCGCATGGCCCGGTTCGTCGGGTGGCAGCGTGATCGAAAGAATCCGGACGCGCCGTTCGATGCCCGCTCCTAACTGCTGGTCCAGTGCGTCCGGACCGCTGTAAATACCGCGATAATCGCGGGCGACGGCGTCATCGCTCATCGCGAGCACGCTGTCATAGTCCATCTGCAGCAGTCCCCAGTCGTAGCGCTCGCGGGCTCGCACATAGTTCTCGACCCAGTGCTTGTCCTGGATTTCCTTTGTGTGCACATGGCGCGCGTCGAGCACGTCGATCACCTGGGATTCGCCCGTGAGACGATCGACCTCGATCGGCAAGGGGACCACGCGATAGAACGGCACCATCACCGCAAGCGCAATGGCACAAAACACCGCGACACCGACCGCCGCATACGCGACATACCACGCACGTCGTTCAGAGCGCTCCTGGAGGTCAGTCAGAGACGCCTCGATGTCGAGCACGCGACCATAATCGTGCGACGCGTTCATGATCGGTCTCCGACATCCGACGATGCCGGCTGGTTCGGAGCGGTGGGCACCGCCATTGGCCTGTCCGGGACGGGCGGCACGCGGTTGATCGGCACGCGATGCAAACCGTCCGGCAACACGGGTTTCGGTGGCCCGCTGCTGCACGCGGCCAGACTCCAGGCGAGGCACCCGGCCAACGTCAGTGAGCTCAGCTTGAACATGGCGTCACCTCAGTTTCCGAATGACGCAGGCGCCATACGGTCCTGTGGCCGGTTGGTCCTGCCCGCTCGGCTCAATACCAGCTCGCTCCGCTGTTCGGCCACGAGCTTGTCCTCGGTCTCGGCCAGCATCCGGAAGAGTTGCAGCTTCGTCATCTCGTTGCCGACCGCTGTCGATTCCGTCTGAATGCGCGCCTGTAACTCGGCCACGCCCTTCGGATCCTGCGTCGCATTGATCTGTTGCGCCAAGCTCTGGATCTGGTTCAGCTCCTGCAACTCGGTCTGGTATGCCTGCAGGCCAAACGCCTTATCCTGGTAGGGCTTGTTGAGCGCGCGCTGGCACAGCTGTCGATCGATTCCGGTCTGATCCTCGCAGTTGTAAATCTGGCTGGCCGAGCGCAACGCCTGCGCGCTGCCGGTCAGGCCCGCGTAACCACCGTTCTGGATGGCGGTATAGACGCTCTGCCAGTTCGACGGCAACGAGTTGGCGACGACTGGATTGCTCAGCAGCGCACCGAAGCCGCGTGTACCGACCGTCGACTGGTAGATCTGGATTTCCTGCTGCACCTGCTGCTTGAGCTGACCGACAGTCGCAATGGCCTGCACCACGTTCTGCGCGTCATAGACTGGGATCCCTTGCGCGTGAGCGCCGGCGCACCACGCCGCCCACATGCATATGGCACGCAACCATCTGGTTCGTCCGTTCATGGTCGTCACCTCCCTCTCAACTGTTCTGCTGGCCCAAATTCGCGCGCGCCACGCGCTGGTAAGCCGGCGCTGCGCCGCCGCCCGATCCACCACTCGATCCGCCACCTAAACCGGTCCGGTCGCGAATCTCACCACCGGAGCGCGGTCCTTGTCCGTTACGGACGAGCACCCGGCCGAGCGCCGTGACGAGACTTCGCGACGCCATGCCGGCTGCAAACGCCCCAAAACCCGATAGGGTTGCGCCACCAGACAGGCCAGCCGCAACAGATGGCAACTGCCAACCGACCATCGCGAGGAACAAGCCGGTCGCAAACATGCCAATCGCGGCGGCGGCCGGAGCGGCATCGTCAAGGGAGGCGGAAATCGCTTGCATCAGGGCTGACGAGTCGGCACCGGGTGAACTGCTCGTCGCATGGAGCGAGGTGAGCTCGGCCGAGAACGCTGTGAGCGCCATACCGAGGAACGCTGCGACAAGCACCTGCAGCAACGCGTAATTGGCAAGCTTCGCGGTCCACGCTTCGAAAAACCGCGCGGTCGGCGCAAATGCCCCGCACGCGATGAAGATCGGGCCCAGTCCGAGCACGAGTTCGAGCAGCATCCTCGCCATCACCACCTCGAAGGCCAGGACAATCAAAAAGATCGAGCCACCGAGCGCGGCAATCAGGCCGCAGAGGAAATCCCCCATCGCGGCGGCCAGACCGCTCGGGCTGATCCCCTCGTGCGTCGCCTTGTTGAAGTAGGCGTCCATCACGAGGTCAACCTGCTGGTCGTAGCAGTCGAGCGTCTCATAAATGCTGGTCGCAGCAGCCTGTCCTGTTACGCTACTGCCATTGGTCGAACCGCATCCCGGATTACCCCCACCCGTGGTGTTCGCCGCATTCTGGATTGTCTGGGCCAGCCCCGCCGTCGCACCGTTGACCGCACCAACGACGTGCTGCTGGTAGATCCCGGCGCTCAGCGCGAACGCCAGCGTGATCGCCATTTTCAACCCTCGCCAGGCAAAGGCAGGCACGGCCTCGTGGGCCTCGCCGCGTACCACCGCGAGACCATAGGCCAGCACCCAGATCGTCACGGCCGTGGTCGCAACGGGCACGAGTGCCCCGGAAAGCGCCGACGACACATTCGTCACGTAGCTCGACATGCCGTTTTCAAGGGTGCCACCCACGGCGGTAAAGAGGCCGCTCATCACGCACCTCCCGGACCTGGCTTTGAAGACGGTCGCGCTCCGACCTGCGCCGCGCGGCGCTTCGCGAGCTCATCATGGAATACGGGCAGCCAATCCTGCGGTGCGTCGCCAACCTGAGCGCGAATCGTGTCGAGCAATTCCACGTTGTCGGTCGTGCCAGAGAGCACATCGAGCACATCGCCAAGCCCGGCGAGATCGAGCCGGCCGATCGCGGAACGATGGCCTTGCTTGACGAGGAACAGGCGGCTGCTCTCGCCCAGGTTGCGCACGATATTGAATTCCGCTTCGGTCAGCTTGAAGCCATGCACGTAATCGTCGTAGTCGGCACGCGGATTCGGCAGGAACAAGAATGTCGCGCTCTGCTCGATCAGCGCACTCGCGATGTCACTACGCAACACATCGGCCGGCGACTGAGTGTCGAAAATCCCAAGCCCGTTTTGTTTGCGGATCGTCTTCTGCTTGTTTTTGGCGAAATCCGTAAAGACAGGATCGCTGAGCCGCTTCCAGAATTCGGTCATCACGTAAATGAAGCGTCGACCGTCAATCAAGTGCTCGGTCCGATGCAGCAGGTACATCGTGACGGGCGTCGACACCTCGGTATCGTCCAGCAGCTCGGTATCGTCGAAACCAAACAGGTCCGCGTGCGCCAGATCGATGCGATCGGCCTGATTGTCCAACACCCAACCCAGACGCCCGCCCGCACACCATTTCGCCAGTCGCGCGTGCAAGCTGTTTTCACCGACGTTCGGCAAAAGCTGCCGTACCATCGACAGGCGGCGCAGCGGTTTATCCATACGCGCGACCTCGCGAACAGCACGCGAGATGTCGAGTTCGTCCTTCGCCGACAGCGGCGCACCGATGTCGACGAGTTTGCGCACAAGGCGCTCCCAAAAGTCGATCACCAGTTCATCCGGCGCCATCTGGAACGGATTCAGCCCAGTTGGTTCACCGCGGCGGAATACCGTATAGGTCCCACCCATCGCACGAATCGCGATCTCCGTGCCGCGGTCCTTGTCAAACAGCACGGCTGTGATGCCATACTTGGTCGCCATGGCCAGCAGGAATAGCTCGAGCACCGTCTTGCCCGCGCCGGCTCGGCCGATGATCTGGGTGTTGGCAAGCGCCTTCTCGTCGAACGAGTCCTGCTTGTCCGGTGTCGCGTGGAAGTTCAGATAGAGCGGCTGGCCGCTCGGCGTCTTGACGATCGTGATCGCCTCGCCCCACGGATTACCGTCGCGTTTGCCGGTCGCGAAGTTGTGCAGACTCGCAAGGCCACAAAAATTGCGCGACGTGAGCTTTACCTCGCGCGGCCGGTAGCGCCAGTTGGCCGGCAGTTGCGCGAACCACGCCGCATCAGCCACCAGGTCGATCAGTGCCGTCTGGAAGCCGGCATCGGCCAGTTGCGTACGGGCTTTGGCGATGCCTCGTGACACTTCGTCCAGCGTGTCACCGAGCACCGCCAGCGAATAGTGGTACTCGCCGAGAACGAAATTCCCGTTGATCAGCTCATCGAGCGCCTGGTCGATCGCTTCGACCTGGGACACAGCGACATCTTCGCCGGCGATGAGCTGATTGCGCTGCCGCTCCAGCGCTTCCTTCCCTGTGGGTTTGTCCAGGATCGTAAAGCTCTGCGTCTCGATATACTCGAAGTCGCCGTACAGCAAGCCATTGAGCATGCCTGGTTCGGTGTCTTCCGGATAATCCTTGAGGTCGAGCATCGCCGCGAAGCGCGTTTTCGTCGGCATACGAATCTCGACTTTCTCGGCACCGACGAAAAGCCGCGAAATCGGCAGTGCCTCGCGAATCGAGCCGGTGGGCACAGGCTCACGCTCCCAGACCCCGTTGATCAGATAGCCGAGCAGTTCCAGCGCTGACGAATAGCGACGCGAGGTCCGCCCGACGGGGCTGGGCCGGCGATAAACGCCAAGCGCAATCGGCTCGTACGGTTTGAGGCTGGATTCAACCTGGGCGGAGAGCTCCGTCATGACCTTCAATGCGTCGACCTGATCGCGTCGGATATCGTCGCGCGTGCGGCGTGCCGCACGGCTGAAGACACGTCCCAGTCGCGTGCGGTTTGGGCGGTAGACCACCGTCAGATACAACTCGTTGGCCATCATCCGGTAGCCCGAAAAGCTCCCGTAGTAGCGTGTCGCAAGCTCCTCGCAGAAGTGATTGCGGTACTGGGTCGAAAACTGGTCCGACACCCGCCGACGCAAACGATGCGACCACAGCGACACATGGCCGCCCGCGAGTCCACGCACGAACTGGTTGAACCCGTCATGCCGCGCGAGGATATCGGCGGGATCGGCCGCCTCAAAGGCGATGCCGGCGATCTTCCAGATTTGCACGTAGTCGCCTTCGCGCGTCTTGATAACGTGGTCGGTCACATGTGTCGAGTACGGGATATAGCCGGCAAGCGGTACTTCCCGGTTCGAGACGGACACGATCGGCATTTTTTCAGCCATCTCACACCCTCCTCTTCAGGCGCACCGGCACATAGGCATGCACGCCCCAGAAGCGGCGATTGCGCTGGCACAGCGCCATACGAACGCGTCGCCCGTGCTGCGCGAGTCGCTGGTCGTCATGGCGCGTGATCCACCGCATCGCGACGAACACGGGAATCATCAGAAAGAGGATCGCGACGCCCAGCAGCGGACTGGCCAGCAGTGCCCAGATGGCCGGAATCAGCATGCCGCCGCCGATCATCAGGAACGGAACCAGCGGCACCCCCCACAGCATCGCGGGACGGGTGCAGCCTTTGAAGACGGGATCTTTGAGTGCGTGCATGGTTCGGCGCCGCCCAGATCAACTCGTCGGGATCAACATGCCGGCGATGACCGTCGCGCAACCGACGAACAGGCCGCCGATAAACACATTCGCGATATCACCGAATCGGGCGTGCTGAAACATCATTCGAAATCCCGCCCAGATAATGGAAATCGAACAGATCACGCCGCCGACGCTCAACAGTGTTGTCTGGATCATGTTCAGCAGCGCATTGACCTGAGAGAGTTGCGCCCATGCCGGAACAACGAACATCAGGGACGAAGCGGCCAGAGCGATTGCGCGAGCCGTTCTTCGCCCGGATAGCAGTCTCACCACCCACACATCGATCACGCATTTATTGCATCGCATTCCTAAGTACATGTCCGACTCCGCGTCGATTGATCACCACCTGATTCCTAAAATGAAGAGCTAGAACACCACTGCACTCGCTTCCGGTTCGCGCTCCGGATCCGCAGCGGGCGACACCGCATTCACTCCGTCGTAATCCCGTCGCGATGGCTGCTGAATCAAAGATCGGGAGCGTGATGAACGGATAGGCGGCACAGAACCGATCGGTAAGACTGGAATAGGTACGATCTCCGATACGGAAGACTTCAGCGTCGCGGCGTTCTCGACAACATGCTGTACGTATCCCGTCCGGTAGCCGGTCGAGAAATTACCGCTCGCATAGCAGGACAGACCCGCACGCAGCGCGGCTTGGACATCAGATTGATGATCGGTCAGTACACGGAACTCGCTGGCCTTCGCCGCCGCGCTAAAACAACGGTGGAGGATCGCCGCACCGGCCGCCAAGTTGCGGCACGGCTCAAACGCGTTCTCGGGGGTCATGCCGTAGGCCGGCCAATTCTCCCGATTCACCTGCGCGAGTCCGACGCTGAAGTTCCAGCCGGTCTCCTCCAACGCACGTGCTGTCGCGACCGCTTCGGCGGCACTCAATGGCTGTCGACGCAGCCGACCGTGTACGACGCCAATCGCGTAGGGATTGAATCCAGATTCGGTCCGCACGATCGCCGCCATCGTGGTCGGGTCGATCTGCGGCGCACAGCGTTGCGCGAGGGACAAGAAATCGAGCGGCATCATCGATTCCTCCAACCAAGTCGATTGACCTGCTGCAGGTGATGCGCTGTCGAATTTCCAAGGTCATAGATCGACGACGCGCTGCTTGCGCCACAGAGTTTCGTGACCGTCGGTCTCTGGTCTCCGACACGCCACCAGACACGAACATCGAGTTGATTGTCGACTTTGGCGTTGATCGCACCAATTGCCCGGCACATACGTTCGCTCGGCTCCGACCCGGCCCAGTACAACATGGGTTCTCGGCAATAGCTGGCGTCGGCGAACGTGTTGGTCACCGATCCGCCTCGCGCGCCACCTGTAGCGAAATTGCAAGTTGGAAACGGATCACCGTGTCGCAGCGCGTCCCACAATCTTTCGATTGGCGGTTCGCATTCTGCGTACTGCTCCGGGCCACCCGGATTAGACAGACACAACATCACCTGACAGCCCCAATCGTCCGCATGCGTCACATCGGGCCATGCCATGAACGTGCCAAGCGCGACGGCAAGCGAAACCACACCGCACCGCACAGTTCGACGTATATTCGGAATCGACGTGAACTTACACATGACACGCCTCGCTCCATTCCGACTGCAACGGGACTTCGCGTATGGAATCGAGTCGTCGAGCGATCACATCGAAACACGCGCTCATGGCCATCCATTCGCGATGAACAGTCAAATCGCCCTGGACAAGTTCCGCTACCGATATCCCACATGCCTGCGCCCGCGGAACGGCGTCGAGCCGAGGCAGCAACAGATGGCCTGTTGGACTTTGATCATGCGGAACCAGCCATGCGCCCATGGGCACCTCGAACCGCCTAAGCTGAGTCTGCAGCGAAGCCGGCTCGATGCAGTTGGGCACGATGCCGATAAAACAGAGCGATGGATTGAGGCGCGCGCGTACATCGCGCACGCCCTTGTCGCTGTTGATGAAGTCGACGATCCGCTCCAGCGCATCTGGCGACAACGTAACTGGACTGATCAGCGCATCCGTAAGCGCTGCCGCGCATACGGCACGCAAATCAGGCCACGGTGAACTATCGATCAGACAGATGTCGAACAATGCGTCGACCTGGGACAACAAGTGTCGCAAGTTGGCGTAACAACGCGCGCCGACCGGATCGTCCCGATCCGCAATGCCGGCGATGGTGGCTGCGGCGAGCACCCCAATGCACGGTCTGGCTGCGTCAGACAGTCGATCGCGCCGAACATTGGATGACGGGCACTTCGTCATGCGCGCGCAGGTGCCGCGTGTGAGCGAAATGGCACTGCATGCCGGCTCGGCCAGATCAAGCACTAACACCCGGTATCCACGTATCAGACGAAGATAATGGGCGAACTGACACACGAACGTCGTTCTGCCAGTACCACCATGGGCCGAAGCCACCAGAAGCGATTTCATGACCGTCTTTCCTCGGATGAGCTCCGAGCGTCGACGGCCGTCCATGAAAAAGAGAACCCGCGGCGTTACAAAGACCACCGCGGGTTCAACGGGGAATCTTGAAACCCAACCAGCAAACAAAAAGCCTGCGATTACGAACCAATCGCAGGCCTTCTCATGTGCGCTACGGCACACCTTTCACAGACATCGATGCATCGGGGCCGCTAACGCGTACTCGGTCGTGCCACGCACGTTGACCGGATCAGATTGTTGGCTTCACTGTAGGTCAGCCGTCACGCCGATTCAAGCGCCGACGCTCGCGAACAGAACGCATCTCGTTCCCAGTCGCGCCGCAAGATTCCTTGATGTTCCTAAATTTATTTTTTTTCATCGAGAACGTGATCTTGTCCACAACGCATCATCACGATGCGCCTGCGCTTCGCGCTGCGTGAGCGCCTATGCAACTGACATCGCCGAACTTTCATCCCGCGAACGCTATTGTGTGTACTTGCCTTCCTCAAGGGCGCGGGTAAGCGCGGACCGCGCAGCATGGAGTTCTAGATCGAACAGATGACGTGGATAGCGAACGATCTTCAGCCGTCGACACACGACCTCCCGACTCGCATGCCAGAGGTAGACCATCCGCAGAACCTCTCGATGTCGTGGCTGCAGCGTTCGCCACGCCCGGGTTACACGTTCGGCATCGCTGGGATCGTACGCGCCGCGATTCGACTGCCCCCAATTGCGAAGACGCTCATCGAGTGACGGCGATTGCTCATCGTGCTTCACCGCCATCTCCCCTGTCTTCCGCCTCGTGCGCCTGGGATGCTCGATATCGCGACGGATCGGCCAGGAATTGTTCGATATCGGTCGCCCGCCACCCTACCATTCGCCCACCAAGCGGAATGGCGGGCGGAAACGTTCCGTCTCGCATGCGCTTATAGATTGTCGACCTCGATAGGCCCGTGCACCGCTCGACTTGTCGGCGGCGCAAGATCGTCCGCATTCCGTCATCATTCCAAGACATGATTGGCCCTCCATATCCGGCACGAACATGGCCAGAACTGAAAGGCATTCAAGCAGCAAGGATGACCAGATACCAAACCCGTCTTACCGACGGGACATTCCGTCGGTAAAAAATTGTGTCTCTCCAGGGATTGCACACGGCATGCCCGTGATCCGTCGCAGCGAAGCCTGACAACGCCATCGCGTTTCGATGCAACCTTTCCACTGTGACCGATGTGGTATTGGTCACGTGGAGTCTGGGAGGATGATCTCAGGATGCGCTTACGGTAGGCTGTTTGGCTTCACGGCGCCGCGCCCGACGTCGGAATGGGCGACCGGATCTGTCCGGTCATGAATCGTTGGAGGTCTTCCCAAGCGGTGCAGTACCTGTGCATCGGCACCGCCGCCAACTGCTCGTCATGAACGACCAACATCTGCTCGATCGCGGACTGCTCGCGATCGAGCAACAACCAGGCAGCGCCCTGCTCCGCACGTGCAATGCAGGCCTCCAAAGCGGCCTCGGCTTGCCGGTACAGGTCCAAATCCGCTCCGGCTTCCGTCTCGTTGCGCATATAGAATGCGAGATAGACGACCCGTAGCAGACAACTGATTTGCTCTTCTCCCCCGTGGCCGGCCCTTACAGCGGCCAGTGCCATATGATTTTCAAGGGACAGCGCTCGGACCTTCGCGGTCGGCAACGGCAGAAGGTCGCTTTTGGTAAGCGCCTTGCGCCCCGCGCGTCGGACTTTCGGCAAAACCATGAGCCATGAAGTGTTCGTGATGATGTTGGGGCATGATACCCCGCGCCTCACATCCAGCCGAATGCATCCTGGTCTCGACCCCAAGCAAGCGCTGCACTGAAGGCCGGACACCCGATCCGGCCGTGTTCTACCCTAACGAAGTCGTGCTGCTCAGAATTTGACCCGCATCCCGGCACCCACGCTATTGCCCGTCGACACACCTGTGATCGTGTCATAACGCCAAGCTGCATACACATCGGTTCGCTTCGACAGCGGGTAGTCGTAACCCAACGCGACCGTCGACCAACGGATATGATCGCCTACCGACGGTCGTCGCCGCGTTCCCGCCCACGACATCAGTACGCTTCCTAACCCTATACGAACACGTGCCCCGAGTTGCACCGTGTCGTCCGTGACGTGATTGTTATTGTCCACGCGTTCGTACTGTGCGAACAGCTTAACCGCACGCAACCGATACGCGCCACCGGCCATCCAGGCGGTCTGCGCGGTTGCGCCATTGAGAAACAGCGATGCCGTGTGCAGACTCTGCACGGCGGCCGTCGCGGAAAACGGGCCCGCGAAGTACAACACGTTCGCGCTATAGTTGGCTTGCCCTGCATGGCCGGCGACGCCGGCGTTGCTGTAAAGCAGGCTCCCCGACAGACCACCCACCTCGGGCGTCTGATAAAGAAGTGAATTGTCGATCGCCGTATCGCTCTGGAGTGACGCAGCACCCATGGCCGAGCCAAGGAAGCTGTGCACGACGATCGGCGAGAAGACGAACGAATTGCCGAACGGATTGAACAGCAGCGTCGACACGAACAGCGGTGCAGTATTGCGCCCCAGCGTCAACTCCCCGAAATGGCCGCTCAGACCAACGAAGGCATTTCGCCCGAAAAATGACTGTCCGGGAAACGAACCGGCCTGACCGCCGTTGATACGATAAAAGCTCTCGAGCGTGAAGACGGCCTTCATGCCGCCGCCCAGATCCTCCGTACCAGACATCCCCCAATACGACGTCGTCATCCCGCCAGAACCGACTTGCCACGCGTTGCCGGCTGCCCCGGCAGGATGCACTTCGCCAACGAATGCGTCGGCCAGTCCATAGAGCGAGACCGATGATTGCGCATGTGCGATCCCCGCACTGGCTGACATGCCTAACACCACTGCCCACTTCCCTGCGTTACCCCGAAATTTCCTTAACTGCATGATGTCTCCTTCGTCTTTGTGATTGTCTGTGCGTGTCGAAGTGTCTTAGCGTCGCCCTTGTTCAATCCGGACGTACCCGCGCGAGCGGCCGACCGCTGTCGGCCAGCGCGATTGCCACCACGATCTCGTTCGACGCTGGCGCATCGGCGAGCGTGAGCGATACCGTGTCGAAGTGGTCGAAGCTCCACATGTCGGTACTGCCGTGCAACGGAATGTCGATGCACGTGCCTGGCGCACCGCGCTTGGTCACCGACGGGATTAACGACGTGGCGCCAGGCAAGCTCTCGCGCATGGCCTTGCCCATGCGGGGATGCAAAAGCGCCGCGGCACACTCGAGCGGTACCGCGCTGCCTACGAGCGCGGCCTTGCCGTAGGCCTGAATTGCCGACGGCGCGACATCCAGCGCCCATCGCGCCCGTCCGGTCAGCAACGTGCCCAGCTCAGCGCCGAGTTCATAGAGCGGCTCGAGCGCCGCGCGTGTCGGGTCCGCGCGCCAGTCGTCGAATTGGAGCACTGCCGCCACTACGACCTGCCGATGTGGCGGGTCGACCGGTACGTGCAGTTCGGCGCGCCGTTCGAGGAGTTGGACGACGATTTTGGTAATGGGAGGATTCATGTCCGCACCTCCGCGCCCTCCGTCTGGCCCTGCATTGCTTCTGTCGGAACCGGAAACGGTCCGCGTGCGGATTCGTACGCACGTGCCACACGCAACACCAGCGCATCGCCGCCCGGTGGCCCGATGATCTGTAGGCCCGTCGGCAATCCGCCTGGCAAACCACACGGCACGCTCGCCGCAGGCAAACCAGTTTGGTTACACCATGACGTCAATGGCGGCGCCATGCGTGAGTGCTCGGGCCGCCCCTCCGCGAGCGGTGGGGCGCAGTGGAATGTCGGCGTGACCAGCAGGTCGTAGTCTTCAAAGAACGCGGCCATCGCGACCGTGAGCGCGTGGCGCGCCTGAAGCGCATCGACAAAGCTCGATGTGAGGACGCTATCGCCCGCCTCAGCCAGCGCACACACATCCGGATCGAGCTGCGGCCGCGCAGCGGGATGAAGCTGCCGGACCCTTTGTGCAAAGAACACGGCCCACTGAATGGCATGTATGCGACTCTCCAGATAGCCGTCGAGCGGCTTCACGTCCGTTTCCTCGACCCGTGCCCCGAGTGCCTCGAACAGGCCCACCGCCTGACGGACGCTCACGGTGATGTCAGGCTCAACCTGTACGCCAGCAGGCGCCGGGCAATAGGCAATGCGCAACCCGGCGATGCCATCATCCAGACCGATGCGCAGATCGGGACAAGCAGAAACCAGTCTTCGCGCATCGCTCTGGCGGGCCATCACGGTCAGCATCAGCGCCGCGTCGCTTACGCAGCGCGCGATCGGCCCAAGCGTCGATAGGTGCGTCCAACTCACCGCCGCGCCGGCTGGCACAAGGTTGAACGACGGTTTCATTCCGACCACCCCACTCCAGCAGGCTGGGACGCGGATTGAGCCGCCGCCGTCGGTGGCCAGCGACAACGGTCCCATGCCGAGCGCAACCGCTACAGCTGATCCACCGCTGCTCCCGCCGGACGTGAGACGCCGGTCCCACGGGTTACGGGTAATGCCGGTGAGCGGGCTGTCCGTGACGATCTTGTTGCCAAACTCCGAGGTCGTAGTCTTGCCGAACAGCAGCGCGCCGGCCTGTCGCAGTCGCGCGACCGCGGGTGCGTCATCGGCCTCCGGCGCACTGGGTGACGTGAGCGATCCGTATCGGGTAGGCAGTCCGCGCACGGCGACGAGGTCCTTGACCGAAACCGGTACGCCATCCAGCAATCCACACTGCTCCCCGCGCATCCAGCGTCGCTCCGACTCGCGTGCGGCGGCCAGCGCGCTGTCCTCGTCGAGGCTGCACACGCCGTTGACAAGGGGATTGAAGAGCGCGACCCGGTCCAGAACCGCGCAAATAACTTCGACGGGCGAGAACGAGCGGCGTCGGTAGCCGACCATTAACTTCTCGACGTTCATTCCCAGTACGTCATTCATATGTATTCCTTAATAATCTAGAGAAATTAAAACGTGTTTGATTACCTCATGCCTATCCCTCGCACTGCGGTGAAATCGGTCCGGCCGAGTCCAACACCGCGAAACTATTGTCCGACAGTGCCCTGCCGATACGGGTTTGGCACAACACATGGTCGCCGTCCTGGCTCACGCCCGCCTTCCCCCGCGGCAGATTCAACGAAACACCCGGCAGCGCGACTTTCACGCGGGCAACGTCGACGCTGCCGGCCGCCTTGACAGCCGCTGCAAACAGGCGAAGTCCGGCATACGTGCACTCGCCGTGCGGGAGCACCACGGCCAACTGCCCTAACCGAGGGTCGTGTGGGCCAGCTTCATGTGCCGTGTAGCGCGCGAGAAAGTCCCGGTTCTCCGGGTTGTCGACACTCATGAAATACGAGGAAACGCCAATGATCCCGGTCGACGCGCCCGTGGTCGCAATCGACAGCGACTCGTGCGCAATGTCAGTCACCAGTTGCGGTTTCATGCCGAACGAGCGGTACTGTTTGACGAAGGTGACCGGGTCGTCGCCGATGCTGTGCCAGACAATCTGTGGGCGCTGGCTGGCGATCTGCTGCAGCACCGCACCATAATCGCGCGTGCCGAACGGCAACCAATACACGTTGAGAAACTGCCCGCCGTAACGTTTCACCGCTGCCTGCAGTCTGGGCACCAGCACCTTGCGGTTGCTGCCGATGTCCGAGACCACCGCGCACACCGTGCGACCACCGTTGCGCATCAGCCACTCAATCAGTGGATCGATGCGTTGGTTGACAGTCAGGCCCGTAGTGAACAAATTCGGATCGCAGCGCCCCTCGTCGAAGTTCGGGTAGATCACGAGCCGCCCAGTGGACTTGGCGGCCTGCAACGCCGCTTCGCGCTCGGACGGTAGCACCATGCCGGTCAGGACCGCGACCTCATCGCGCATCAACAGTTGTCGGGCCTTCTGCAGCGTCACAGCGGTGGACATCTGGGTATCCTCGACGCTCAGTTGCAACGGGCGTCCCAGCAATCCACCTGCGGCGTTGATTTCGTCGACGGCCAACTGCGCGCAGTTGCGGTTGGTCTCACCCACGCGGGTAAGTGGACCGCTCAGCGGTGCAAGCAAGCCAATCTTGAGCGGCGTGGTGGCCCGTACCAACGATGGCATAGCGGAAGCGGTGAGTGCGCCGACGGTACTGAATAAGGCGGTTCGGGTAAAGGCACGGCGGTTCATCATGTTCTTCATTGGGTGAAGTTCAGGTTGGAATGCGTCGAATGTGGTGAAGAGATTGAAGACGTGTCAGACTCGGCGGCCGGCGACAGGTATTGCGTCAACGGATGAGCCCCCGCGGCACCGCGTCGCGGCTCGATGCGGCCGGCATGGGCAAGTCGCCCGTTCTTGAGCACGATGCAGCGCTGTGCGCTGCGCAGCACGAGATCGAGGTTCTGCTCGACCAGGAGCACGGCGAGCTGCGATCGGCGGCACAACGTTGGGATGACCTCGCCGATCAGCTCGACCAGATTCGGCTGCACTCCGTCGGACGGTTCGTCCAGCACCAGCAGTTTCGGCCGACCGCACAGCGCGCGGGCAATCGCGAGCACCTGTTGCTCACCGCCGGACAGCGTGCCTCCATGCTGCGAGAGTCTGGACTTGAGAATAGGGAAATATTCGAACACCTCGTCGAGAATCGCCCCACCACCCGCAGCCTGCGTGCCCATCATGAGGTTCTCGCGCACGGTCAGCTTGGGAAAAATCCAGCGCCCCTGAGGAACCAATCCGATGCCGCGTTGGGCGATCGCATGGGTGCGCAAACCGTTGATGGATTGCCCCTGAAACCGCACGTCGCCCGTCACGCGTGGCAGCAAGCCCATGATCGCTTTGACCAGGGTCGTCTTGCCCGCACCGTTACAGCCGAGCACGCCAACAACTTCGTTTGGCCCGACGTCGAGGTCGAGTTGATGCAGCACCGCGACGTCGCCATACCCGGCAGACAGATTCTCAATGTGTAGCATGACCCGCTCCCTGACCGAGATAGATGCGCCGGATTTCTTCATCGCGCGCGATGTCCGCATAGGAGCCTCGCCGAACGATCTGGCCGCGATGCATGACCCAGGTCTCGCACTGCAGCGCCTCGACAAAGCTCAGGTCGTGCTCGATCGCGAGTACCGCGCAGCGCTCGCGCAGACGGTGAATCAGGCGTACGAGCCGTTGCGCATCGGCGGCCGACAGGCCGGCGGCCGGTTCATCGAGCAAGAGCAACGCGGGTTGACACATCATCGCCATACCGATCTCCAGCCATTGGCGTTCACCATGCGGCAGGGTCATCGCACATAAGTTGGCCTGGTCCGACAGTCCTATCTCGTCCAGAATGGCGTCCGGGTTCGGCATCGGCGTGTCCCGGTACGACGCAACACCGAGGCCCGCGACGACGAGGTTCTCGCGCACGCTCATTGAAAGAAATGTGTTCGTGCCTTGGAACTTGCGAACCACGCCGCGTCGGCAGAATCGGTGCATCGGCCGTCCCGTCATGCGCACACCTGCGAGATACAACTCTCCGGCCCCCGGCGCGATCGCACCGGACAACAGCCCGACCAAAGTGCTCTTGCCGGCGCCGTTCGGGCCAATCACGCACAGCAGGTCGCGTGAGCCAATCGACACATCGACGTTGTCGACCGCATGAATGCCGCCGAACGCGCGCTGCAACCCTTCACCCTTTATCAGCGGCGTATCCATCACCGGCCTCCTTCCACGCGTTCGGCACGATGTAAGTGGCTACGTCCCCGTCGAATTCGATCGATCCGACGTGCCCCGGCGATCAAGCCCCCGAGTCGTACGCCGTTGGGCAAGAACAGCACGCAGCAGAGGAACAATGCGCCGAGCAGAAGCGGCCATCCGTCAGTAGTTGCGCTCGATACCGTTTGCTTGAGCAGCGTCAACCCGACGGCTGCGAGCACCGGACCACCGAGCGTGCCTTTACCGCCGATCGCCACCCATAGAATGACTTCGGTAGCCAGCACCGGCGAGAACACATCGGGCGCCACTACCCCCGAACAGGCGGCCATCAACGTTCCTGCGATAGCGGCAAGTCCGGCCGATGCGACGAACACCAGCAAAAGGTGCCCGGACGTGTGATAGCCGCACGCCTTTGCGCGCCATTCGTTCGTCGCGATCGCGGTCAGGACTTTGCCGTATCGGCTGCGGCATACGAGCCAGGTCGCGACGAGCAGCACGGCAAGCACGGTCACGACCGTGTACCAGGATCCGCGCGCTCCGCTCAAATCTAGCGTCTGCCCGACCGGTGAGAAGGACAATCCCGGAATGCCGAGCAGGCCCGTGTCACCGCCCGTGACCGACTGCCAACTTGTCGCCAGTTGCTGGACGACGATCAGCACGGCCATGCTGATAATGGCGAAAAAGTGCAACCGCACACCGGCGAACAACAGGAAATAGCCCAACACGGCCGCGACGACCACGGCACAGACCAGTCCCACGATCACTCCGACGGTGGACGTCTGTCCATATTGCACGGTGGCGATTGCGAAACCGTACGCGCCGAGTCCGAAGAAGGTCGTGTGTCCGAGCGTGAGCACACCGGCCTTGCCCCACAGCAGGTCGTAGCTCAGCGCCAGCAGTCCCATGATCAGCGCATCCCGCACGGTCGATAGCGGATAACTCCCCAGGCAAAACGGCAAGATCAATGCGGCAGCAACAATCGCGGCGCCGATTGCCATCGGAGAGATGTCTTCGATACCGATCGCTGGCTGAAACAGCCAGCGGCGCGTACTCGCAAGAAGTTGTCGGAGCATGATTCAACCTTTTCCGTGGAGCTGATGGGCGGCGCTGAAACCGGGCAACAGGCCTTGTGGCCGAAAACGGATCAGAACGATGGACAGAATCAGCACGATCGCCGAGGCGAGCGACGGATCCACGCGATAGCTGAGCAGCGTTTCAGCCGTGCCGACGAAGGCGCTGCCCAGCAGACTGCCGGCGATCGAACCGATACCGCCCAACACGATCACGAAGAACGCCTTGGCCAGGTAGGCGACGCCAAGATGAGACTCCACCGATATCATCGGCGCGACTAGTACGCCGGCCAGCGATGCGAGTGCGGCACCGCCACAGAACGCCAATCGGTTCAGCCGTCGCGTGTCGATACCGACTGCCTCTGCCATCGCTGGGTGCTGGATCACCGCACGCAGCTGAGTTCCGAAGCGCGTATAGGTGAATAGCAGCCAGCAACCGGTCGTCACCACCGCTGCAACGCCAATCACGAACAGCCGATACGCCGGATAGCTGCCCCCCGGCACGGGAATCGCCCCATCTATGGGCGCGTACACCAACATTGGATGTGTGCCGAAAATCAGTTCGAGGGCTTTCTGGACGATCAAGCTAATCGCGTACGTCGCGAGCAACGTGTCGAGCGGACGGTCGTAGAGCAGTCGGATCACGAGGCGCTCGAGGAACCACCCGAGCACTGCACCAACCACCGGCGCCACAAACAACGCGAGCCAGAACACATGGGGCCCGCCCAACGATTGCGCCACTGCCAACGTGTAGGCACCGATCGTCACCCATTCCGCGTGTGCGAGGTTCACGATGTCCATCAAACCGAAGATGATCGCGAGACCCAGCGCGACTAGCGCGAGGATGCTCACGTAGCTGAGGATGTTCAAGATTGTCGCCATCGTCAAAAGTCCGTCATGTCATGTCCGCCATGCCAATCCTGTCCAACTCGAGAAGCTGCGGAGTCTCGTTTCACCAAGCGGAAAAGTCATCACTTCGCCGCCATCAGACTAAGACATTCTTAGTTTTTAGGCTAAGAGATACTTAGTAAAAATCCTGCAATAACTAAAGAAACTCTTAGGATGCCTCGGCCCTCATCGACATCCTCTGCTTTCCCCAAACGCCTGAAACAGGCCCGTCTGCACTCGCGCCTCACCCAGGAGCAACTTGGGATCGCAGCGGGTATCGACGAATTCTCCGCAAGCGCGCGCGTGAACCAATACGAAAGCGGAAAGCACACACCTAAGCTGCAGATGGGGCAACGGCTGGCCAGTGCACTGCAGGTTCCGACCAGTTACCTTTACGAAGAAGACGACCTGCTCGCGAGCCTTCTCGCAACTGCTGCAAGGTTGCCTCGCGAAAAGAGAAAGGCCCTCCTCAAGAGCGCTGAAGCGTTGACGCAGACTATCGGCCTGACCTCCAAGACCAAGTAGTTTTTAGCCTGCAGACTAAGAATTACTTAGTAAAAACGGCACGCCTTTCCCGGACACTCCGTGAATGTCCAGCGATGCCACCTCTCCCTCCGTGTTTGCCAAGCGCCTGAAACAGGCTCGATTACGCTCGGGCCTTACACAGGAACAGCTCGGCATTCAGGCGGGCATCGACGAATTTTCCGCCAGCGCCCGCGTCAATCAGTACGAAAAGGGCAAACATACGCCCACGCTTCAAACCAGCCAACGTCTGGCGCGCGCGATGCTCGTTCCCACCAGCTTCCTCTATGAGGACGACGACCTGCTCGCAAACCTTCTTGCCATCGCCGGCCGGCTGAGCAAGGAAAAGAAAAGAGCACTCATTGCGAGCGCGGAAGCACTCGCGCAGGAATAGCGCTCAAAGTCGCTCCTCACCGGGCGCATCGCAGCACCCTCGGTGTCGGCAACGACACCACATACCCTCCCAATACGCCCCCAGTTCTCTCGAGCAAACGACGCGTCGCCGATTTCGGTGACTGGACAACTTGCACCCCCGAAATACGCGGCATGTCACGAATTCTGCGTCTCTGCTGCGGATCACGCTTGGCGCATCACCTATTTATTATCATTAAATCTACGCTCGTCACGGTCACTCGTCAACGTGCCTCATCCAAGCGTTTACCCGGCATTTCTCCCGCTTGCATGATACCTCGCAGCTTGACAAACGCGGACGGTCACGCCTATCGTTAATTTATTATAATTAATTGGAGGATGGCATGGGAAGCGACCTGTGTGAACTGACTGCGTGGGAACTTAGCGGGCTATATGCGAACGGACGGACTTCGCCCGTCGATGTGATGAAGAGCACCTTGGAACGGATCCAGTCTTTGGATCCGACGGTCAACGCATTCTGCCAAGTCGCCGATGAAGCTCTCGAATTGGCGCGGGCGTCCGAGGCGCGCTGGCAACGTGGCGCGCCCCTCAGCCAACTCGACGGCGTCCCGGTCAGCATCAAGGACAACATCGCCGTTGCCGGACTCCCCACGCGATACGGGTCGCGGGCAACGATGCCTGAAGCCGCCGCATCGGACAGTCCCAGCGTTGCGCGCCTACGTGAGGCGGGGGCAATCTGCTTTGGCAAAACGACCATGCCGGATTTCGCACACAAGATCGTCACCGACAGCCCCCTCACCGGCACCACGCGCAATCCATGGGACCGCTCGCGTACGCCGGGTGGCAGCAGCGGAGGTGCGGCCGTCGCCGTTGCGCTCGGAATGGGCCCGGTGGCCATCGGCACGGACGGCGGCGGATCCATTCGCATCCCAGCCTCCTTCACCGGCGTCTTCGGATTCAAACCCAGTTTTGGGCGAGTACCCCACGCACCTCGCGGTCCCTTCGGTCTGCTCAGTCATGTCGGCCCGATGACACGTTGCGTCGCGGATGCCGCGCAGATCCTAACGATCATCACCCGCCCGGACAGCCGCGACTGGTACGCTTTACCGTTCGAGGGAGCAGACTATGCGCGCGGGCTGTCATGCATTCCCGTTCCGGGCGGCATTCGTATTGCGTGCAGTCCCACGCTCGGATTGCCTGTCATCGCCGAGGCTGAAATCCACGATGCCGTGGTACGAACTGCAGCGATGTTTCGCGAACTTGGAGCACTCGTTCACGTCGCCGATCCGCCTGGCGTCGCGCAGTGCAATGCGGTCCACACAACACTTTGGCGTGCATGCTGCCGTCAGCTCACGGACGGCATGACCGACAGGTGGGCCGAACTCGACCCGTCGCTGCAGGCATACGCGCATGCCGGCAACGGCATCTCGCGGGGGGAGCTATTGGGCGCGCTGATCGAACGGGGAGAGTTGGGCGCCGCCGTCAATGCGTTTTTTGAGCGGCACGATCTCCTCATCTGCCCGGTATATCCCGACGTGGCCCCGTCACTTGCCGAAGTGAGTTCAAGCACAGCCTTGTTTCCGCATTTCACGGCATGGTGCAATCAGCTGGGACTGCCGGCGGCAAGCCTCTATGCCGGGATGACTGCCACGCGCCTGCCTGTCGGCATCCAGATTGTAGGCAGTCGCCATGCCGATGCGTTGGTGTTGTGGGCGAGTCATATGCTCGAACGCGCATTTGGGCGCGCCCCGTTCGCCGAGCTGACACGCGAGCTCTTCGCCTCCGCGGCCGGCGCAACCCCTGCCTAATGAGCTAAGAGCAGAAGTCGACCGGATCCGGTCTGAATGCTTTAGCCGGCATCACGATCGGAATCCAGGTCCAACTCTGAATCCAGCACCAGCTTCTGCTGCAGCGCAGCGTGCACTGTGCGCAACTGCGAATGCGCTTCGTCCATGTGCGCCGTCATGAGTTGCGCGACTGCGTCGGCATCCCGACGTCGCGCGGCGTCCAGTATCGCGCGGTGCGCGGCAACCGTGTGCCGCCCGAATGCCTGATAGTCCTGCTGCGTCACGTTTCCTGCCACGATCACCAGCGTATGCAGCATCTGGTTAATGATTTGGCACAGGCTGCGCAGAAACGCATTCGGATGCGCCGCAGCCAGTACATCGTGGAAGTGAATATCCTCATGGCGCTGGTCAAGCGCCTCGGCGTGACGTGCTTCGAACGGCTCGCAAACGGACACACTGCGCTCGAGCGCTTCGAAATCCGCGTCGCTCAGATGGGGAACCGCACCCGCCGCCACCATGGGTTCTAGCGTGCGGCGTACCGCATAAATATCCTCGAGCGTGACGCTCTCGAAAAACAGATAGTTCTGCAGCGACTGGAATGCTCGGGCCAGTGGCACTCGCGTAATCGTCGCCCCGCCATCCGGCCCGGTACTCAGGCTCACGAGTCCTTGTATCTCCAGTGCCTTGAGCGCATCGCGCATCGAGCCGCGGCTGACGTTGAACATTTGCTGTAACTCGGCCTCCTTGTTCAAGCGCTTTCCTGGCCGTGCCTGCCCGTCGTTAATCCAACGCTTGATCTGCTCGGCCACTTGGTCGCCGCGCTTGATTGCGCGCGAGCCTCGTTTATCCGGCTGCGCCGGCGACATCTTCTTTTCGGTTGTCGGTTTTCGCCCTGCCATATCGGTCACGTCCGTCGTTGGCCATTCACTGCTGTATTCCGGCGCCATTATCGGGCATCCGCGCCCGATACGGACAAATTTCCGGTTCCATGCAAGCCTCCCTCCCAAGGTTAGGAGTAGCCGGGATAGTGACCAGGTCCTACGCTGCAATCCGAACACCATACGCCGAGTACCCATCACTTCCCTGCACGTCGGTCACTCGATGTCGGTAGCCATCTGGAGAAATCCCTCATGTCACAGTCGGTGAAGTCGTCTCAGATGCAATCCACGCTTGCGACCATCCGGGCCAACCTCTCGGCCGACGGGCTGGAACTGGATCAGCTTGCTGCACGCATGCGTTTGCACGGCCCCGAAGCCGACCGGACACGGCAGATTCCAGATGCAGTTTGTGCACCCTCGGACGTTCCTGTGCTGAACTTGAATCTCGTTCCGGCCGCGTATGGAGGTTGCGTGGACGTGCAATCCCTGATGTCGCGCACCACACTGATGGAATATCTCGGGTACGCCGACGCGGCACTCGCGCTCGCGCTGCCCGGCCCCGGCCTCGCAATGCCGCCCGTCCTCGCACTCGGCAGCGGCGAGCAACAGACCCGCTTCTTCGAACGATTTCGCAGCGACACCCCGCGCTGGGGTGCGTTTGCCATTACGGAACCCGACTGCGGCTCGGATGCGACCGCGATGCGGACCACCGCTCGCAAGACGGCTCGCGGCTGGGTGCTGAACGGCACCAAGTGCTTCATCACCAATGGCGCACGCGCGGACGATGTCATCACGTTCGCCACCATCAATCGGCACGCTGGTCGCTTCGGTGTTCGAGCGTTCCATGTCGATCGCAATACCCCGGGCTTCTCCGTCGATCGCGTCGAGCAAATGGTGGGGCTGCGCGCCAGTCAACTCGCGGTTCTCTCCTACAACGACTGCGAAGTACCTGACAACGCGCTTCTCAGACGCGGTGACGAAAAGCCCCTCAGCGACGCATTCTCGGGCGCACAACACGCATGGGACTACTTCCGTCCCCTGCTTTCCGCAGTCATGGTGGGCGCATGTCGACGAGTACGCGACGATCTCGCGGCCTACTTCGACGCAGGCGGACATCCTGTGAATCAACGCCATCGCACTGCCGACGTGAACGACGCTCTGCTCGATATCGATCGGCAAATCACTACAGCCCAGTTGCTCTGCCGACACGCGGCGTGGAAAACAGATCAAGGAATGGCCACTTCGGAGGACGCGTCAATGGCCAAGGCGTACGCGTCACAAGTAGCCGCCCGCATCACCCGAGCTGCAATCGATCTCGCCGGCCTTGATGGTATCGCTGCCTTTCCGTCGCTTGAGCAAAGCTATCGCGATGCAAAGGCCTTCGACATCATGGAAGGTACCGGGGACCTGCAGCGGCTCATGATTGCTCGCTCCACAATCCGCTCGGCTTCTCTTCCCTGGGAGGTCATCTCTCCCGCGCCGCACCGCTCTACAGAAGCGCACCCATCCTGAACCCATCCGAAACTTCGCACTGGAGATCGTTCATGGCAACCCATCCCGTTTCCCCCAGCTCCGCCAGCGTGTCCGAGACAGTGAAAGCTTGCTTGCTATCGGTACTTGGCAGCACCCTGAGCACCGATCTCATCGTAGACGACACCAACCTCTTCGATGTCGGTGTGGATTCGATGAATATGACGGACTTGCTGCTGCAACTCGAACAGCGCTTCGGTTTCACGCTGGCCCCCGAGGATCTATCCGCCGATCTGTTCCTGCGCTTCGGCAATCTCGTCTCTTTCGTCGAATCCCATGCGTCCTTCGGCTAACTTCACTGGCGCCGAACCGCGCATTGTCGCCACGGCGCGATATATCCCACAGCACGATGTCCCGGCCGATGCACATTCCGAACCATTCATGGTTTCCGGTGGGTCCGCGCGAGAGGACGTGATGCAAGCAGTGTATGCCGATACGCTGCGGTGGCGCGACAGTGGTGCCCCATTCGGCGTGGTTGGTATTCCGTTGCCGCAAGCATCACGGGCTACTGAAAACCGGGTCGCTGCGGAATCCGACCAGACATTGTCCGACATGGCACTTGCCACTGTGCGAACGCTGCTTGACTCGTCATCTCAGGTCGAGGCGCTCACACTCGATCAAATCATCGTATGCACAACGAGCTTCGAGCATGATCTGGCATTGTCGTGCGCCTGCCGTCTCCACAGCGAACTTGGATCAAGCCGAGCACCGCTGGCGGTCGGCCAGCTTCAAGGCGTGTCGTTTCTGATGGCGTTGGAAATTGCCGTGGCGATGATGGCCGCTGACATCCGAATGAATACCGTCGTGATTGTCGCCGCGGAGCGCTGGCGCCGGCCATTCTCACGTCGGATAGGTGCACTGGTCGACATGGGCGACGGGGCCGCTGCCGTCCTGATCGCGAGACACCCCAGCCCCGGATGGCGGGTACGCGGGCTCACGGTACGGACGCCAGGAATCCCACCTCTGGCAAGCGAGCGCGAACCCATCTACACATCGACCCTCACGGATGTCATTGGCGAGACGTGCGCAAGCGCGGGTTTTCAACCTGGCAATGTCGACTGGGTACTTCCGGCGCCAATCGACACTCATCTGGCTCACGAAATCCACACGCGCTGTGGATTACGGCCCGAACGTGCCTGCCATATATGCATGGACGCGCCCGGCCATTTCTGCGCAGCCGACACGCCCGCGCGACTCGACGCGCTGCTGCAAGCGACCAATCCTAACGAGGGGCAACATGCCCTCGTTTGGTCTGCCGGTTTCCAAGGGCAGGCCGGTTGCGCTCTCCTTGAATTTCGTCGAGGTGGATCATGATTGCGTCGCAACAAGCCAGCTCCCTCGCTCTGTCTGGCATCGCGTTCAGCCTGCCAGATCGGACTGTGGATGCGCATCGCTGGGCGGAGCGCTGTGGTCAGCCGTCGACTCGTGCGCGTGCACTGATCGAAAACGGCGTAACGCAGTTCCACGACGCAGCTGGCGAATCGCCCGTGACACTTGCCGTCGACGCCATATCGTCCCTGCTGCGCAACACCCGAATAGCACCCGAAACGATCGATGCGTTCGTGTACACGCACACGATTCAGACCAGCGTTATCGCACCACCCGCGAGTACTACGCAACAGATCCAGTCCCAAATGAATCTGAACCGTGCGCTGGCATTTTCAATCATGCAACAGCACTGCGTCTCACCAATGGCCGCGATCCGTGTGTTGCAGGCGCTCGCCTCGCGACAACTCACCATCCGGCGAGCGATTGTGGTCTGCGCCGACGTGATCGGTTCCCACTGCGACCGGCTGCGGGCAATCCAGGATCTTGCGCTCCATAGCGACGGTGCCTGTGCGCTGCTGCTCGAACGAGGCGGCCACCAAAATGCCATCGCGGGCTTGCACTTGTATACAGACGGACGATCGTTCCGAGGTACGGACGAGGATCTGCAGCCGGTTCCCGACGATCGATACTACTGGTCTGCGTTCACGACCATGCGTGCCGCTATTCAGCAAGCGGGCATCACGACACGCGAGATTACGCACGTACTGCCTCACCACGCCAATCTTCCGGGCTGGTCCAGGCTGATGGCAATGCTAGCCATCCCTCGCGAGCGGCTCTTCACGGCGAACTTCGCGCCGATCGGCCACGTCTTTGGCGCCGATCCCTTCATTAACTTCCAGACATGTTCGAACCGGGAACCGGGCGGTTACTCGCTGCTGTTCTCATGTGGCCTAGCAGGGTGCTTTGGTGCGATGGTGGTCCGCCACTGATCAGCCCATCGATTTCCTTTCAACGCTCGACATTCGATCCGGATACCGTCATGAGAAACATACTCGACCTCGTGGACGCGGCTGCAAACCGCACACCTGATATGGAAGCACTCGTCTGCGGTTCCGCCCGCATAAGCTACCAAGATCTGGCTCTGCGCGCGCGCGGTATGGGCGACGCCCTCCACGCACTTGGGTTCACGGCCGGCGCGCGCATTGCGATTTATCTGGACAAACGTGTCGAGACGGTCGTGTCGATGCTGGGTGCCGCCGCGGCGCAATGCGTGTTCGTTCCCATCAACCCGCTCCTCAAACCCCAGCAGGTCGCTCACATCCTGCTCGACTCCGGTGCCGATTGCCTGATTACCAGCGCGCTGCGCGCGCGGGTCCTTGACGAACATGGTCTTACCGGCGTTTCCTTCACGATTATCGTGGACGATACCGGCTCCGCAAGCCGACACCTCCGAACAACAACGCACGTTCAAAGCTGGCCCGAGTCCGCAAGCGGAAATCGCACGGAACGCGATGGTGACAATCCACCGCAATCACCGGCGTCGGCCAATGTCGACACGGATCTGGCTGCCATTCTCTACACATCAGGCTCGACCGGATTGCCGAAAGGCGTGATGCTGAGCCACCGCAACCTGCTCGAAGGTGCCTGGAGCGTTGCTCACTATCTGAACAACGTCTCATCCGATCGAATCCTCGCCGCCCTGCCGCTCAGTTTCGATGCTGGCCTGAGTCAGCTCACATCGACTTGGGCGTCGGGAGCCACCGCCGTGCTCATCAACTATCTGGCACCGCAAGACGTCATCGATGCCTGCGCGAGCGAACGCATTACGGCGATCACGGGCGTACCGCCCTTGTGGATGCAACTGGCCCGGGCGGCTTGGCCCGAAACGGCACGCCGGAAGCTGCGCTACTTCGCGAATACCGGCGGCAAGCTGCCGGCGCCCGTCTTGCAGCGACTCAGGGCATTGTTTCCGCAGGCCAAACCCTATCTAATGTATGGCCTGACCGAGGCATTTCGCTCCACGTTTCTCGACCCCTCAGAGGTCGATCGTCGCCCCGATTCCATCGGGAAAGCCGTACCTAACGCCCGAATTCTGGTCGTTCGCGATGATGGCTCGCCTTGCGGACCGGACGAAACAGGAGAACTCGTCCATGTCGGAGCCTGCGTCACGCTCGGTTATTGGAATGACGCGACGCGCACAGCCCAGCGCTATCGACCTTCACCCGAGCTGAAACCCGGTGGCGCGCCGCGAGATCGTGCTGTCTGGTCAGGTGATCTGGTACGGCGAGATGCAGAAGGATTCCTGTACTTCGTCGCGCGCAACGACGCCCAGATCAAGAGTTCTGGTTATCGCATCAGCCCGGAAGAGATCGAAGAAGTCGTTCACGACAGTGGCCTTGTCACGGAAGCGCTTGCCCTGGGCATCCCTGACGATGAACTTGGCGAAGCGATCGTCCTGTTGGTCGTGCCGGTCGCCAATAGCTTCGATGCTCAAGTGCTTCAGGCCTGGTGTGTGGAGCATTTGCCGCGCTACATGGTGCCGCATCGCATCGTGGTCAGCGAGACAGTTCCGCGCAACCCCAACGGGAAATTCGATCGAGCCGCATTGCGCGCCACCTTCTCCAGTCCGAACGCCGCCGCCGAAGTGAGGCAATCATGAACGCGCTGTTTGGCGAGCGCGAAGGCATCCTCACTGTCGGCGGCGTCGAGATCAATCGCCTGGCCGATCGCGCAGGGCGCACACCGTTCTTCGCCTATGATCGCGCAACGCTCGACCAGCGTGTGTGCACGCTGCGCGATACGCTGCCAGCCGGTATCGACCTGCATTATTCGATCAAGGCGAACCCGATGCCCGCGGTCGTCCATCACCTCGCGCCACAGATGGATGGGTTCGACGTGGCATCGGCCAACGAGATGGCAATTGCGCTGAACGCGGGCATGCCCGCAGAACTGATCGGCTTCGCTGGCCCCGGAAAGAGTCGCGACGACTTGCGTCGCGCCGTCGCAAGCGGTGTCAACATTCACCTCGAATCGACCACGCAGTTGCACCTCGTGACTGCGCTCGGCTGGGAGCTCGGCGTGCAGCCCAAGGTCGCCATTCGAGTCAACCCGGACTTTCACGTCGATCACAGCGGCATGCGCATGGGTGGCGGGGCCACCCCTTTTGGGATCGATGCGGAGCAAGTACCCGAGCTACTTCGCGAGTGCGATGCCCGAGAAGTATCGTTGGCCGGTTTTCACATTTTTTGGGGATCCCAGTGTCTGCACGCCCCGACCATCATCGAGGCTCAACGGAAAAGCGCGGATCTCGTCGTGAGATTGGCAGTTGGCCTGTCGCTCGCGCCGCAATACGTGAACTTCGGAGGCGGTTTCGGCATCCCCTATTTCGCGGGGGAAACACCACTTGACCTTGTTGCGGTCACCGATGCTATGCACGATTGGCTCGGCGTATTCCGCAGCCTTTTACCGGACACGCGCCCGGTCCTCGAGTTTGGACGATATTTGGTCGGGGAAGCCGGCATCTATGTGTGCCGCGTCATCGATCGCAAGGTATCCCGAGATCGAACGTTCCTGATCACCGATGGCGGCCTGCACCACCATCTGGCTGCATCAGGAAACTTCGGGCAGATCCTGCGCCGCAATTTTCCGGTCGCGATCGGAAATCGCCGGACACAAGCCCCTACGGAGCGTTGCCACATCGTCGGATGCCTGTGCACGCCGCTCGATCGGATCGCCGATGACGTGCTGCTTCCCGAAGCGCGCATTGGGGATTTTGTGGTCGTCTTCCAATCGGGTGCGTATGGACCCTCGGCCAGCCCCAGGGACTTTCTCGGCCACCCTGATGCGATCGAGATGCTCGTCTGACCACCCTCGTCCTTTGTGGAGGATTGTGATGTTCTCCCCCGACTCCTTCCCGCCAGGGCCCGCTCCGGCGCCGTTGGCACTGACCGATGATCAACGCAATCTCTATAGCGCGGGGCAACGCTTTGCGCGCGACCGACTGGAGCCCTTGCATGCCGGTTCACCCAGCGTAGCGGCATGGCAAGAAACTGTCAGACTCGCAGCCGCCACACTTGATCTTGGAGCAATGGTCCTACCCGAGGAACACGGCGGCCTGGGAATCGATCGTCACGGTCTGGCACTTGTTATCGAAGCGCTCGCCGCTGGACCGCTCGAGCGTGCGTTGGAGTTGACGCTGGCAGCACCCGCGCTCATGGTGCTCCGGACGCACAATGCGCTCGGTCCGGTTCTGGCTCGGCCGGTTCAGGCGTATTTCGATGGCGCAACAGCGATCGCGTTGTCCGTGCCAAGCATCGACAACGCAACCATATGGCAACTCAGTCCACTCTGCGGAGCAGCGACCCTCGCCATGCGGGTAGATCACAAGCGGCGCCTTCTCCTCACCGAGCGTCCACGTGATCAGCACTCTTCAAGATCGACGGGCATCGCCACGCTCGGCGCCCTCGAGTTGGAGCAATTGCATTCTGACGAAGCCGCGGCCGAAACGCCCCTCGCCGTGATTGCGCGAGCCGACAGCGATAGCGTTCCTCCCGCGCAAACGTACATGACGGAAATTGGCCTCTATCTCGCTGCGCTCTTGACGGGCGCCATGCAACATAGCGTCCGGTTCGCGTTCGATTACGCGACGACTCGGCAAGCGTTCCGAAAGCCGTTGTCAAATCATCAACTCGTCGCGGCGCGATTATCCGACATGCTGATCGCCGCCCATGGCACCCATCTTTTTCTGCAAGCTGTCATTGCGACTCGCCCGTCGGCGCCGGTCCCGCTGGTCCGTCAGTTACTGCGACACGTCGCGGCCGAGTCGGTCAACGTCAGTCGCGAATTCGTGCAGCTTTGCGGCGGCCATGGTTATGTTGAAGGGCTCCCGCCGGCAGCCCGCTTCCAGACGGGCCACTGGTTTGCCTTCCTGCTGCAGCGCATCGACACAGCGCTCGGCTGGCTCGCGCAGCCGCGGATGGCGAATGAGGAGGTCGACGGATGATTGGCTGCGCCCCTACGGATGGCACGCCTCAGCCCTCAATGGACAACGCTGCATCGCATGCAACGTCCTCTACTTTCTGGCTACGCGAACCAGGGCTGAATGACATCGACGACATCGTCGCCTGGCTCGCCCAGCCGACCATCAGCCGGTGGTTCGACTTCGGGCTCGGACGCCAAACCCTACCCGCATTGGCGGTGCAAGCGATGGTCCATAGCAGACAGCATCGAATACGCGTATTCGGTTCGGTTGGCTATACAGTGCCGAGCGGTATCGTCGCCGTCAGTGATGTTACGCATCGCTTCGCGACGGGCTCATTTTGGATCCTTCGCGATCGGTTGCGGCCAACCTGCGTCAATATGGCTTTCAACGCAGCGACACACCTCCTTCATGAAGCGTTCGTCCGTGATCGGCTGCGGTGCATCACTGCATGGGCTGTCGACTGCAATGTTCCGTCGCAACGTCTGCTCGCGCGCCTGGGTTTTCGTCTGATCGGACAGCAACGAGACTGCCATCTCGTCGATGGCATGCGCGTCGGGCGGATCCTTTACGACCTGCTGCCCGACGACCTCGCGCTACCACGCGCACCATGAATACACCTGTGATCACGGCACTTGCCAGCTATGTGCCGCACACAGCCGCTGTACAGCGTGAGCGCGCAATCGAGCCGACGCACGACGCTCCGATACGGTCCGGTTGGCACGCTTGGGTCGCGTCGTGGCAAGCGGATTACGCCCCTCACCCCACAAAGAAGGCGGCTTCAACCGGAAGCGCTGCAATCAGCGCAGCGCCGGAGGAATTTCGCTGTGTGCCCGTTGAGCGCGATATCGATCTGTCCGGGCTGGCGGCCAAAGTGGCGCAGACAATATGTGCTGCGCAGCCAGCCAATGCAGCGCCGATCGATATTGCAATGTTCTGCCACAGTAGCCTCAACGAGCACGTGTCCACAACAACCGCTGGACGCTTGCGTGCAGTAATCGGCACGCCCTGCTTCCCGTTCTCCATCTCCCAACAGCAGGGGGCCTCCACGTTCACGGCCCTCCAGCTGGCGAGTGATCTGCTGATTGCGGAGCCCGAAATCCACACCATCTTGATCGTCGCTGCAGAAAAGTGGTATCCACCGTTTCCGCGATGGACGGATCAGGGAATTGTGCAGGGCGATGCAGCCGGTGCCATCCTCGTGGAACGCTCCAGACCCGCGTCTTGCGGACTGGTGGTGATCGACGCACGCGCCAGCCGCCTCCACCGGTTCGCGCCACCCGCCCCGCTCTCAAGCCTAGACATCCGCACCGATTGGGTTCCGGCGCTGCAATCGACGATCGACGCGATACTGCTCCGACACGCGCTTCAGCCGAACGACCTCGACACCGTCGTAGGAGCAGGAATAGATCCGCGACTCGATGAAGCTATTTGCCGACATCTCAGTCGCCGTGCCGTTGAATTTTCCGACCGCCACCGCGCCCATCTAGGCGCAGCCGAACCTATCGTGCGGCTCGCCAACACACTCGAATCTCACGACCTGTCAGTGTGCGATCGAATCCTGACGTGGGGCGTCGGCCTGGGCGGTTTCGTTGGTTGCGCACTGTTCGAATCGCATGGCAGGCCGCACGTATATCTCAATCCGTCATGAGCGCTTCTATTGGGATCGTCCATACCGCTTACTATCTGCCTGAGCCGGCCGAAGATGTCCGCAGTTGGGCCCAACGAACCAAGCAGTCCGTCGAGACCGTCAAACGCCTCGAAGAAGCGGGGGTGCGCTCGTTCTATGACGCTCGGGGACAGACTGCGCTTTCGCTTGCCGCGAACGCCATCCAATCGCTCGTTCGTGCGACCCATTTTGCTCCCGACACGATCGACTTTCTCGTCTACGTTCATACGCTTCAGGGCAGCGTCGCCCCTCCGCCGCTATCCCTGCCACGCCTGCTATGCGAACACTTTGGTTTCGAGCAGGCAGAGGCATTCTCGTTTGCGCAACAGCATTGCGCCTCATCACTGGGCGCGCTACGGATCATTCGCGCGATGTTTTCCGCCCGTCCAGCTATCAACCGCGGCCTGCTGGTCGGCGCAGACGTCATGCCCCTCGCAAGCGATCGGTCAATAGCCGGGGCCGGATTGCTCAGCGACGGCGCATGTGCGGTGCTCGTCGAACGCAATGCCTCGATCAATCGATTGATCTCGCTGGCGTTTCACGCGAGTGGAGAAGGTTGGCTAGGCACACTGGGAGAAGATGAATCGCGTTTCGCACCTCAGTACTTCTTTGCGGCGCGTCGACTCGCGACGCAAACGAGCGCTGAGGCGAATGTGCCCCTAGCTGAAATTCAGCGCATCTTGCCTTCCCATCTTGATCTGCCAACCTGGCGCCGAACTACCGCATCGCTCGGTCTTCCAGCACGATGCCTGTTTACTGACAACTTTGCTCGCGTCGCGCATGTGACGGTCAGCGATCCATTCATCAATCTCGCCGACTGCGATGATCTGGTTCCCGGTAAGCCTTTCCTGCTATGCGCCCGCGGAGTGGGAGGATTTTCCGCAGCAGCACTCTTCGTTCGTTAACAGGATCGTTGAATTCAGGAAATTTCGCCGACGGAGCGCCACACGATCGCTAAATACGTCGCAATATCGTTCCCGTTCCGGGCGGTGACTTTTAAAAATAAAATCGCGTATTAAATTATTACAATCTATTGGATGACGTTCCGGTTCAAACCATTAGACTCCACATTAGCTACGCACCCAACATCCATCTCGACGTAACCCTCCGGCGTCGGCCCTAGCATAGCGGGTGCGCGTACATTCAGCGCCCCACTACCATACTTTTTGTCCGAGTCGCTGCCAGAGTGTCGGCGCCTTGCTCCAGAATTTTTCTTGAATGCCACTAGGCAATAAGCGAGGTAGAAGTCATGAGAACGCGATTTCGGCATCGCACAAGCAAAAAAGCGTCCAAGCCGCCACCATGGAATGTCACATTAGCCACCCGAATGGCGCCAATCCTGTCTCTCTTTACCGATGCAAAGGATATTTCTTCGCTTTCCGACTTGCTTGGCAATGCGGTGCTTCCATTGGGTTTTCCATGTTACGCCGTCACACGGATCTCCCTGACTTGCATTCGCTCTAGACCTAGCATGTCTATGGAGGCAATCTGCTCGCATTATCCCAACAACTGGGTGCAGCACTATCTACAGCACAACTATGGCTCCGTTGATCCCGTACATCGAGCGGCTTTTACTTCCTCAGGACCTTATCGCTGGGGCGATATTACCGACTTGAACCATGCTGAGCGACATGTGCTCGTGGAAGCGTGCGACGCCGGACTCAAAAACGGGCTGAGCATTCCAATTCGTGAGGTCGGGGGCAGTGTTTTGCTCATCAATCTGTCAGGTCCATCATCCCGTATCAATGCAGGGACGAGCCGGCAGCTCGCGAGCGTAATCAGCAATCTATTTCGTTTGGAGCTGGATCGGTTCGCTCCTCCCCATCCAAAGGCGTTCATTCAGCTTTCTCCGCGTCAGCGCCAATGTCTTTCATGGGTCGCGCAAGGTAAAACATCGTCGGATATCTGCATGATTCTCGAAATATCCCGCCATACCGTCGAATATCATATCACTGAAGCAATGAAGGTCCTGAACGTGAATAGCAGGATAGCAGCCGCCGTCATTGCCTCCAATTTCGGTCTACTTGATTAGCCCTCTTATTTTCAGTCGACGTTTTCCGAATAATTTGTGAGCACGTCGCTGGCATGATTTAACCGTGATGCCGCACCTCTCGAATCCCATATATTGAATAATTCTGGACCAACCAGAGATCTTCAATCTCGCACGGATGATGCGCGTCCAATATTCATCTGCGCCTCCTCCCTACCTAACTAGTTCCCGTTGTTGTTTCGACTTGATACGGTGGCGCCCATCAATAAATGATGGAGAACGCAAATGCCACTCATTATCGCGGGTAGGTTGAGCGACTTACCGCTTGAACTTCGTGATGGACTCGGCGCATTCCGGTACGACGTGTTCGTGCGCCGCCTCGGCTGGCCGCTACCCGATGTTAAGGAAAATGAAACCATAGAATGGGATCACTTCGATGGCGAAAACACCATTCAGGTTGTTGAACTCACTTCCGAAGGGCAGATATATGGATGCGCACGTCTGATGCCAACTACCGCCCCGTACCTGCTCCGGGAACTACTTCCTCAATCGTCGAACCTCGATTTTCCCTCGTCACCCACCGTATGGGAGCTATCGCGGTTTGCCGGCTCGGGCATGCAACTCTTTCCCTATGTTATGGCCGTCGCGGCATCCCTCGGCGCGACCCGCATCATTGGTGTCGTCACCCAGGCCATCGCACGGCTGTATCGCCGCTTTGGCCTCGATCTTCAGTATGTGGGACCTCATCCGGAGACCGCTAGCTCCCCGTTCGTCGTCTGTGCCATTGATCTGACGCCCGCCGCGTTCGCCAAACTTGGATCCGATCTCGATAGTCTCCGCTCTTCAATCACGTGGCATCGTCCGCTCACGCCGAATGTTCGTGGCTCGGTGGTGGAGACGGTGCCACGCGCTGCTCGTTGCGCGGCAGACGTGCAATAGGTCCCCTCCCGGCGACGACCGTCGCGCTTCGCCGCAATTAGTGCGCTCGACTTCCACGACTACAACTAGGATGTGGATCGCCGGTGGTGATGCCGGTTATCCGCATCCTTTACCCAATCCGGCCGGATGGCGGATGCGTAGGCCTGACCGGTGCGTGAACCTTCGCCGCTTGCCTGTGCCCTCAGTCCGAGACGTTCATCAATCGCATGAGCGACAGTCGAAGATTTTGGCAGACGGCCGCCATCGCAGTCCGTCCAGAACACATGCATCGCGTCGAACAAAACTGAGAGGATCGTGGTCAGGTAAGGCAGGCGAACGACTACACCGCCTCCCATCGAATTGCCATCAACAGGACCGTAGTGATCGCTCGGCACGTCGGCCGGCAGGTCTATCCGCAACGCGTCAAGTTCACGCTGCAATCGCTCTTCAACGCAGTAGTGCGCGGTCGCCGAGTTCGCCAGGACCTTACCGAGCTCGCACAGCTTCTCGTCTTTCAGTTGAACGCATCTTGTGAGACGCCGAATCTGCGTTTCGGCCCTTCGCAAACGAATCTGTAAGGTCGCGCAATCGCAGGCCAGTGCCGAGCATGCGCTTGTATCACTCGACCGCCAAACATTATCGCGTTGCTCCATAACAGGCCTCGCCTCGAACATGGCGATATGTACTCCACACACCGCGAGAAATCGGACCGATGATGTACCGAGCTAACCAGAATCATCGCTCCAGCCCGAATCGCTGCGTCCTTTTTCGTTCCTTCACGCAGCAATGTCAACTGTGAGAATTAGGGGGTACCGATCGGCGCATCTGCGAAGTTGAACGATATGGAAAAACGAAACGTCCCACCACAACATCGGCGCAGAATTGGTCTGTCAATTGCACGAGATCACGCACGTCCCGAAAAAATGAAGCGGCTTGTCTGACGTTTCATGCCTTAGCAGAGCCGGCGATCACACAATAGGCCTCCTCATTGTGACTCCAACGCAGCCCGATGGAGACGGCCCCAACGCGCATTGTAGGATCAGTGCGGTTGAGCGCACATCGGCGCACAGCGGGCGACCGACCAACAATCCGCTGATGATCGTCGGCTGTTTGCGTATCCAACCGCAATAGTCCAATGTCCGGTTTTCAATTGCTCCGCCAGATTCGCGGCCTCGGAGACGATAAATGATCGACTCCGAGTCCAAACGATGAGAAAATCGCGCAATCGTTACAATAGCCCTGCTGACAATAGAACGTCGCAGACCCGATGCGTCGCTCCGAATTGGACTCTACGAAGCGACCATTTCAATGCTGTTCCTTTTAGCCACGTGGAGTGAAGAATGGCCACCTATCAAGAGTTGAAAGCCAAGGCTGATGCGCTGCTCGTGCAAGCGGAAGAAGCTAGGCAGGCCGAACTAGAGACCGTGCTCGAAGAAGTTCGTGCGCGTATTCAAGAGTATGGCCTCACGCCGGAACAGCTCTTCGGCCGTAAGCGCGCACGTGGCGCGAATGGCAGCCAAGCCCCGACGGCGAAGTATCAGGATCCGAAAACGGGAAAGACGTGGAGCGGGCGCGGCCGCGAACCGTCATGGATTAAGGGTAAGAAACGTGATCGCTTCTTGATCGCCGAATGATCACCGTAGCGTAGCGATCGGTCGCCCTACGGACACTCTCTGGGCCCGCAGCTTCATGCTGAAGGCCCGGTTGACTCTGTATCAAGCCGTTCCGGCTCAAGCGATTCCGATCCGTCTCAGTTGCCCCAACGCTGAAGACTCCTCCGCAGTCCTTGGGAATCCATGCCGTTCGTCTCGGCGGTGATTCTATTTCATACATAGCAGCGATACCGCCAGATGTCGATGAATTCGGCCTGCATTGCATCAGGATCAAGCGACATGACGACTCAGCCCCACACACGCGATACCGGGCAAGTGGGAACCCGTCCGACCCGCAGCACCGTTCCCAGAACAGAAGCAGCGTCGATTTAGGCAGCGAACGTTTGCGGCATGACCGGTGCCATTGACGCTTCAAGCATGTGTCCGCTTGAACAATACGCCCCCCAGTCTTCCATCATGAGCCGCCGTCTTTCGAGTTGATCGCGACGCCGATAAGCCGCTATCGTCTGCGAAGTAATGATGTGCGCCAAGGCTTCCTCTGCCAAGGAATCCGGATAGTCGGTGCATTCGGCGACCCAGTCACGAAATGTCGACCGAAAACCGTGCACGGTGATCCCAGAGTACGACATGCGTTTCAACAGGGCCAGCATTGCCATGTTCGACAACGGGTGCCCTTCCGTGCAACCGGGGAAAAGATACCCATATTTGGCCTTGGGTAGTGCAGCACGGACGACTTCGACGGCTCGCTGACAAAGCGGCACGCGAAGTGGCCGACCGCTTTTTGTACGATCGCCCGGGATGCTCCAGAGCCGATTGTCGAGATCAAATTCGTCGACGCGCGCAAAACGTGCCTCGTTCGTGCGAGTCGCCGTGAGGATTAGCAAATGCAGCACCCGCGCCGCGCGTCGGGGACGAAGCTCCAGTTCCCGGATAAACGTCGGCAGATCTTCCCATGGCAGTGCTGGATGATGCTTGATCTGCGAACGCTTCTTCGAGCGCGGCAACACCAGTTGGAGATGGTCAACGTATCGGGCCGGGTTGCCGCCGGTGCGGTGACCCATCACGGTCTCCGCGTCGAGGATTGCCTTGATTCGACCGCGCACCCGGCGTGCCGTTTCTGCCTTTTTGGTCCAGATCGGCTGGAGGATACGCACGATCATCGCTGTGTCGATGTCGCGCACGCGCACATCGCCGATGATGGGATAGGCGTACGTCTTTAATGTGTTGCCCCATTGCTGGACATGCTTGCGGTTTCGCCATTCCGGTTCACGCGCGCGGATAAACGCTTCAGCCGCCTCACGGAACGTTACATTGGCATCGACCGAGATATCGAGCCGTCGCCGATGCTGCTCTTCACGCCGGGCGAGGATGGGATCGATCTGGTTTCCGACCATCTCGCGATATCCGCTAACCAGTTTCCGCGCTTCACCAAGCGAAACCCGCGACAGCGGTCCGAGGCCCATTTCGCGCACGCGCCCATCGAGCGTGAAGCGAAACACCCATGAGCGTGCGCCGCTATCGGCGATCTGCAGGTAGAGGCCACCGCCGTCTGCGTAATGGCCTGGATCGGCCACCTTCGCGACGCGCAGTGCGCTAAGCCGATGCAAGTGTCGTCCCGCCATGTCGTCCTCCTTTCCTACCCACAAAACCCAACCCGCTACCCATGTTTCATGGGGAGATTGTGCAGAGCCGTGGCGGAAGTCGCAAGCATGCCGTTACCCACAAATCGCTTTGAAATCAGCGACCTACGGCGCGTTTACGGAAGTCGCCGGAATGCGCGGGAAGCCTTGACTGGCGGAAGGCAGCCGGAGTCGAACCGACCCGGGAGTGTCTGACACCCCCAACTGGATTTGAAGTCCAGCCGTACCACCGGATACGAATGCCTTCCGTGGGGAAAAAAACCAAAGAACAACGAGCGCCTACGCCTGTACACCCACCCAACCGCTGTCAGGCCGCAGGAAGTGAAGATCGCGGTGGAAGCGAGTATACCCAACCCGATCGAAGAACTCGAGAATCTGGATCGCGCGCTTGCGGCCGAGCCCCGTCGCATCGCGAAACGTCGCCGCGTCGAGCCCGCCGCCGCGCATCGGCGCGAGATGCGCGACCAGCCCGGCCAGCTCGCGCACGACATCCGCGTGATAGAACAGGTCGCGCACGACCTGATGCACGTCGCCGCGCCGCGCGAGCTTGCGCAGCAGCGTGCGCACGGCCTCCTCCTGCGCGCCCGTGTCGCGCGCCAGATCGCGGACCCACGGCGGATCGAAACGCCCCGCATGAATCAGCGGCAGCAATTGCTGCGCCAGCGCTTCCTCGCGCGCATCGAAACTCACCGAATGCGACGGCAGATGCAGCCACGGCCCGCTTCGCGCAACCGCCCCGCCGTCGACCAGCGCATCGACCAACGCACGCCACAGCGCATCGCCGACGAGCGGCGCCGCCATCCGCCGCAGGCGCGCCGCATCGAGCCCCTGCTCGTCCGGCACGCGTTCGTGATACGCACGCAGCGTATCGATCGCCCGCGCCTGCAGCGCGTCCCAATGCACCCGCGCGATCACCGTGCCGTCGTTCGACACGCGCTCGCGCTGGCCGATCGCCAGTGCGTCGTCCGGCAACGCCAGCACGTCGGGCGCGAAGCCCGTCAGGTGCGTGAGCATCGCGCGCGCGATCCCGAGCGGCGCCTGCGCGAGCAGCGCATCGAGCCGCCCTTCGTCGAGCCACGCGGCCAATGCGTCGAGCCATGCGCGGCGCGCAGGCGTGCGACGCTTGCGGGCGGGACCGAACGGATCGAGCACGCGACCGCCGCCGACGGTGCGCGTCGCCTGCGGATTGCGGACGATGAAGCGATCGCCCGGCAGCGCGAACACGGGCTCGTCGAACACCAGTTGCACGCGCATCGTGTGGCCCGCCGCGAGCGTATCGCCGTCGAGCAGCGCGACGTGCGCGACGCGATGCAGCGTGCCGAGATGCACGTGCAGCGGCGCCCAGTGCGTCAGCGTGAGCCCCGCATCGGCCAGCAGCGTCAGTTCGACGTCGAGACGCGGCGACGTCGCAACGAGCCGCGCATCCGCGACGGTATCGCCACGCTCGACGTCCGCACGGTCGACGCCCGCCAGGTTCAGCGCGCAGCGCTCGCCCGCGCGGCCCGCGTCGACCGGCCGGTTCTGCGCATGGATGCTGCGCACGCGCGCCGCGCCGCCGGTGCGCACGACCGCGAGCGTGTCGCCGGTCGCCACGCGGCCCGCGAACGCGGTGCCCGTCACGATGGTCCCCTGCCCGGCGAGCGTGAACACGCGATCGACCGCGAGCCGAAACAGGCCGTCGTCGCGGCGCGCACGCCACGCGAGTGCCGCATCGGCGAGATGACGCTTCAGTGCAGCGACGCCCGGATCGTCCTCGCGCGTCGCGCAGGTCTCGAAGATCGGCGCGCCATCGAGCGTCGAGCCGTGCAGCCACGCGGCGATCTCGTCGCGCACCGCCGACAGGCGCGCGGCGTCGACCCGATCGCACTTCGTCAGCGCGACAGCACCATGCGCGACGCCGAGCAGTTGCAGGATCGCGAGGTGCTCGCGGGTCTGCGGCATCACGCCGTCGTCCGCGGCGATCACCAGCAGCGCGAAGTCGATCCCGCTCGCACCGGCCGCCATCGTATGAATCAGCTTCTCGTGGCCCGGCACGTCGATCAGGCCGAGCACGTCGCCGTTCTCGAGCGGCGTATACGCATAGCCGAGCTCGATCGAGATGCCGCGCGCCTTCTCTTCCTTCAAGCGGTCGGTGTCGACGCCGGTCAGCGCGCGCACGAGCGTCGTCTTGCCGTGATCGATATGTCCCGCGGTACCGACGATCATGCAGCCGGCCCCGCGACCTGCACGCATTGCGCGACGAATGCCGCTTCGTCCGCCGCTTCGAGGCAGCGCAGGTCGAGCCGCAGCGCATTGTCGGCGATGCGGCCGATCACCGGGCGCGGCCATTCGCGCAACCGCTTCTCGAGCTGCGCGAGCGCACGGCCGCCGCGCTTGCCGTCCGGCGTGCGCACGACGAGCCCGGCGCTCGGCAACTGGTCGACCGGCAGCGCACCGCTGCCGATCTGGCTGAACATCGGCTCGACCTGCACGTCGAAGCCGCCGCCGAGCGCGGCCTGCAACGCCGGACGCACGCGCTCGGCGGCCTCGGCGATGTCACGCTGCGGCCGCGTCAGCAGACGCAGCGTCGTGAGCCGCTCGCGCAGGAATTCCGGCGCCTGGTACAGCCGGAGCACGGGTTCGAGCGCGGCGAGCGTCAGCTTGCCGACGCGCAGCGCGCGCTTGAGCGGATGTTTCTTGATCTTCGCGACGAGCGCGCGATCGCCGACGATCAGTCCGGCCTGCGGGCCGCCGAGCAGCTTGTCGCCGCTGAACGTGACGAGGTTCGCGCCGGCCGCGACGGTTTCCTGCACGGTCGTCTCGTGCGGCAGGCCCCATTGCGACAGATCGGCGAGCGTGCCGCTGCCGAGGTCGACCGCCACCGGCAGGCCGTGCTCGCGCGCGAGCGGCGCGAGTTCGGCCAGCGTCGCTTCCTTGGTGAAGCCGCTGATCGCGTAGTTGCTGCAGTGCACCTTCATCAGGAGCGCCGTGCGCGGACCGATCGCGTCCGCGTAGTCGCGCAGATGGGTGCGGTTGGTGGTGCCGACCTCGCGCAGTTTCGCACCCGCACGGCTCATGATGTCGGGAATGCGGAACGCGCCGCCGATCTCGACGAGTTCGCCGCGCGACACGATCACTTCGCGTTTCGGCGCAAGCGCCGACAACACGAGCAACACGGCCGCGGCATTGTTGTTGACGACGGTCGCGGCTTCCGCGCCGGTCAGTTCGCACAGCAGATCGTCGATCAGGTCGTCGCGGTCGCCGCGGCGGCCGGTGGCAAGGTCGAATTCGAGGTTGACGGGTTGCGTGAGCGCGTCGACCACCGCGCGCACCGCGTCGTCGGGCAACAGCGCGCGCCCGAGATTCGTGTGCAGCACGGTGCCGGTCAGGTTGAACACCGCGCGCACGGTGCCCGCGCTCTGCGCGGCCAGCGTGCGGGCGACGGCCGCCGCGATGCGCGGCTCGTCGAGCGGCCCGGCCGCCGGCGGATCCTGCTGCACGGCGGTGCGCCAGCGTTCGAGTTCGGCGCGCACCGCGTTCAGCACGCGCGTACGTCCATAGTCGGCGAGCAGCGGCTGCAGCGGCGCCGACGTCAGCACGCGCTCCACCGACGGCACGCGTGCGAGGACGGCATTCAGTTCATTCAAACCCGGTTCGGTCACGTAATGGTGGCTCCAATTCCATGCGCGGCAGGCAGCCGGCGCCGGCGCTCGCGCGCGCCCCGGCTCCGTACCGTCATTCCGCTTCGCGCGACATGTCCGGCCACAGCAGCGGGTTCGGCGAACTGCGCTGGTAGCCGGCTTCGTTCATCAGCAGGTCGAGCGTGAGGCTCGCGAGATCGTCCGCCAGCGGCTCGAACTCGTAGTCCTTCTCCTGGTAGCCGATCTTGCGATAGGTCTTGCATTCGTCACACGACTCGGCCTTGACGGCTTCGCTGCCGCCTTCGATCCCGTGGTAAGCGATGCCCTTGGTCGAATCGCAGTGCGAACATTTCGTGCGCACCATGTGCCACTCGGTCGTGCACAGCCCGCACTGCAGGAAACGGTAGCCCTGGTACTGGCCGCCGACGCGCACGACGCTCGCGACCGGATGCGTGCCGCACACAGGGCACAGCCCCGGCTGGTCGAGATACGGGACGTCGGCCGGTGCCACGCGGCTCGCGAGATCGGTCCAGACGACCTGCAGCGCGGCCATCAGGAACGGCGCGGTGGCCGGGTCGACTTCGGCGAAGCGCAACGCGAGGATCGCGTCGGCCTGCGCGTCGAGTTCGGCGGGCGCCATCAGGCGCAGCCGATCGAGCAGCTTCGCGAGCGACGGATTGACGAGCCCGGCGCTTTCGACGCGATCGAGCAGTTCGTACAGCACGGCCCGCCACTGCGGGTTGCGCTCGCCGTCGAGCGCCGGCACGAGGGGTATCGAATGCTGTTGCGCGCGTGCGATCGCTTCGGGCGACGGCAGCGGCAGTTCCAGCGCCTGCAGCGTCGCGTGCTGCGCGTCGGCAACGGTCGCCATCAGCCGCAGGTAGCCGCTGATCGGGTTCAGGTCGGCAAGCTTGCGCAGCCGGGCGGCACGCGCGGCGAACGCGATGCCGCGCTCCGGCAGGCGAAAGCGCGGAATGGCCGAATGATCGAGCGCCGAAATCTCGGTCGGTTCGAGAATGCGTTGTGTCACGAAAATGTCTTCCAAATAAACAAGCGCCGACAAGTCGGCGCTTCAGGCGATTCCGACGGCTGACGGAACGGCCCGCCGCGATCGGCGAGCCGCCCCGCTCCGGTGCGTTATTTCACGCTTTCACGGAACCACTTCGGGTGATGCTTGCGGGCCCAGCCCAGCGTGACGGTGCCGCGCACCATCGCCCCGATCGAGCCCTTCACCCACAACGCCGCGTAAATGTGCACGATGATGCTCGCGATCAGCACGAAGGCCGCCACGGCATGCACGACGGCCGCCGCGCGGATCACCCCGATCGGGAAGTAGAACGAGAAGTAGCGCCGCCAGATCACGATCCCCGACAGCAGGAGCAGCAGCAGGCACGCCACCAACGTGAAGAATAGCAGCTTCTGTCCGGCGTTATAGCGCCCGACGGGCGGCAGCTTGTCTTCCTGGTTGGTCAGCACGTCGCCGATCTGCTTCAGCCATTGGCGGTCGTCCGCGTCGAGCGTGTTGTGATGCCAGAAGCGCACCACGAGAATCGCGAACGACACGAACATCACGAGACCGACGAACGGATGCAGGATCCGCGTCCACTGGCCGCCGCCGAACAGCGCGGTGAGCCAGAACATCGACGGATGGAACAGCGCGAGCCCGGATAGCGCGAGCAGCACGAACGTAATCGCGGTGATCCAGTGGTTCGTGCGCTCGTTCGGCGTGTAGCGGACGATCAGGTTGGGGTCGTCGTGCTTCATTTTGCGTCCTCCTTGATGCGTCGCGCCTCGTCGCGGGCGGCGGCTTCCTCTTCCTCGCTGACCTCGTTCGGACCGACCCGCGTGTAGTGGAAGAACCCGGCCAGCGCGGTCAGCGCGAGGCCGGCGACCGCGAGCGGCTTCGCGATGCCCTTCCACAGCTTCACCATCGGGCTGATCGACGGATTGTCGGGCAGCCCGTGGTACAGCGACGGTTTGTCGGCATGATGCAGCACGTACATCACGTGCGTGCCGCCGACGCCCTGCGGGTCGTACAGCCCCGCATGCTCGAAGCCGCGCTCCTTCAGGTCCTCGATCCGCTCGGCCGCGTGCTGCTTCATGTCCTCCTTGGTGCCGAACACGATCGCGCCGGTCGGGCAGGTCTTCACGCAGGCCGGTTCCTGGCCGACCGCGACGCGGTCGGAACAGAGCGTGCACTTGTACGCGCGATGATCCTTCTTCGAGATCCGCGGCACGTTGAACGGGCAGCCGGTCACGCAATAGCCGCACCCGATGCAGTTCTCCTCGTGGAAATCGACGATCCCGTTGTTGTACTGCACGATCGCGCCCGGCGACGGACACGCCTTCAGGCAGCCCGGATCCTCGCAGTGCATGCAGCCGTCCTTGCGGATCAGCCACTCGAGGTCGCCCGCCGGGTTCTCGTATTCGGCGAAGCGCATCACCGTCCACGAGTGCTCCGACAGGTCGGCCGGGTTGTCGTACACGCCGACGTTGGTGCCGACCTCATCGCGCAGGTCGTTCCACTCCATGCATGCCGTCTGGCATGCCTTGCAGCCGATGCACTTCGATACGTCGATCAGCTTCGCGACGCTCCCGGTCACCGGTTCGCGCGCCGTGGGCGGCGGCGTCGTGGTGGCCGAGACGCGCTTGATATCCAGCGATTGCAATGCCATCTCTTCCCCCTTACGCCTTTTCGACCTTCACCAGGAACGACTTGAATTCCGGTGTGTACGAGTTGCCGTCGCCTACGGACGGAGTCAGGGTATTGGCGAGATAGCCGGGCTTCGTCAGACCCTTGAAGCCCCAGTGCAACGGGACGCCGACCGTCTGGACCTTCTTGCCCTCGATCGTCAGCGGCTTGATCCGCTTCGTGACGAGCGCGACCGCGACGATGTAGCCGCGCTTGGACGACACCTTCACGCGATCGCCGTGCGCGACGCCGACTTCCTTCGCGAGGTCTTCGCCGATCTCGACGAATTGCTCGGGCTGGATGATCGAGTTCAGCCGCGCATGCTTGGTCCAGTAGTGGAAATGCTCGGTCAGCCGGTACGTCGTCGCGACGTGCGGGAACTCCGATGCCTTGCCGAACGACGCGCGGTCGTCCGGGAACACGCGGGCAGCCGGGTTGTTCAGCGCCTGCGGGTTGTCAGGGTGCAGCGGGTTCGCCGCGAGCGGCGTCTCGAACGGCTCGTAGTGCTCGGGGAACGGACCTTCGTTCATCCCCGCGCGGGCGAAGAAGCGCGCGACGCCTTCCGGGTTCATGATGAACGGCCCCATCCCGTTCTCGGGCGGTTCGTCCGCCTTGAAGTCCGGAATGTCGGGGCCCTTCCACGCGCTGCCGTTCCAGCCGATCAGCTTGCGGGTCGGGTCGAACGGCTTGCCGGCGACGTCGCACGATGCGCGGTTGTACAGGATCCGCCGGTTGGCCGGCCAGGCCCACGCCCAGTTCAGCGTCTGGCCGATGCCGGTCGGGTCCGAGTTGTCGCGCCGCCCCATCTGGTTGCCGGCCTGCGTCCAGGCGCCGCAGAAGATCCAGCAGCCGCTCGCGGTCGTGCCGTCGTCCTTCAGCTGCGCGAACGCGGCGAGCTGCTCGCCCTTCTTCACGAGCGTCTTGGCCGGATCCTTCGGGTCGGGCAGGTCGGCGAGCGCACGGCCGTTGAACTCCATCGCGAGCTCTTCGGGCGTCGGGCTTTCCGGGTTCGCGTACGGCCAGGTCAGGTTCACGATCGGGTCCGGATACTTGCCGCCGTCCGCCTGGTACATCTTGCGCATGCGCAGGAACAGCCCCGACATGATCTCGAGGTCGCTCTTCGCCTCGCCCGGCGGCTCCGCGCCCTTCCAGTGCCATTGCAGCACGCGGCTCGAACTGACGAGCGAGCCGTTTTCCTCCGCGAAGCACGTGGTCGGCAGCCGGAACACCTCGGTCTGGATCTTCGACGCATCGACGTCGTTGTAGTCGCCGTGATGCTTCCAGAACTCGGACGTCTCGGTCGCGAGCGGATCCATGATCACGAGCCACTTCAGCTTCGCGAGGCCGGCCGCCGTCTTCACCTTCGACGGCGCCGCCGCGAGCGGGTTGAAGCCCTGGCAGATGTAGCCGTTCATCTTGCCGGCATTCATCAGTTCGATCGCCTGCAGCAGGTCGTACTGCTTGTCGAGCTTCGGCAGGTAGTCGTAGGCCCAGTTGTTCTCGGCGGTCGCGGCGTCGCCCCACCACGACTTCATGAAGCTGACGTGGAACGCCTTGTAGTTCTTCCAGTAGCTCAGCTGGTTCGGCCGCAGCGGCAGCTGCACGCGCTTCTTGATGTAGGCGTCGAAATCCTGCTCGGCCTGCATCGGCAGCGTCATGTAGCCCGGCAGCAGGTTCGACATCAGCCCGAGGTCGGTCAAGCCCTGGATGTTCGAGTGGCCGCGCAGCGCGTTCATCCCGCCGCCGGCGATGCCGATGTTGCCGAGCAGCAGCTGCACCATCGCGCCGGTGCGGATCATCTGCGCGCCGACCGAATGGTGGGTCCAGCCGAGCGCGTACAGGATCGTGCCGGCGCGGCCTGGCACGGCCGTCGTCGCGAGCATCTCGCACACCTTCAGGAATTTCTCCTTCGGCGTGCCGCAGGTCTGCTGGACCATGTCCGGCGTATAGCGCGCGTAGTGCTGCTTCAGCAAGTTGTACACGCAGCGCGGATGCTGCAGCGTCGGGTCGACCTTCGCGAAGCCGTCGTCGCCCTGCTCGTAGTCCCAGCTCGATTTGTCCGGATACGCGTGCTTCTCGGCGTCGTAGCCGGAATAGATGCCGTCGTTGAACGCGAAATCCTCGCGCACGATGAACGAGAAGTCCGTGTAGTTCTTCACGTACTCATGCTGGATCTTGTCGTTCGTCAGCAGATAGTTGATCACACCGCCCAGGAAGACGATGTCGGTGCCGGTGCGGATCGGCGCGTAGTAGTCGGCCACCGAGGCCGTACGCGTGAAGCGCGGGTCGACGACGATCAGCCGCGCCTTGCGGTGCGCCTTCGCCTCCGTCACCCACTTGAAACCGCACGGATGGGCCTCGGCTGCATTGCCGCCCATCACGAGAATCACGTCCGCGTTCTTGATGTCGACCCAATGGTTCGTCATCGCTCCACGGCCAAACGTCGGGGCAAGACCTGCCACCGTCGGGCCATGTCAGACACGCGCCTGATTGTCGAATGCGAGCATCCCCAGACTGCGGACAGTCTTGTGCGTGAGATAACCGACTTCGTTGCTGCCCGCCGACGCAGCCAGCATGCCGGTGGTCAGCCAGCGGTTGACCTTCGCGCCGTCTTCCGCCGTCTCGACGAAGTTCGCGTCGCGGTCGGCCTTCATCAGCTTCGCGATCCGGTCGAGCGCGTCGTTCCAAGAGATGGGTTCCCACTTGTCCGAGCCGGGCGCCCGATACTCGGGGTGCGTCAGGCGGTTCGGGCTGTGGATGAAATCGATCAGGCTCGCACCCTTCGGGCACAGCGTGCCGCGATTGACGGGATGGTCGGGATCGCCTTCGATATGGATGATGCTCGGCTGCGCATTCTTCGCGCCGTCACCGAGGCTGTACATCAGGATGCCGCAACCCACTGAACAATAAGGACAGGTGTTGCGCGTTTCGACTGTGCGCGCCAGCTTGTACTGTCGGACCTCGGCGAGCGCTTCCGTTGGAGAAAAGCCCAGCAGGGCAAGACTCGATCCGGCAAGCGACGTGGCCGTCACCTTCAGGAACTGGCGCCGGGACATTTGTAGCATGATGGTCTCGGCGTTTTTGTGGGGTGGGGTGAAACTGAAAGGAATTATAGACAGTTCAGGCAACTATGATCGATTCGTCGGATCAATACCGATTTGCCGATCCACCGATGTCCTGCGTTCAACGCACAACCGAACCGTCATGAAACGACAGATCACGTCCGAGGCGACCCGCCTCGCGCAACAACAGGCCAACTGGGCACTCAACGCGTTCAGGCGCTTCTCCTCCGACCGCTGCTCGGCGATGGCCGCGAGCATCGCGTTCTTCTCGGCGTTCTCGCTCGCGCCGACGCTCGTGATGGTGATCGCCGTGGCCGGCTGGTTCTACGGCGACGATGCCGCACGCGGCCAGGTGTTCGAGCAGGCCCACCAGTTGATCGGCGACGATGCGGCGGCCAGCATCCAGACGATCGTGCAGAACGCGCATCGCGCGGGCCAGCGCGGCGGCATCGCAACGCTGATCTCGTTCGCCGCGCTCGCGATCGGCGCGTCGGCGACGTTCGCGTCGCTGAACACCGCGCTCTCCGTGATCTGGCCGAGTACGGAAAGCCGCTGGTCGAGCATGCTCGGGCTCGTGCGCGTGCGGCTCATTTCGTTCGGGCTCGTGCTCGGCGTCGCGTTCCTGCTGATCGTGTCGCTCGTGCTCGATACCGCGATCACGTTCATCGGCACCTGGCTGCTCGGCGATTCACCGTATGTCGCGATCACCAACCTGTTGCAGTTCTTCGTCGGCATCGCGGTGCTCGCGGGCGCGTTCGCCGCGCTGATGAAGTTCCTGCCCGATGCGCGCGTCGCATGGCACGACGCGACGATCGGCGGGATCGTGTCCGCGATCCTGTTCTCCGGCGGCAAGAAACTGTTCGCGCTGTATCTCGCGCACGCGGGCACGGCCAGTGCGTTCGGCGCGGCCGGATCGTTCGCGGTCCTGCTGATGTGGCTGTACTTCTCGGCGGCCGTGCTGCTGCTCGGCGCGGAATTCGCGGCCGCGCGCGGCGATGCGCATCGCCGCAACGGCAACGTCCCGGCTGCGGCCGCGCCGACGGATCGCACCGCCGATCGCTCAGGCGGCAACTGAATCCCCGCGTATTTTTTCCCGCGCGGCCGCGCTTCGCGCGCGCCGCATCGTCGCCCTACGCGACTGCCTTCGCTTCCGCAACCCACCCGGCCGCCGCGCGTTGATGCGTTCTTTGCATCAGCGCGCGACGCAGCCTGCAACAGCAAACGTTTGCACGCGTCGATTTCCGTGCGCCAACCGGCCAAACGCGCCCCTCCACCGCCAAGCGCACCAACCGCTGCAACAATCGCGGCGCAGCAATTGTCAACTATTTCAAAAAGAGGAACAGTCCTTGATGTGCTTGATATATATAGACTTTTTCTCGCTGTTACCTTTTCGAGACACTTTATTTTTTAAGCTTTCTTGCAGGTATGGCACTGAGCTATTCTCCAATCCGCAACAAATAATGAATGACGAATCATTTGCGTGGAGATACTCAACGATGAAGAAACTCGCACTCTCGACCCTCTCGCTCGCCCTGCTGGGCGCCGCTGGCGCTGCTCACGCTCAGTCGAGCGTGACGCTGTACGGCGTGATCGATACGTCGATCGCATGGGTCCACGGCAACGACGGCCAAGCCAACAACTCGTGGCAAATGCTGTCGGGCAACCTGCAAGGCAGCCGTTGGGGCCTGAAAGGTGCTGAAGACCTCGGCGGTGGCCTGAAGGCGATCTTCCAGTTGGAAAACGGTTTTGATCCGGGCACGGGCCACCTGAACCAGGGCGGTCGCATGTTCGGTCGTCAGGCATACGTCGGCCTCGAGAGCGCCCAGTACGGTACGCTGACGCTCGGCCGCCAGTACGACCCGCTGGTCGACCTGGTCCAGGCAGTCACGGCTGACAACTACTTCGGCAGCGTGATGGCAACGCCGGGCGACGTCGACAACAACGACAACTCGCTGCGCGTCAGCAACGCAATCAAGTACACGTCGCCGGTCTGGGCAGGCTTCCAGGTCGAAGGCATGTACGCCCTCGGCGGCGTTGCAGGCAAGACGGGCTCGGGCCAGACGTGGTCGGTCGCAGCTGCCTACAACAACGGCCCGGTCGGCGTTGCAGCAGGCTACTTCTACGCAGCCAACCCGTCGCCGACGACGGCTGTCGGCCGCGCAGGCTGGGGTTCGACGACGTCCGACGCGATCTTCGACGGCCCGATCAACTCGGGTTACGCAACGGCGAAGTCGATCGCGATCGCGCAAGTCGCAGGCCAGTACGCACTCGGCCCGGTGACGTTCGGTCTCGGCTACAGCAACGCACAGTACAAGCCGGACGCATTCTCGGGCTTCGGCTCGACCGAAAAGTACAACACGGGCCGCGCGTTCGTGACGTACCAGGTCACGCCGCCGCTGCTGCTGGGCCTCGGCTACTCGTACACGAAGGCAACCGGCGACACGAGCGCGAAGTACCACCAGGTCGGCATCGGCGCGGACTATTCGCTGTCGAAGCGCACGGACATCTACCTGGTTGGCGCATACCAGCACGCGAGCGGCACGCAGCTCGTCGACGGCGTGCAGCAAAGCGCGCAAGCGTCGATCGCTTCGTACGGCTTCGCAGGCAAGAGCTCGGCCGAACTGGTCGCACTCGGCATTCGCCACAAGTTCTAAGAAGTACGTTTCCGGTGTGCATGGCGTCTCCGACGCCGTGCCGCCGAACTGCAAAACCAGTCACCGGTTTCGGCCGTGGCTGGTTTTTTTTCGTCCGTTGCCGGCGCCGCTGTGGCGAGCGGCGACCGTGGCCGGCACCGTGGGTACGGCGACCGGCCGGGAGCGGCGCCTGGGCCGCCTGTCGCGCGCCGGAAGCGTGTCCTCAGGCATGCGGATACCCTGCATTGTCGGACCGCGGCATACGGCCGGTCAGGCGCATGCCGCACTGGCTACCACCGCGCTCCCATGTTCCTGCTGACGCGCGCCTGGAGGATCCGGCGTCGCAACGAACGCATGTGTGTCCACCCTGCCGATTTCGCTACCGCGACGCGAAGCACTATGCTTCGACGTGTCGATTTCGACGGCCTTCGTCCGTCGTATCGATGGCGGCACGCAGATTGCCCCGTTCCTCACCGACACACCCGACAGGAGACGCTCCATGACGATTCAGAAGATCACGCCGTTCCTCTGGTACTCGACGGAAGCCGAAGAAGCCGCGGCCTTCTATGCGGGCATTTTCCCGGACTCGCGCGTCGTGCGCGTCACGGCGGTCGCCGGCACCAGCGGCACCCGGATGGTCGAGTTCGAGCTGTTCGGGCAGCCGTTCATCGCGATGAGCCACCCGCGCACCGAGACGTTCAACCATGCGATCTCGCTGATGATCAGTTGCGCCGACCAGGCGGAACTCGACCGCTACTGGAGCGCGCTGCTCGACAACGGCGGCACGGCCGACGGCTGCGGCTGGCTGCGTGACCGCTTCGGCGTCTCGTGGCAAATCGTGCCCGACGCATTGATCCCGATGATGGCCGACCGCGACGAGGTCAAGGCGGCGCGCGTGGCCGCTGCCATGATGCAGATGACGAAGTTCGACGTCGCCGCGCTGAAGGCCGCATACGCCGGCACGGCGGGCTGACGAAGTCACGGACGCTGCGCGCCCTTTGCGCGGACATGCGGCACGCACGTGCAGCGCGTGCGGTTCGCGCACGACCGCGTGCGCCCACCGGATTGCATCGCGCCGCGACGCAATCGCGGGCAGCGGGCGCTCGTGCGACGCTACTTCGACAGCATCGCTTCGACAATCCGTCGCGCGTAGCGCACGAACGCGGCGACCGTCACCCGCAGGTCGATGTCGCTGCGCGGTGTCAGCCCGCCGTCGCGTGCCGAGCCGAATCCGAACGGATGCATCGCCTGCGGCCTCGCGTCGGGATGCCGCTCGATCGCCGCACACGCGGCAGTCGCCTGGTCGGCGATCCCGACGGGAACGATCGCTGCGTTCATCACGCGAGACTCGCGCGACACACGCGCAATGCGCAGCGTTGCAAGACCGCGCGCCGGCACGAACACGACGATCCGGCCATCGGCGCAAGCGGCCCGCGACACAGGATGCGCATCACGTCATGCCGTATCCGCGCTGTGCGATGCGAGGCGGCCGCGCGATTTGCGCGGCGCAATAAAAATCCCCGTACGCTTTCGCGTACGGGGATCGTCGGACATCGCAACGGCCGCCGACCTGCAATCGGCGACCATTACGCGGCATTACGCAGCCGCGTCCTTCAGCTTCTTCAGCGCACGTGCCTTCACGCGCACGCTGGCCGGCTTTGCCGGGAACCAGCGCTCTTCGCCCGTGAACGGATCCTTGCCGAAGCGCTTCTTCTTCGCCGGCACGACTTGCGCCGTGATCTTCAGCAGACCCGGCAGCGTGAATTCGCCTGCGCCCTTCTTGTGGACCGAGCCCAGCACGACGTTCTCGAGCGCGACGAGCACTGCCTTGACCGCCTTCACTTCGACAGCTGCACGCTCAGCGATGTGCGTTGCGAGCGATGCCTTCGTGAACTTGTCCTTCAGCGGCGTCGGAGCGGCCGGTGCTGCCTTCGCGACAGCCTTCTTGGCCACTACTTTCTTCGCGGGCGCAGCCTTTTTGGCAGCCACTTTCTTGGTGGCCGGTGCGGCAGCCTTCTTGGCCACCTTTTTTGCGGAAGTCGCCATGTTTCTCCTACCAGGTGTGGTCGTTGGATACACGAAGCGTGCAACGCGCGCGCTTCAACGCCGGATTCTACAAGCGCCGTGACGCTTCGTGCAGTACTTTTATGCGTTTTCGCGGGGTTTCCCGCAGGTTTTGTTGCGCGCGACCGACTTCGCCGACGCTCGAGCAACGAAAAACGCCTTCACGTATACGTCGAAACGCGTCCGAACGCGAATTACGTTCGATATTTGCGCACCTATACTGACCTCGCTCAGTGCCCCGGATGCCTTCATGCGCGAAGTCAGATACGTCAAAGGACTCGACGGCCTGCGAGCCCTCGCCGTCATCCTCGTTTTCCTGTCCCACAAGGGCCACGTCCTCGCTGTCGACGTGGGCAAGCTCGGTGTGTGGACGTTCTTCTTCATCAGCGGATTCCTGATCGTCGGCGAACTGCATCGCAACCGTCAGGCAATCGAGAGCGGCACGATGACGCGCCGCCATGCGCTGGCGCTGTTCCTCGCGAAGCGCGCGCTGCGGATCTTTCCCGTCTACTACCTGCTGCTCGCCGCGCTCGCGATCGCGCACGCGCTGTTCTACCAGCGCGGCGTCAATCTCGGGCTCGCGTGGCACGCCACGTTCCTGTCGAACTACTGGATCGGCGTCGTCAAGGACGGCTGGCCGGGCTCCACGTCGCACTTCTGGAGCCTCGCGGTCGAGCAGCAGTTCTATTTGATCGCGCCGCTCACGCTGCTCGCGGTGCCGGCCGCGCGCCACGTCGCGCTCGGCGTCGCGGCCGTCGCGCTGTGCGCGCTCGCGCATCTCGCGCTCTACGCGCTCGACGCATCGCCGGTGCTGATCTACGCGTTTTCCCCGTGGAATTTCGCGCTGATCGCGCTGGGCGGCGTCGGCGCAATGGCGCTCGCCGATCGCGGCCAGGACGTCGTCCGCCGCATTCCGCCCGGCTGGCTCGGCGCCGCCGGCGTCGCGTTCTTCCTCGCGCTGCCCGCGCTCACGACGCTACCGGACGTCGTCACGGGGCTCACGGATCTCGGCCTGTCCGCATCGCTCGGCGCGCTGATGCTGTGGATCGTCACCGAACCCGACCACCCGGCCGTCGCACTGCTCGACTGGGCGCCGCTCGTCTATCTCGGCACGATCAGCTACGGCTTCTACCTGTTCCACAACCTGATTCCGGCACGTCTCGGCGAGATGCCGACGCTGTTCGCGCGCGTGCCGATGCCCGCAATCGCCCGGGACGTGCTGCCGGAACTGCTGCAGTTCGCGCTCGCCGTGCTGCTCGCGCATCTGTCGTGGCGCTATCTGGAAAAGCGCCTGCTCGACTTCAAGAAGCCGATCGCCGCGATGCTGGCCCGGTACTTCGTCGCACGGCCGGGCACGTCGCCGCGCTGAGCGGAGCACCGCGACGGACGCGACGCAACCAGAACATCTGCGTCGGGGGCGGGCGATGCCGCGCACCGAAACGGTGTGGCCATCGGCCCGGTTCGCCCATCGGTTCGAGACGCGCGTGACATCGGCGGACAGACGATTCCCCGCGGCACGGGGATGCGCGATCGAACGCCATTGCAAATCGACGCGCTCACCCGGCACGCCGACGGCTATCGAATCGCCCGACCGCCGCTCGTCAGGCCGCAAGCAACCGGTGCGTCGACACCGGTTTCATCGCCACGGTGTCCGGGATCCGACGCACCGCGCAACGTGCACGCGAACCGGCATCGCCGTCCGGCGGCACACCTGAATCGTCGCGCACGCACCCGTTCGACGCCGCCCGGATTCAGCACCGCCGATCACCCGCCGCCCCACGCCTGCGCGGCGAATGCACGCAAAAAAGCCCCGGCGCACAAGGCAGCCGGGGCCAACGGAACAACCACCACCTGAAACAGCGGAGCAGCGCGGCTGCTTATGCGACAGCAGCCAGCGCGGGCAGGCAGGTACGCAGGTATGCCTCGAATTCGCGGCTCACTTCCGGATGCTGGAGCGCGAGTTCGACGGTCGCCTTGAGGTAGCCGATCTTGCTGCCGCAATCGAAACGCGTGCCGTAGTAGCGATACGCGAGCACCTGTTCGTTCGCGAGCAGCGACTGGACGGCGTCGGTGAGCTGCAGTTCGCCGCCCGCGCCCGGCTTGAGCTTGCGCAGGTGATCGAAGATCGTCGGCATGAACACGTAGCGGCCGACCACGCCGAGGTTCGACGGCGCGTCTTCCGGCGCCGGCTTCTCGATGATGCCCGACAGCTTGATGATGTCCTCTTCCCACTCGCGGCCTTCGATGACGCCGTACGAGCGGCTGTCCTCGCGCGGAATCGTCTCGACCCCGATCACCGAGCTGTGATAGTGGTCGAACACGTCGACGAGTTGCTTGAGCACCGGCTGTTCGCCATGCAGCAGGTCGTCGGCGAGAATCACCGCGAACGGCTCGCCGTGCACGAGCTTCTCCGCGCACAGCACCGCATGGCCGAGGCCGAGCGCTTCCGGCTGGCGCACGTAGAAGCAGTTCACGTGGCTCGGCTTGATGCCGCGCACGAGTTCGAGCAGCTTTTCCTTGCCGCGCGCCTCGAGCTCGGCCTCGATCTCGTACGACTTGTCGAAGTGATCCTCGATCGCGCGCTTGCTGCGCCCGGTCACGAAGATCATCTCGGTGATACCGGCGTTGATCGCTTCCTCGACCGCGTACTGGATCAGCGGCTTGTCGACGACGGGCAGCATTTCCTTCGGGCTCGCCTTCGTTGCCGGGAGGAACCGCGTGCCGAGACCGGCGACGGGGAACACGGCCTTGGTGACTTTCAACATGTTCGCATCCTGATTGCGTTGACTGCGCCGCGTCGCTGGACGACCCGGCGCGATTGTTTTCCGAACGGCATATCGAGAACCGGCGGCACGGCCAATTCCACTCCGCTCATTTTCGATATGAACCGATTGCCCATGTTTCCGGAAAAGAGATAATCTGCAAATCCGGTCGATATTGCCGAACCCGGCGCCGATACAGAAACAAATTACCGATTTTCCGGATACAAATTCTTACGATTCGAATTCCTCGATATACGGGACGCCGCCCCGCTCGAGCCCCGGGCGAATCGGCTCGTTCTTCAGCGCCTCGCGGTACGCCGACAGCACGGCCATGACCAGCAGTACTGCCGCGCTCGCGATCCAATGCATGTCCATCTTGCCGCTCCTTGCATCAATCAACTGGAGCTTCAAACTATCAGAAAAAAATCGGCAAATAATTGTGGCGGCGGCGAAACCGCTTTCAGACCGGAATAACACCACCATCTGAAATACCACTATTTCCCGGCGCGATTTTTTTATTCATTCGAGCGAATTCTTGCGCATTACGATTGGACCATCCCCTTCATCCGTCGCAAGGAATCGAATCGCATGCAAGCTTTCAGCGGATCGTCTTTGACTGCGCCGCCCGTCGCCGACCACAAGGAACACGTGATCGACGCGATGCGCGGGTTCGCGGCGCTGCTCGTCGCCTATTTCCACTGCCGCCAGGTCGTCTGGGTCGGCATGCAGAGCTTCCATCACGCTTACGGTCATGCGCTGAACCCGAGCGCGATCGCCGGCTACCTGACCTTCCCGTTCGCATGGGGCTCCGCCGGCGTGCCGATCTTCTTCGTGATCAGCGGCTACTGCATCCACCGCAATGCAGCGCTCAAGCTCGCGGCCAACCCCGCGTACCGGCTCGACGCGCCGAACTTCTGGGCGCGCCGCTTCGCGCGCATCTACCCGGTGCTGCTCGCCGCGCTGCTGTTCACGCTCGCGATGGACGCGGTCAGCCTGCAGATCGCGCCGGTCAGCCACAAGATCCGCGACGTCGGCATCACCGCGTTCCTCGTGAACCTGTTCTCGCTGCAAGGCGTCGCCGGCTACACGTACGGGTCGAACGGCGCGCTGTGGACGCTGTCGCTCGAAGTGCAGTTCTACGCGATCTACCCGCTGCTGTTCGCGCTGCGCCGGCGCATCGGCATGCCGGCGATCGTGGCGGCCGTCGCGCTCGTCAACGTCGCGTCGGCGTGGCTGCTCGAACGGCACGACCTGCAGTTCTTCACGTCGTACTGGCTGTCCTGGACCGTCGGCGCGTGGATCGCCGACGTGCGCGCGCAGCCGGTGCGCGGCACGGCCGCCGTGCCGTCGCGCGCGTGGTACCTCGCGGCGGCCGTGCTGCTGGCCGCAGGCTGCGGCGCGTTCCATTTCGGCCAGTACGGCGCGTTCCAGCTGTGGGCGGCCGGCTTCGCGTGCTTCCTGTACCGCGCGCTCGCCTGCCCGCCGCGCCCGACGCCGCTGCTGCGCGTGCTCGGCTGGTTCGGCGACTTCAGCTACTCGCTGTACCTGATCCATCTGCCGCTGTTCGTCTGCCTCGGCTCGGTGCTGTTCCACTCCGAACTGCAACTGTCGATCTGGCCGTCGATCGCGTTCATGGCCGCCGCGATTCCGGTCGCCTACGTGTTCTACCGGCTGTTCGAACGCCCGGCGATGATGTGGGCGGCCAGCCTGAAGCCGACCCGCACCGCTCGCGTCGTCGCACCGGCCCCCGAACGGGCCGCCTGAACGGCGCCGTTCGCGCGCTCGCGGCCCCCGCCCTGCGTCATGCTGGGCGGGGGCTTTTTTACGGGCAGGACGGCGCGAGGATGCATTTGCGCGTCGGGGCGCGGCGGGCACGACGTACCGAAGTACACAAGCCGCGGCGTCATGCGCCGCCTGGGCGGCTGCATGGCGGTCGCGTCGCCCGACCCCTCACGCGATCCGCGGCAGGACCGCACGGCGCCGCTCCTGGCGTCCCGCGCAGCGATTCCGAACCGGACGGCGGCCGGATTCACGCCCGCTGCAACGCATCGCTCCGCCGCCCGAGCGCATCGTCGTTGCAGCCCGCATCCCGCGACCCGGGCCGGCCCCGCATTCCGCCGCTCACGCTCACGCAATCGCTCGGCTTTGCGCAGATTACGGATTCGTCACGTGCGGCGTGCCCGGTGCGCGACAGCGCTCGGCCGCGCCCAAAGCGCAAAGCCCCCATGCAGCGCAACGCCGCATGGGGGCCGGGTTCTGCCGGTTCACGACGACACGCTTCACATGCCGCCGCCAATCACCTACCGCTTCTTCGCCTTCGCAGCCTTCGCCGTATCCGCGAGGATCTTCTCGACCCGCGCTACATAGGTTTCGGTGCCGAACCGGCGCACCGCGGTCGCCCGCCCGCTCACGACGAGCCGCTCGCGCAGCGCGGCGTCGCGCTGCAGCCTGCCCAGCGCGTCGGCCAGCGCGGCCGCGTTGCCCGGCTCGCAGAGCAGCCCGTTTTCGCCGTCCTCGATGATCTCGACGACCCCGCCCGCGCGAGCCGCGACCACCGGCCGCCGCGCGAGCATGCCCTCGACGATCACGCGCCCGAACGGCTCCGGCGTGATCGACGTATGCGCGACCACGTCGACCGCCTTCATGCACGCGGCCACGTCGCGCTGGAAGCCGAGGAAATGGACTCGGTCGTCCATCCCGTGACGCGCGACGATCTCGTGCAGCTGCGCCGCGTATTCGTCCTCGCCGAACAGCGGCGCGCCGACCAGCACCACGTGCATGCCGGGATGGCGAGCCGCGGCCTCCAGCAGCAGGTGCTGCCCCTTCCAGTGCGCGAGACGGCTGAACGAGCCGACCAGCCATGCGTGCTCGGGCAGCCCGAAGCGCGCGCGCAGCGCGGCCTGGCTCGCATCGTCCAGCGCGTCGAACGGGTCGGCCGAAATGCCGTTGAACACGACGTCGACGTGCTGCGGCGTGAAGCCCGTCAGCGCACGAAATGCCTGCGCGGACGCGTCGGAGTTCGCGATCACGCGCGTGACGCCGAGCCGCGCGCAGTACTTGATCGCCATCAGCTGCTTGCTGCCGAAATGGTCGCCGCTGACGATGTCGCGCAGGTGCCAGACCACCGGCTTGCGCGCGAGCCGCCCGGCCAGCGCGGCGACCACCATCGCGCGCTGCGTGTTCGCATAGATCACCTCGGCGCGGCGAGCGCGCCGCGCGACGTCGCGCACGAGCGCGAACAGCTGCTTCAACGCGCCGGCCGACACGCCGCCCTGCTTGCGCACCCCGGCGAGCGCGCCCTGGTCGAGCACGTCGACGCGCGCGCCGATCTCGTCGAGCGCCGCGCGGAACGGGCCGTCGTCGAACAGCAGCACATCGGCGTTCGCGCGCATGTGCTTCATGATCTCCAGCAGCGACAGCTCCGCACCGCCGAGCACGCCGCTCTGGTCCAGCACGAGCGTCGCCGGGCCGCGCGCGGCCGGCATCGGCGCGACGGCCGTGCCGCGCTGCGCGGTCGAGCCGGGCAGCGCCGTCTCCACATAATCGAGAAAGCGCCGCCGGAACGTGTCGGCGGAAAAGCGCTCCGCATTCGCGCGGCACGCGTGCGCCGTGAAGCGCTGCGGCGCGCGCTCGAAATCGTCGACCGCCGCGACGATCGCATGCGGCGTCTGTTCGTCGAAGAACAGCCCGGTCGGCTGCGCGTGCGAGCGCGGCTCGAGCACGGTCTCGAGCGCGCCGCCCTTGCCGTACGCGATCACGGGCGTGCCGCACGCCTGCGCCTCGACCACCGAAATCCCGAAATCCTCCTCGGCCGCGAACACGAACGCCTTCGCGCGCCGCATCCGGTCGTGCAGCACCGCGAACGGCTGGTAGCCCATGATCTCGACGTTCGGGCCGGCCTTCGCGCGGATCTTCTGCATCTCCGGGCCGTCGCCGATCACGACGAGCTTGCGCTCCGGCGTGCGCGAGAACGCTTCGACGATCAGGTCGATCTTCTTGTACGGCACCATCCGCGACGCGGTCAGGTAGAAATCGTCCTTCACCTCGTTCAGCGAGAAGCCGTCCACGTCGACCGGCGGGAAGATCACCGCCGCGTCGCGGTGATACACCTTGCGGATGCGGCGCGCGATGAACGCGGAGTTCGCGACGAAACCGTCGACCGCGTTCGCGGTGCGCGTGTCCCAGTTGCGGATGTAATGCAGGATCATCCGCGCGAGCAGCGACTTCGGCCCGTGCGTGAGGTTCGACTGTTCCAGATACTGGTGCTGCAGGTCCCACGCGTAGCGGATCGGCGAATGCACGTAGCTGATGTGCATCTGGTCCGGCCCGGTCAGCACGCCCTTCGCGACCGCGTGGCTGCTGGAGATCACGAGGTCGTAGTCCGACACGTCGAGCTGCTCGATCGCGAGCGGCATCAGCGGCAGGTAGCTGCGGTACTTGGTGCGTGCGAACGGCAGCTTCTGGATGAACGAGGTCGTCACCGGCTTGCCGCGCACGAACGCGCGGTCGTCGAGAAAATCGACGAGGCTGAACAGGTCCGCGTCGGGAAAGCACGCGACGATCTGTTCGAGCACGCGCTCGGCGCCGGCGTACGTGACGAGCCAGTCGTGGACGATCGCCACGCGCAGCGGCCGCGACGCATCGCGTGCGCTCGCCTGCCCGGCCGGTTTGGCCCGGCGCAGCGTGGCGGCGTCGCCGGCTTCGGCCGCGGCGGCATCGGCCGTGGCGAGGTTCAGGATGGCGTGTTCCGCCAGATCGCGATTCATACGGTTTTCCTCGCATTGAGACGGACGAACAAGTCACGCACCAGCGCGCGCAAGGCCGGCGTCATCGTGAACGACCACGCCAGGTTCAGCGCCAGCACGACCGCGCAGAGGCCGATCGACTCGCCGAGCCCCGACCACGCTTGCGCGAGAAACAGGCTCGCGAGCAGGAAGGCGAGATGCGCGAGCATGTCGAGCACGATCGCGCGCATCCGGATCGCCGACAGGTAAAGCAGCACGCCGTAGTCGACCAGCGCGCGGGTCGCGACGACCACCGCCGCGCCGATCAGCCCGAAGTGATGAATACCGAACCACAGGCCGCCGACGAAGAACGGCATCTCGATGAGCCCGGCGAACGCGGCGCGCGCCGGGTTGACCTGCGACTGGATCAGGATCCGCGTGACGCTCGCCTGGCCGACGAGCCACACGCTGATCACCAGCACGCGCCCGACCGGCGCGGAATGCGCGGCGAGATCGGCGCCGACCCACAGCGTGAGGAACGGCGCGAGCGCGAAGATCGCGACGATGCCGACCGGCGTGAACACGCCGTTCAGGAATTCGAGCGACTGGCGCGCGAGCGTGTCCGCGTGATCGCGGCCGACCGCCGACAGGCGCGGGAACAGCGTGCGCACCAGCGCGTTCGGCAGCATGTTCAGCCGCGTGACGAGGTTCTGCGGTACCGTGTAGTAGGTGACGAACTTCGCGCCCATGCCGGCGCCGAGCATCACGCGATCGAGCGTGTCGGCGACCATGCTCGCCATGCTCGCGATCAGCATCCAGCCGCCGAAGTTGAACAGCCCTTTCGCGGTGCCCCACTGCGGCGGGTCGATGCGCCGGATCCCGAGCACCTTGATGCTCGCGTGACCGAGCATCACCGCCGCGATCAGCCGCGCGACGACCGCGGCGGCGAGCACCGTCTGCAGGTTCGGCGCGATCCACCACGCGGCGCCGAGCGGCAGCAGCTGGAACAGGAACGTGCCGATCGTCTGGTTCGTGTTGAACACGCCGAACCGTTCGGCGCCGTTGATCGCGCCGGCGAACACCCACGACACGTTCGCGAGCGGAATCGCGAGCGCGAGCCACGGCAGCGCGAGATACACCTCGTGCTGCATCGCCGCCGACACCTTCGTGAAGTACTCGGTGTAGATGAACGCGCCGAAATAGATCAGCAGCCCGCCGACGACGCCGGTGCCGAGATTCAGCCAGAACGCGCTCCAGAACACGCGCGCGCTTTCGTCGGCGTCGCCGCTCGCGAGCGCCTTGGAGATGTGGTTCTGCGCGGCCATGCTCATCCCGAGATCGAGGATCCCGAAATAACCGATCAGCGTCCACACGAGGCTGACGACGCCGTAGCGCTCGACGCCCAGCGTGTGGATATACGCGGGCACCGTCACCAGCGACACGAAGGTCGGCAGGATCAGCCCGATGAAGTTGATCGAAACGTTCTTGAGTATGCCTTTGTCCATGCCTCTGCCTTGTGTGACGGCGACTGCAACGACGGTGCGCCGCCCGTCACGGTTTCCAGCGATACATCAGCACCTTGCCGCGCGCGTCTTCCTCGACGAACACCAGGTATTCGCCGTTCTCGCGCCGGAACGCGCTGATGCCGAACGGCACGTCGACCCAACCCGACGCCTTGCCGACCTCGGCGCCCGGGCTCATCACGCCGACCTCCTTGCCGGTTTCCTTGTCGTACACGTGGATCTTCCCGACCGGTTCCACCGTGAAGATGTAGCGGCCCTCGACCGTGATGCCGATCAGGTCGAGGATCGGCTTCGCGTCGAGCTGCCACGGCAGCGCGACCGTATAGCGCACCACCGGCGAGCCGCTCGACCACTTGTCGAAGCGCACCAGCACGCGGCCGACTTCCTTGTTGATGCCGGGCTGCGGCGGCGCGTCGGCCGTGTAGCCCGTCACGTACAGCGTGTCCGTCTGCGGCTCGTAGATCGCGCGGCGCAGCTGCGTGAACGGCTGCGGCATCGGATAGGTCGTGACCTTGTCGTACGAATAGATCGGGTTGCCGGCCTTGTCGACGCCGCCGTAGCCGAAGCGATGAATCCCGCGCACGTCGCTCGTGCGCCAGATGTCGCCCTTCGTGTCGACCCACCAGCCCCAGCCGCCCGCCTTCGCCTTGCCGGTCGTGTTGGTCGTGAACTCGTCCTCGTCGAGCCGGCCGTTGCCGTTCGCGTCGCGCCAGATCCAGTCGCCGCCCGGCGGCTTGTTCGGCACCTTGTCGACCGGCCGCGCACGGCCCGCGATCAGGCCCGACGGAATCGCGACCTCGCCGTCGCGCTTCGCGTCGAAGCGGTAGATCTTCAGGTGATCGGCGTACATGTCGGTCAGGTACAGGAACGTGCGGCCGTCGACGCGCCGCGCGAACGGCATGCCGGGGTACTGGTCCGTGTGGAACACGGGATCGTCCGGATACTTGAAGCGGTTCGACAGGAAGCCGGCGTATTTCCAGTCCTGGCCGGGCGGCTTCGACAGGTCGAGCTCGAAGCGCTTGTTGCCCGTGTATACGCTGCTCGGCCGTGCGGGATCGAGCCACGCGCCGTCGACGAACAGCAGCCCCTGCACCTGCCAGCGCAGCTTGCCGTCCGGCGTGTAGCTCTCGAGCACCGCGCCGAGCCCCGCGCCGATCGTGTCGTGGCGCGGCCCGATGCCGTTCATCGACACGTACACGTTGCCCGCGCGATCGACGCCCACGCCCGTCAGCCCGTTGAAACGTTGCGGCCCGGGGCGGCCCGGCACCGGGCCCGCGAAGATCCCGCCGCGCTCGCCGAGCGTGCCGGACGGCGCATAGCCGTTGCCGCCTTTCGAGAAAATCAGCACCTGCTGGCGCGGGCCGTTGTCCGCGACCAGCACGCGCCCTTTCGCGTCGACCGCCACGTCCACCGCATCGGTCCCCTCGGGCAGCGCGGGCGCGTCGTCGAGCTTGCGGCCGTCCGCGCGCACGTGCACGAGGTGCGCGGGCCGATTGAGCGTATCGGTGAGCAGCCACAGCGTGCCGTCGCCGGCGAGCGCGATGCGGCCCGGCTCATGCGCACTCCACGTGCCCTTCTTCTGCATCGTTTCGGCGTCATACACGTCGACTTCGTCATGCGAAGGATTCGTCGCGAACAACGTCTTGTCGTCGGCCGCGAGGCCGCCCACTTCCGCCTTCAGCTCACCGACCTCCGACCGCGCCGGCGCCGCCACCTCGTTCATCACCATGAAGCTCGCGGCCATTCGCGCACGGCCGGCATCGGCGCGCCCGCCGGGCGCGACCTGCGGCGCCGCGCGGAACGGCGCGGGCTGCTTCATGTCGCCGATCGTGCGCCGCGAAATGCCGTACCACTGCTTGCCCTTGTCCGGCCAGATGCCGGGCGACTGCAGATGGCCGCGCTCGTTGCCGACGCCGATCGCGACGTACGCATACTTGCCGTTCACAGCGACCGCGTTGCCGCCGAGATTGCCCCAGCCATGCGTGCCGCCCGCGAAGCCGAGCATCTTCCCGTCCTGGTAGACGCTCGCCTCGGCGCCGCTCTCGTCCCACGGCGCGTTCGTATACACCTTGCCGTCGGGCGTCACCGCGATCGCGCGAATGTCGATCTGCGTCCAGCTGCCGTCGCCATAGCCGAACGTGTTGCCGATCCACGACGTGGTCGCGGGCAACACGGTTTCAGCCGGTGCGGCGCTCGCGGACAGCGCCGCGCATACCGTCATGCCAACCAGAATCAGACGTCGCAATGCGCTCTCCAGACTCGATGCAAAAGCGACCGGCGCCCGCGGCGTGCTGCGTGCCTGGATGACCTGTCGCTAAATAGGTTTCAAACGTCGCGATGCAGGTTACAAGCAAAAATAATCACAAGAAATTTGGAAATATTTGGGGATGTTTCCGCCTGAAATATTGAACCGGAATCGTCCGGAATAGCCCCGGCGAAGCGGAAATAACGACCGCCTTTCACGCGGCGATCCGTAGAAAATTCCGCTCCGGCCCGTCCGACGGGCTACCTGGCCTGCAAATCTTTCATCTCGTGATTGAAACGACCGGCATTTGAATGTTTTCAGCCGAATAAATGACATGCGTTTTTTTGCCGATTTCTTTTCCCTAGAATCGATTTCGAATCAATATTTCCTTTAAACGCATGCATTACGTTCACGCATCGAATACGCGGCGCGCGTCGGCATCGGCCGCGCGTCGTGAAGGAGTCGCGCGATGACGGGCATCTCGCGCACCGCCGACCTCGCCCCGCCGCAACACGGCCGCATCGTGCAGCTCGACGGGCTGCGCGCGATCGCCGTCGGCGCCGTGTTCCTGCAACACGCGCTGAAGGCGCCGCTGTGGATGGGCGTCGACCTGTTCTTCGTGCTGAGCGGCCTGCTGATCACCGGCATCCTGCTCGAGCGCAAGGCGCGCGGACAGTCGTACTTCAGCCACTTCTACGCGCGCCGAGTGCGCCGGATCCTGCCGCCGTACGTGCTGCTGCTGGTCGTGTCGACGCTGCTGTTCGGCGCGAGCTGGCTGCCGCACTGGCCGTGGTTCGCGTTCTTCTCGACCAACATCGGGCTGTCGCTCGGCAGCATCGGCCACGACAGCCTGAACGTGCTGTGGTCGCTCGCCGTCGAGGAGCAGTTCTACATCTTCTGGCCGTTCGTCGTGCTGTGGTGTTCGGAGCGCGCGCTGCTGTGGATCGCCGCCGCGCTGATCGTCGCGGCGCCCGTGCTGCGCGCGATCGCGACGCCGTGGTTCGATTCGTTCTGGCCGATCTACTACCTGACGCCGTTCCGGATGGACCTGCTCGCCGCGGGCGCGCTGCTCGCGATCGTGCTGCGCCGCGACCGGCGCGCGCTGGAGCCGTTCTATCCGCTCGCGATCGTCGGCGCGCTCGTGTCGCTCGCGATCCTCGGCTGGCTGCACCTGTCGTTCCCGCGTTTCCGCGCCGCGAACACGCCGCTGTCGAACGCCGCGCTCTACAGCATCTCGCTGCTGCTGTGCACGTCGATCGTCGTGATCGCACTGCGCGGACGCGGCCCCGTGCAGCGCGTGCTGACGAACCCGCTGCTCGTGTACGTCGGCACCGTCAGCTACACCGTCTACCTGATTCACCTGAGCGTGCTGTACGCGCTGTGGCCGCTGCACCTGAACCGCTTCGTCACGGCCGCGCTCGCGCTGGCCATCACGCTCGTATACGCCACCGTGAGCTGGTACGGCTTCGAGCGGCGCCTGACCCGCGGCCCCGCGCACAGCACGGTACCCGCCGCCGCGCGCACGACCGCCTGACTTTCTCAATCCATCGTTTCGACCAGGACATTGCCATGAGCCAAACTCGCAAGAAGGCCATCATCACGGGGATCACCGGGCAGGACGGCGCCTACCTGACCAAGCTGCTGCTCGACAAGGGCTACGAAGTCACGGGCACCTACCGCCGCACCAGCTCGGTCAACTTCTGGCGCATCGCCGAGCTCGGCGTCGACACGCACCCGAACCTGTCGCTCGTCGAGCACGACCTGACGGATGCCGGCTCCAGCCTGCGGCTGCTCGAACGCACGCAGCCCGACGAGCTGTACAACCTGGCCGCGCAGAGCTTCGTCGGCGTGTCGTTCGACCAGCCGGCGACGACCGCCGAGGTCACGGGCGTCGGCCCGCTGAACCTGCTCGAGGCGATCCGCGTGGTGAGCCCGAAGACGCGCTTCTATCAGGCGTCGACGTCCGAGATGTTCGGCAAGGTGCAGGCGATCCCGCAGACGGAGACGACCGCGTTCTACCCGCGCAGCCCGTACGGCGTCGCGAAGCTGTACGCGCACTGGATGACCGTGAACTACCGCGAGTCCTACGGCCTGTTCGGCTGCAGCGGCATCCTGTTCAACCACGAATCGCCGCTGCGCGGCCGCGAGTTCGTCACGCGCAAGATCACCGACACCGTCGCGAAGATCAAGCTCGGCAAGGCGACCCGGCTCGAGCTCGGCAACCTCGACGCGAAGCGCGACTGGGGCTTCGCGCTCGAATACGTCGAAGGGATGTGGCGGATGCTGCAGGCCGACGAGCCCGACACCTACGTGCTCGCGACCAACCGCACCGAGACCGTGCGCGACTTCGTGCAGATGGCGTTCGCGGCCGCCGGCTACCAGATCGAATGGACCGGCAAGGGCGAGCAGGAACGCGGCCTCGACGCGTCGAACGGCAACGTGCTCGTCGAAGTGAATCCGAAGTTCTACCGCCCTGCCGAAGTCGACCTGCTGATCGGCTCTGCCGACAAAGCCAAAGCCAAGCTGGGCTGGGCGCCGGAGACGACGCTCGAACAGCTCTGCCAGATGATGGTCGAAGCGGACCTGACGCGGAACCGGCACCATGACACGTACTGAAGCCAGGCGCCCGTCGCGCCGGGCGTTCGTCACGGGCCTGGCGGGCTTCACCGGCCGCTACATGGCGCAGCGGCTCGCTGCGGCCGGCTACGACGTGTGGGGCACCGTGGCACCCGGCGCGGCGCGGCCCGACGATCCGGCGCTCGCCCACTGCACGCTGCTGCCGGTCGACCTGCTCGATGCGGACGCGACCCGTGCGGCGCTCGCCGATGCGCGGCCCGATGCGGTCGTGCATCTCGCCGCGCGCGCGCACGTCGCGCAGGACGAGCCGTCGCAGACCTACGCGGTCAACATCGTCGGCACGCGCAACCTGCTGGCCGCGCTCGCGGGCCTCGACCGCCGCCCGTCGGCGGTGCTGCTCGCCAGCAGCGCGAACATCTACGGCAATTCGACGGCCGGCGTGCTCGACGAAAGCGTCGCGCCCGCGCCCGCGAACGACTACGCGGTCAGCAAGCTCGCGATGGAATACGCGGCGAAGCTGTGGGCCGACCGCCTGCCGATCGTGATCGCGCGGCCGTTCAATTACACGGGCGTCGGCCAGGACGATGCCTATCTGCTGCCGAAGCTGGTGTCGCACTATGCGCGCAACGCGCCGCGCATCTCGCTCGGCAATCTCGACGTGAGCCGCGATTTCTCCGACGTGCGCGACGTGACGGCCGCCTATCTGAAGCTGCTCGAAGCCGCGCCGGCCGGCGAGACGTTCAACATCTGCTCGGAGCGCGCGTATTCGCTGAAGGAAGTGCTGGCGATGCTGTCGCGAATCGCCGGTTACGTGATCGACGTGACGATCGATCCGCGCTTCGTTCGGCATAACGAAGTAAAAAGCCTGAGCGGGTCGCGCGACAAGCTGCGGCGCGCGGTGGGCGAGCTGCCCGTGACGCCGCTCGACGAAACCTTGCGCTGGATGATGGACGCGATGCGCGACGCGCGGGCCGGCTGATTCCGGCAACGCAACACGCGTTCGTCGCCGACTGAAAAGAAAACGGGCCGCCCTGTCTGAGCGACCCGTCGTCATGCCGGCCCTGAAATCAGTGCCGCCGCGCTCAGCCCTCGAGGCCGCGCGCGAGATCGTTGCGCAGGTCGCCCGCGTTTTCCAGGCCGACCGCGAGGCGGATCAGCCCTTCGGTGATCCCCGCGGCCGCACGCGCTTCGGGCGTGATGCGCGCGTGCGTCGTCGTCGCCGGATGCGTGATCGTCGTGCGCGTGTCGCCGAGGTTGCCGGTGATCGAGACCAGCTTCGTGCTGTCGATCACGCGCCACGCGTTCGCGCGCTGCTGCTCCGGCGTGTCGCCCTTCAGCTCGAACGATACGATCGCGCCGCCGGCCTTCTGCTGACGCTTCGCGAGTTCGTGCTGCGGATGCGATTCGAGCCCCGGATAGAACACGCGCTTGACCGCAGGATGCGAATCGAGCCAGCGCGCGATTTCCAGCGCGTTCGCCGACTGCTTCTCGACGCGCAGCGACAGCGTCTCCATCCCCTTCAGCAGCACCCACGCGTTGAACGCCGACAGCGTCGGGCCCGCGCTGCGCACGAACGGGAACACCTTGCCCATGATGAATTCCTTCGAGCCGACCAGCGCGCCGCCGAGCACGCGGCCCTGGCCGTCGAGGAACTTCGTCGCCGAGTGCATCACGACGTCCGCGCCGAGCTTCAGCGGCTGCTGCAGCACCGGGCTGCAGAAACAGTTGTCGACGACGAACAGCGCGTTCGCGGCCTTCGCGATCTTGCCGATCGCCTCGATGTCGGCGAGTTCGGTCAGCGGGTTCGACGGCGTTTCGAGGAAGAACATCTTCGTCTCGGGCCGCACCGCTTCCTGCCATGCATTCAGGTCGGTCGGATCGACGAAGGTCGTCGTGATGCCGAACTTGCTGAAGATCTGCGAGAACATCCCGAGCGTCGAGCCGAACAGGCTGCGCGAGCTGACGAGGTGATCGCCCGCCTGCAGCGCGGACATCACGACCGACATGATCGCGGCCATGCCCGACGCCGTCGCGATGCAGGCCTCGCCGCCTTCGAGCGCGGCGAGACGATCCTGGAACATGGTGACGGTCGGGTTCGTGAAGCGCGAATAGGTGAAATAGTCTTCCGAATTCGCGAAGCGCTCGGCTGCCTCGGCCGCGCTCGTGAAGCAGAAGCTCGACGTGAGGAACAGCGCTTCCGAGTGCTCGTTGAAGTCGCTGCTGCGCAGCGTGCCCGCGCGCACGGCGAGCGTGTCGAAGTTGAGGGAGTCGTCCATGTTCCGTTATCCGTATTCGAGGGGTCGCGCCGAGGGTCGTGCATCGGGCGCGCGCCCAGCCACAAAATCAGGCCAAAACAAAAAGCCCGCTATGCGTCGGCATCAGCGGGCTTCGGTGCGGTACGACAGCGATCGACTCGGGCCGACTGCCGCCGGCCTTCGCTTTAGCTGTTTTGGGAAGTCGCCCCGCGTCCGCAAGCTGAATCAAATCGACGCAAGGCCACATCCTATCACGCTTCATCCGAAGCGTGCGCCGGCATCACTCGACCGACAACTGCAGGTTCATCTGCGAACGCGCGGTGTCGCCTGCCGTGTCGCGATCGGCCTGCGACGCCGGTGCGAGACGGGCGCGCTCGATCGCATCGAGGTACTCGGGCGTCACGGCGCCGGTGATGTAGTTGCCGTCGAAGCACGACGCCTCGAAGCCCTCGAGCTTCGGGTTGATGTCGCGCACCGCGCGGCGCAGGTCGTCGACGTCCTGATAGATCAGGTGGTCGGCACCGATGATCTTCGCGACTTCCTCGTCGGTGCGGCCGTGTGCAACCAACTCGCCGCGCGTCGGCATGTCGATGCCGTACACGTTCGGGAACTTCACGGGCGGCGCCGCCGACGCGAAGATCACCGACTTCGCGCCCGCATCGCGCGCCATCTGCACGATTTCGTGCGAGGTCGTGCCGCGCACGATCGAGTCGTCGACGATCAGCACGTGCTTGTCCTTGAACTCGATGCTCATCGCATTGAGCTTCTGGCGCACCGACTTCTTGCGCACGGCCTGGCCCGGCATGATGAAGGTACGGCCGACGTAGCGGTTCTTGAAGAAGCCTTCGCGATACTCGACGCCGAGCTTCGCGGCGACCTGCATCGCAGCCGGACGCGACGAATCGGGAATCGGCATCACGACGTCGATCGGCACGTTCGGCAGCTCGCGCTTGATCTTCTCGGCGAGGTAGTCGCCCATGCGCAGGCGCACGTTGTAGACGGGCACGCCGTCGAGGCACGAATCCGGACGCGCGAGATACACGTATTCGAACATGCACGGATTCAGCGTCGGGTTCTCCGCGCACTGCTGGCTGTGGAAGTTGCCGGCCTTGTCGATGAAGATCGCTTCGCCCGGCTGCACGTCGCGCACGAATTCGAAGCCGATGCCTTCGACCGCCACCGACTCCGACGCGACCATCCATTCGGTGCCGTGTTCGGTCTCGAGCTTGCCGATGCAGAGCGGACGGATGCCGAACGGATCGCGGAACGCGACCAGGCCGTAGCCGGCGATCAGCGACACGATCGCGTACGAGCCCTGCAGGCGGCGATGCACGCCCTCGACCGCCTTGAACAGCGCGGCCGGATCGAGCTCGAGGCCCGTCGTCGACAGCTGCAGCTCGTGCGCGAACACGTTGAGCAGCACTTCGCTGTCGGAATTGGTGTTGATGTGCCGGCGGTCGATCCGGAACATCTCGTCCTTGAGCTGTTCCCAGTTCGTCAGGTTGCCGTTGTGCGCGAGGATGATCCCGAACGGCGCGTTCACGTAGAACGGCTGCGCCTCGGCTTCGCTCGACGCCGAACCGGCCGTCGGATAGCGGACCTGGCCGATGCCGAAGGTGCCGGGCAGGCTGCGCATGTTGCGCGTGCGGAACACGTCGCGCACCATGCCGTTCGCCTTGTACATGTGGAAATTGCTGCCGTCCGCCGTCGCGATGCCCGCTGCGTCCTGACCGCGATGCTGCAGCAGCAGCAGGCTGTCATAGATCAGCTGATTGACGGGGGCTTGGGAGATAACACCTACGATGCCGCACATGGCATGTCCTTCAAGATGACAAAATCGGTTCCGTCCTGCCCGGCCGCGTCGTCACACGCGTACATACTGGGCCATGCCGTCGGGCAGGAGCTGCTTCAGCTCGTGCACGCCCTGTTCGGCGAAAGGACGCAATAGCGCATTGCGCCAGAAATCCTGTTTGGGCAATTCGGTCAGCCCGGCCGCCGCGACCAGCAGCACCACCAGCACGCAGCCGCGGACGAGCCCGAACATCATGCCCAGCGAGCGATCGACCCCGCCGAGGCCCGTCGCCTGCGCGATCCGCGACAACAGCGCGTTCGCGACACCCGCGACGAACACGACGCCGATCACGATCAGCGCGAACGCGATCACCCACTGCGTCAGCGCGCCGCCCGGCCAGTTCGCCGGGATATACGGCACGACCAGTCCGACATAGCGGGCGGCGATCGCGATCGCCGCGATCCAGCCGATCAGCCCGAAAATCTCGGAGACGAAACCGCGCCACGCGCCACGCAGCGCAGACAACGCGATCACCGCCAATACAGCGTAGTCGAAAGCCGTCAGCATCGCACGTTACTGCGTGAGTCCGGCTTCGCGCACCTTCGCGATCGCGGCGGACGCCGCCGCGCGATCCGCAAACGGGCCGGCACGCAGCTGGCTAGCCGTGCTGCCGTCCGCCTGCTTGCGATGCTCGACATATGCGGGCACGCCCGCCGATTTCAACTTGGTGGCCCACGAACGGGCCGTTGCGTCGTCCTTGAACGAGCCGAGCTGCACCGCGAAGCGCGCACCGGCCGGCGAGGCCGGCGACGAAGCGTCGCCGCTGTCGGCCGCGGCGTCGGCGTTCGCGACCGCCGCGGGCGCCGGCTTCGCCGCGAGTGCGGGCGCGGCCGGCTTCGCAGCGGGCTTCGGCGGCGTCACGCTCGCCGTGGTCGTCGAGGGTTCGGGCTTCGCGGCCGGCTTGGCCGTGTCCTTCTCCGCGGGGGCCGGAACGGCCGCCACCGCGGCGTCGGAGGCCGGCGGCTCGTCGTGCGCGACGCCCGCCTGCACGTCGGACGCGTCGTCGTCACGCGGCGCGACCGCCTGATGTGCGGGCCGGTTCGGAATGTCGATCGCGATGTCGTCCGTCACCGGCTTCGGGTGCGAATCGAGCACCATCGGCAGCACGATCACCGCGGCGACGACGAGCGCGATCGCGCCGACGAGGCGCCGGCGGGCGCGTTGCTTTTCAGGAAGGGTCGGATCGAGGAGCAGCGCGTCCGATTCCGGACGCTCGGTGCGGCGCGTGCGCCGCTCGACGCGTTCAGTGCGCTCCGTGCGCACGTTCCGGGAGGCCCCGGTACGACCGCCGCGCCGCGGGGGCGCGTCGTCGTCTTTCTTGCCGAACGAGAAAATTCCCATGAATGGCTGAGTCCGAAACTGCCCTTCAGTCAGTGTTGCTGCGATTTCCGGTAGGCCATCACACCCGCCACCGTATGGAAACTGCCGAAAACCACGATTCTATCATTCTCGGATGCTCTTTTTAGTGCATCGCGAAACGCTTCGGCGGGCGACGCGTACCGCGTCACGCTCGAATCGGCCCCGTCCTCCACGCCGGCCTTGCGCAGCGCGGCTTCGAGCTGCTCCGCGCTCGCCGCGCGCGGCAGCGGCAGGTCGGTCACGCACCAGTGGTCGATCTCGCCCTTCAGGTGCCGCAGCACGCCGTCGATGTCCTTGTCGTGCATCGCACCGAACACCGCGTACGTGTACGGGAAGAAGCCCATGTTGCCCAGATTCTGCTCGAGCACGGCCGCCGCATGCGGGTTGTGCGCGACGTCCAGCACGATCGCCGGCTTGCCGGGCAGCACCTGGAAGCGCCCCGGCAGCTCGACGTTCGCGAGCCCGAGCCGGATGTCCTGCGCGGACACCGGCAGCACCGGGCGCAGCGCCTCGAGCGCGGCCAGCGCGGCCGATGCATTGATCAGCTGGTTCGCACCGCGCAGCGCCGGGTAAGCGAGCGCCGGATAGCGCTTCTCGCGGCCGAGGTAGCTCCATTGCTGGCGCTCCGCGCCCGGCTGCGCTTCGTAGCGGAAATCGCGGCCGACCAGCCACAGGTCGGCGCCGATCGCTTCGGCATGGTCGACCAGCGTGTTCGGCACCGCGGGATCGCCGCAGATCGCCGGCTTGCCCGCGCGGAAGATCCCCGCCTTCTCGAACGCGATCTTCTCGCGCGTGTCGCCGAGGTATTCGGTATGGTCGATGTCGATGCTCGTGACGATCGCGCAATCGGCATCGATGATGTTGACCGCATCGAGCCGGCCGCCGAGGCCGACTTCGAGGATCACCGCATCGAGCCCGCGCGACGCGAACAGGTGCAGGATCGCGAGCGTCGTGAATTCGAAGTACGTGAGCGACACCGGCTCCGGCAGCGACGTGCGCGCCGCTTCGACGGCTTCGAAGTGCGGCAGCAGCTCGGCGTCGCTGACCTGCTGGCCGTTCACGCGCGCACGCTCGCCGAATTCGAGCAGGTGCGGCGAAGTGTGGCAGCCGACCTTGTAGCCCGCGTGAACGAGGATCGCCTCGAGGAACGCGCAGGTCGAACCCTTGCCGTTCGTGCCGCCGACCGTGATCACGGGGCACGCGAATTCGAGCTGCAGCGCCGCCTTGACCTGCCCGATGCGGGTGAGGCCCATGTCGATGCCGACCGGGTGCGCGCGTTCGAGATGCGAAAGCCACGCGTCGAGAGTGGGAAAAGTGCTCATCGGATCAAATCTGAATCGGTACCGCCACTACGCCAAAAAACGAAACGCGCCGCCCGGCGGTTCAGCCGGGCGACGCGCGCAGTTCACAACGCCGCGCCAATCAGGCCAGCGCGTCGGCCGGCTGTCGCTGCAGCAGCGCGAGCAGTTGCGCGATCTCGTCGCGCATCTTGCGGCGGTCGACGATCATGTCGATCGCGCCCGTCTTCAGCAGGAATTCCGCGCGCTGGAAGCCCTCCGGCAGCTTTTCGCGAACCGTCTGCTCGATCACGCGCGGGCCGGCGAAGCCGATCAGCGCCTTCGGCTCGGCGATCACGACGTCGCCGAGGAACGCGAAGCTCGCCGACACGCCGCCCATCGTCGGGTCGGTCAGCACCGAGATGAACGGCAGCTTGGCTTCGGCCAGCTTGGTCAGCATCGCGGTGGTCTTGGCCATCTGCATCAGCGACAGCAGGCTTTCCTGCATCCGGGCGCCGCCCGAAGCGGTAAAGCAGATGAACGGCACCTGCTGCTCCAGCGCGTTCTGCGCGCCGCGCGCGAAGCGCTCGCCGACGACCGAGCCCATCGAGCCGCCCATGAACGAGAACTCGAAGCAGGCCGCGACGACGGGCAGCGTGTGGATCGCGCCGCCCATCACGACCATCGCGTCGGTCTCGCCCGTCTCGTCCATCGCTTCCTTCAGACGGTCGGGGTACTTGCGGCTGTCCTTGAACTTCAGCGAGTCGACCGGCACGATTTCCTGGCCGATTTCATAGCGGCCTTCCGGATCCAGCAGCCCGTCGAGGCGCTCGCGAGCGCCGATGCGCATGTGGTGATCGCACTTCGGGCACACGTGCAGGTTCGCGTCCACGTCGTTGCGGTACAGCACGGCCTCGCAGGACGGGCACTTGACCCACAGGCCTTCCGGAATGCCCTTGCGGCTTTTCGGGTCGGTCTGCTTGATCTTCGGCGGCAACAGTTTGTCGAGCCAGCTCATCGTATGGTTTCCTGTTCCGTGGCGGGGCGGGCCGACCGGCCCGTTCCCGCTTCCTGTGTTGTGTTTATCGCGCCGTGTTGCCGGCGCCGTCCAGGGCGGCGCGCAGCTCGGCGATGAACGTCTTCAGCGCGGCGGCGGCGCCCTCCGGCGCGGCGCTCTCGAGCAGCTGCACCAGGCGGCTGCCGATCACGACGGCGTCCGACACTTCGGCCACCGCGCGCGCCGTTTCGGCGTCGCGGATGCCGAAGCCGACGCCCACCGGAACCGGCACGCGCGACTTGATGGCCGGGATTTTACCCGCAATGCTCGAAACATCCAGATTTCCGGCGCCGGTCACGCCCTTGAGCGACACGTAGTACACGTAGCCGCTCGCGATCTTGCCCACGTCGGCGATGCGTTCGTCGGTCGACGTCGGCGCGAGCAGGAAGATCGGATCGATCTGCGCGGCACGCATTTTCTCGGCGAACACGCCCGCTTCCTCGGGCGGATAGTCGACGACGAGCACGCCGTCGACGCCGGCCGCCTGCGCTTCGGCCGCGAACGCGTCGACGCCCATCCGCTCGATCGGGTTCGCATAGCCCATCAGCACGACGGGGGTTTTCGGGTCGGTCTCGCGGAAGCGCTTCACGTCGGCGAGCACGCTCTTCAGCGTGACGCCGCGCGCGAGCGCGCGTTCCGACGAGCGCTGGATCACGGGGCCGTCGGCCATCGGGTCCGAGAACGGCACGCCGAGCTCGATCACGTCGGCGCCGCCTTCGGCGAGCGCGTGCATGAATTCGACGGTCTTCGCGGGATCGGGGTCGCCGGCCGTGATGAACGGGATCAGGCCCTTGCGGCCTTGTTCGGCGAGTGCGGCGAAGGTCTGCTGGATACGGGAGGACATGGCAATTTTCCTTGATGCGATCGGCGACTCGGCGGCGCGACTCACGCGCACGCCGGCACGACGAGCGCGCTCACGCGCTCGTGCGCGATCGCGCAATAACTTTCGTTGATCTCGTAGCCGACGAAGTCGCGCCCCTGCCGTGCGCAGGCCACCGCGGTCGTGCCGCTGCCCATGAACGGATCGAGCACGCGGCCGCCCGGCGGGCAGCTTGCGAGCACCATCCGCTCGATGATTTCCAGCGGCTTCTGGGTCGGATGATCGACGCGCTCCGCGTGCTGCCGATGCAGGCGCGAGACCGACCAGACGTCCTTCGGGTTGTAGCCCATCTCCAGCCACTTGCTGCCTTCGAACAGCTTGCGCGAGCGGGCCTTCTTCGTGTCGGCGTCGTACGGGATGCGGACCGGATCGAGATCGAAGTAATACGCTTTGGAAACCGCGAAAAAGCCGATGTTGTCGTGCACCGACGTGAAACGGCGCGTCGTGCCGCCCATGCTCGGCACGCGCCGGTCCCAGATGATCTCGTTGACCATCGTGAGCCTCGTCTTCAGGAAGCTGAAGATTTCCGGCGCGTACTGCCACGTGCAGAAGATGTACATCGACCCGCTCGGCTTGAGCTTCGGAATCGCGAGCTCGAGCCACTCGCGCGTCCACGCGAGGAAATCGTCGCCCGAACGCTTGTCCGAGTCGTTGCCGTAGTCCTTGCCGAGCCCGTACGGCGGATCGGCGACGATCAGGTCGATCGACGCATCCGGCAGGCGCGCGGCTTCGGTCATGAAATCGCGGTTGTGCAGCTCGATCCCGGACGGCCGTGCGCGCGGCACGGCGACGGCAGGCTGCCCCGCCTCCGCTTCGCTCGCGGCGCCGCCGCCCGGTTGTTCGATCAGGTCACGCATCAGTCGGGGTCAGAGCGCGATGCCCGATCGCTCGGCGACCGTGTGCATGTCCTTGTCGCCGCGGCCCGACAGGTTGACGAGCAGGATCTTGTCCTTCGGCAACGTCGGCGCGAGCTTCACGCCGTACGCGATCGCGTGGCTCGACTCGAGCGCGGGGATGATCCCCTCGATCCGGCAGCAGTCGTGGAACGCCTTCAGCGCCTCGTCGTCGGTGATCGGCACGTATTGCGCGCGGCCGCTGTCCTTCAGCCATGCGTGCTCGGGGCCGACACCCGGATAGTCGAGGCCGGCCGACACCGAATGCGTCTCGATGATCTGGCCGTTGTCGTCCTGCAGCAGGTACGTGCGGTTGCCGTGCAGCACGCCGGGGCTGCCGGCGATCAGCGACGCCGCGTGACGGCCGGTGTCGAGGCCGTCGCCGGCCGCTTCGACGCCGATCAGCTGCACCGAAGCATCGTCGATGTACGGATAGAAGATGCCCATCGCGTTCGAGCCGCCGCCGACGCACGCAATCACCGCGTCCGGCTGCCGGCCGGCGAGTTCCGGCATCTGCACCTTGCACTCGTCGCCGATCACGCGCTGGAAGTCGCGCACCATCGCCGGATACGGGTGCGGGCCCGCGACCGTGCCGATGATGTAGAACGTGCTCTCGATGTTCGTGACCCAGTCGCGCATCGCTTCGTTCAGCGCGTCCTTCAGCGTGCGCGAACCCGATTCGACCGGCACGACCGTCGCGCCGAGCAGCTTCATCCGGTAGACGTTCGCTGCCTGGCGGCGCACGTCCTCGGCGCCCATGTAGACGATGCACTCCATGCCGAAGCGCGCGCAGATCGTCGCGGTCGCGACGCCGTGCTGGCCGGCGCCGGTCTCGGCGATCACGCGCTTCTTGCCCATCCGCTTCGCGAGCAGTGCCTGGCCGATCACGTTGTTGATCTTGTGCGCGCCGGTGTGGTTCAGGTCCTCGCGCTTCAGGTAGATCTGTGCGCCGCCGAGCGTCTCGCTCCAGCGCTGCGCGTGATAGATCGGCGACGGACGGCCGACGAAGTACTTCAGTTCGCGCTCGTACTCGGCGACGAAATCGGGGTCGTTCCGGAATTTTTCATACGCCGTGCGCAGTTCGTCCAGCGCGTGAATCAGCGTTTCGGCGACGAACACGCCGCCATACGGGCCGAAGTGGCCGCGATCATCAGGAAGGTTGTACATGGTGTCACTCTCGATCGGTCGGTGCGCCCGCTGTCGGGGCCGCACCTTCTTGCATCACCCGGCGTCCGCTTCGCGCACCGCGCGTACGAACGCCGCCATTCGGGCATGATCCTTCACGCCCTTCGCGCCCTCCACTTCGATGCCACTCGAGACATCGACAGCAAACGGACGCAACTGGCGGATCGCATCACCGACGTTTTGCGCGTTCAAGCCACCACTCAAAACGGCCCGATGCGCGAGCTCTGCGGGAATAAGAGACCAATCGAAGACCTTGCCGCTACCACCGTAGTCCGGCACCAGGGTGTCGAACAGGAGGCCGCGCGCTTTCGAATAATGAAGAGCCGATTCTACCAAATCGGCCGGCTGCGTCGAGGGGCCGACGCGCACCGCGCGCAACCACGGCAGGCGCGCCGCGCGGCCGAGGGCGTCGCACTGCTCGGGCGTCTCGTCGCCGTGCAGTTGCAGCATCGTGAGCGGCACGTCGCGCACGACCGCCTCGATCTCGGCTTCGGTCGCGTTCACGAACAGCCCGACCACCGACACGAACGGCGGCGCGAGGCTCGCGAGTTCGGCCGCCTGCGCGATCGACACCGCGCGCGGGCTCTTCGGATAGAACACCAGGCCGATCGCGTCGGCGCCGAGCGCGGCGGCATGCAGCACGTCCTCGGGGCGCGACAGGCCGCACAGCTTGATGCGCGTGCGCGGCGCGAGGCCGGCCGCGGCGGAGGTCGAAGAAGACACGGCGTGATCCGTCATGGTTGTGGATCCAGATCGGCCCAGACGCTGCTCCACGGCACGCTGCCGAGCTGCGCGGGCGGGACGGCGAATTCCGCCGGGTAGCCGACATGGGCAAGGTACAGCCCGTCGGCCATGAACGTGGGCGCCGCGAGATTGCGATCGCGCCCGGCCAGCACGTCGGCGAGCCAGTCGGCCGGATAGCGGCCGCGCCCCACCGCGACGAGGCAGCCCATCAGGTTGCGCACCATGTGGTGCAGGAACGCGTTCGCGCGGAAGCGGAAATGAATGAAGTGGCCCGCGCGCCGCACGTCGATCTGGTACAGGTGTTTGACCGGCGTCTTCGACTGGCATTCCGACGACCGGAACGACGAGAAGTCGTGCTCGCCGATCAGATGCGCGGCGGCCGCGCGCATCGCGTCGTCGTCGAGCGGCGTGTGGATCCAGCCCGCGCGGCCGGCCAGCATCGGCGAGCGCACGGGATGCACGTACAGCGCATAGTAGTACGTGCGTTCGAACGCCGAGAAACGCGCGTGGAACGCGTCCGGCATCGGCTTCGCCCACTGCACGGACACGGTCGGCGGCAGAAATGCGTTGGTGCCGCGCACCCACGAGAAATCCGCGCGATCGAGCTCCGTATCGAAATGCACGACCTGTCCGAGCCCGTGCACGCCCGTGTCGGTCCGCCCCGCGACCGTCGTGTGCAGCGGCACACATGCGAACGCGCCGAGTGCGCGCTCGAGCGCATCCTGCACGGTCTTGCCGTGCGGCTGCGCCTGCCAGCCGCAGAACGCGGCGCCGTCGTACTGAATCCCGAGCGCGATCCGCATCACGCCTCTTCCGCGAGTTTCGCGAGCAGCGCACGCGCATCGTCACGCGTGGCGGCGTCGTTCGCGTCGACCACTTCCTGCAGCAGCGTGCGCGCGCCGGACAGATCGCCCAGTTGCACGTACTCCGACGCGAGATCCAGCTTGTTGCGGGCGATGCGGGCGAGTTCTTCCGGCGTCAGCGCGGGCAGCACGGCACCCGGCGCGGACGGCAGGTCGAGATCGAAATCCAGCTTCAGCGCGCCGAACTGCGCGACGCCGAGCGGCGGCAGCGACGACGGCGCGGCGGCACCGCCCGTGTGAGAGGCAGGCGTTGCCGCGTCCGGATCCCAGTCGAACTCGTCGTCATGGTCGGCCGGATGTTCCGGGGACGGATCGGTCGCGCCAACTGGCGGGTGTGTGGCGGATTGACCGTTAGTTGCGATTCGCTCGCCTTCGGCTTGCCCTTCCCGTGCGGACGGCTCATCGGCCGTACGTGGCGGCAGCGGCATGTCGAGGCTGTTGAGCGCGCTGATCGCGTTCTGCATCAGCGCTGCGTGCTGCGCGTCGTTCGTCGCGGGTGCGGCGGGCGTGATGAGCGGCTCGTCCGCGGCCGGTTCCGCGACAGGCTTCTCGTCGTGCGGGGCCGGCGTTGCGTCGCTGTCGGGTGCGATGCGCGCGGCCGATGCTTCCGCCTGAACGTCGTGCGGCTTCGCCGTTTCCGACGGCGACGGGATTTCGGGTTCGTGCGTCTCGAACGTCTCCGCCGCTGCGGCGGCGGCCGTGACCAGACTCAGATCGGCGGCCGCGTCGCGGGCCAACGGCGTCTCGGGGAGAATCGGCGGCACTGGCTCGGTGGATGCGACCGGCGACGAAGATGCATCGTCGTCGGCAACAGCCGTCCCGCCGGATGCCGGTGCGGTTTCGTCGGTCGGCCGCGCTTTCCGGCGCTTGCGCCACGCAAAACAGGCCGCCAGCACGACCACGGCGGCGCCGGCCGCTGCGGCCGGACGCCAGTCGATCTGTTCCGAACCGCGTGCAGGCACAGCGGTCGCCGCCGGCACGGCCGGCTGCACGAGCGCCGATGCCGGCTGCACCGCACTCGCGGCCACGCCGGACGCCGCTTCGCTCGCAGCCGACGACGACGCGGCAGCTGACGCCCCCGCATCATTCGTGCCGTTCGTGCCGTTCGCAGCGGGACGCGGCGCAGCGGGCGCCGGCGCCGTTGCAACGTTGTTCGTGGCGGCCGGCTTCCCGATCCCGTGCTTCTGCAGTTCCATCAGCACGCGGTTCTTCAGCGCGAGCAATTGCTGCAGGCTCGACGGCCGCGGCTGCGACGCACCCGCGACGGGCGCTGCTGCAGACGGTTCGTGCATCCCTTGAGCTGCACCGCCCGGTCCGGACTGCATCACGGCTTCGCTCGCGGACGACGGTGCGGACTGGATCGCGCCGTTCCACACGTGCGGCCCGCTTGCGCCGGCCGCAGCCGCTGGCGACTGGACGGATTCGACCGTCGACGCGCCGTGCGCGGCGGACGCGCCGCTCGAAGCCGACGCGCCTGCCGCTGCCCCGGCTGCGACCGTGACGCTCGCCCCGCTGACCGGCGCCGTATGCGCGGCCGATACGGCCGGCGCGGTTTGCACGGCCGACCCAGGATGCGGCGCCGACGCGCCATGCTGCGTGACCGCCGCCGTGCTCGACACGGCAACCGGCGCGGACGCAGCCGATGCCCCCGACGCAGCAGCCGGCACGAGCGCCGCGCCGGTCGCATCGAGCGCCGGCACCGTCAGCGTCGCGCCGACTTTCAGGCGGCTCGGGTCGTGCTTCATGAACGCCTGCGGATTGGCGTCGAACAGCGCGCGGCCGGCGCGCGCGAGCACGCCCGGATCGTGCGATTGCGTCGCGGCTTTCGCGAGGTCGTTCAACGATTGGCCCGGCTGGACCGTCACGTTGAGCGGCGCGGCACCGCCGGCGGCGGACGCCGGCAGCTCGCCGGAACCGGCCGCCCAGGCCGAAGCGGCCGCGCCGAGCGCCAGGATCGCCAGCGCGCCACGCACGGCGCGCGCCAGACGGGACTGACGCGGAAACAAGGAAATTCGGGACATCGTAGGCTCTATCGCCGCGCGCGGGCGCGGCTCGGATTCGCGTAGGGAAGCGTCAATAAAGTCGCCGCAGAAATGCAAAAGCGTCGCGCAGAACGCGACGCTTTGGGCGGCTCTGCGCGTCGTAACCGCATAGTTTACTTCACACGATCGCGTTCCGGCCGAATTCGTCGCCTGCGGATGCGGCCGTCCACGCCTGCGCCGCGACCTTACGGCCGACCGCGTCGGGCCGTCGGTGCGCGAATCGCGCAAAGGCATCGCCGATCCGGGCACTGAATCGCACGCGCCGGTTTTGTCAAAAGAGGGGCATCAATCGATGAAAAAACGGACGACGACATCGAGTTCCGGAACGAATTCGGCCCCTTCTTGTACTTCGCGTCGCATCGATTCCTCGTGCCAAAGGATGGCGATGCAGGAAAAGCCCCGGCCGCGCGAGCGGTTCGGGACTTCCGCGCAATGGGCGGTCCGCACAAGACCTGACGCCGGACAAAAAAAACGCCTGCCGCCCCGCGAAGGGCTGGCAGGCGTTTCGCGTCACGCGCGCACTGCGCGCGGCGCGGCCCGATTTACTTGTCGAGCAGGATGCGCAGCATGCGGCGCAGCGGCTCGGCTGCGCCCCACAGCAGCTGGTCGCCGACCGTGAACGCCGACAGGTATTCGCCACCCATCGCGAGCTTGCGCAGGCGACCGACCGGCACCGTCAGCGTGCCGGTGATCTTCGCCGGCGACAGGTCGCGCATCGACGCTTCGCGCTCGTTCGGCACGACCTTCACCCAGTCGTTCGCCGACGCGAGGATGCCGTTGATTTCGTCGAGCGGGACGTCCTTCTTCAGCTTGATCGTCAGCGCCTGCGAGTGGCAGCGCATCGCGCCGATCCGCACGCACAGGCCGTCGACCGGGATCGAACCCGGCTCGCCCATGGCCGGCTTGCCGAGGATCTTGTTGGTTTCCGCGCCGCCCTTCCACTCTTCCTTGGACATCCCGTTGCCGAGATCCTTGTCGATCCACGGGATCAGCGAGCCGGCGAGCGGCACGCCGAAGTGGCTCGTCGGCATCGCGTCGCTGTTCATCGTCGCGAGCACGCGGCGGTCGATGTCGAGAATCGCGGAAGCCGGATCGGCGAGTTGTTCCTGCACCGAACCGTGCAGCGTGCCCATCTGCGACAGCAGTTCACGCATGTTCTGCGCGCCCGCGCCCGATGCGGCCTGGTAGGTCATCGCCGTCATCCAGTCGACGAGGTTCTCGCGGAACAGGCCGCCGAGCGCCATCAGCATCAGGCTGACCGTGCAGTTGCCGCCGACGAAGTTCTTCGTGCCCTTGACGAGCGCGTCCTTGATCACGTCGAGGTTGACCGGATCGAGGATGATGACCGCGTCGTCGTTCATCCGCAGCGACGAGGCTGCATCGATCCAGTAGCCGTTCCAGCCGGCCGCGCGCAGCTTCGGGAACACGTCGTTCGTGTAGTCGCCGCCCTGGCACGTGATGATCACGTCGCACTTCTTCAGCTCGTCGACGTTGGTCGCGTCCTTGAGCGTAGTCTCGTTTTTCGCGAACGACGGCGCCTTGCCGCCCGTGTTGCTGGTGCTGAAAAACACCGGTTCGATCAGGTCGAAATCACCTTCTTCCTGCATGCGCTGCATCAGCACGCTGCCGACCATGCCGCGCCAACCTACGAGACCTACGTTCATGACTAACCCTTTGCTTGAATGGAGCTTCCCCGCCATTTCCGTCCCCGCGTGACCGCGCGGGGAAACAGGCGGGCACGACGGCGATCAGCGTTTAATGATCGTTTTCGTGGTAATGGTTTTCGTGATGACGATGGCGCGCACACCCGCACGGGCAGTGTTGCCGTGGAGTTTCAGGACCGGGGAGATCAGGGAAATCAGCGCCATCGTTCGAGTCTACACAAAGCCGGTTGCCCGCACAACGGCCAACCGCGCGCGAACCGGCCGATTTCGCGGCCGGTTCGCGCCCTTTTCCATCTTGACTGCCTGTTGCCTTGCTGCGCGCTTACAGCGCGGCGACCACCGCGTCGCCCATCGCCGCCGTGCCGACCTGCTGGCAGCCCGGCGTCGCGATGTCGCCGGTGCGATAGCCTTGTTCGAGCACCGTTTTCACGGCGCGCTCGATGCGATCGGCCTGCTCCGCGCGATTCAGCGAATAGCGCAGCAGCATCGCGGCCGACAGGATCGTCGCCAGCGGATTCGCGATGCCCTTGCCCGCGATGTCCGGCGCCGAACCGTGCGACGGCTCGTACAGACCCTTGTTGTTCTTGTCGAGCGACGCCGACGGCAGCATGCCGATCGAGCCCGTCAGCATCGACGCTTCATCCGACAGGATGTCGCCGAACATGTTGCCGGTCACGATCACGTCGAACTGCTTCGGCGCCTTCGCGAGCTGCATCGCCGCGTTGTCGACGTACATGTGCGACAGCTCGACGTCCGCGTATTCCTTCGACACGTCGATCATGATGTCGCGCCAGAACTGCGACGTCTCCAGCACGTTCGACTTGTCGACCGACAGCAGCTTCTTCGCGCGCTTTTGCGCGGCCTGGAACGCGACGTGTGCGATGCGGCGCACTTCCGGTTCCGAGTAGCGCATCGTGTCGAAGCCTTCGCGCGCGCCGGCGAACGGGCCGTCCGGTGCCGCGCGCACGCCGCGCGGCTGGCCGAAGTAGATGTCGCCGTTCAGTTCGCGCACGATCAGGATGTCGAGGCCCGCGACCAGTTCCGGCTTCAGCGGCGACGCATCGACGAGCTGCGGATAGCAGATCGCGGGGCGGAAGTTCGCGAACAGCTCGAGATGCTTGCGCAGCCCGAGGATCGCCTGCTCGGGGCGCAGCGCGCGCTCGAGCGAGTCGTACTTCCAGTCGCCGACCGAGCCGAACAGGATCGCGTCCGCTTCCTTCGCGAGTTTCAGCGTCGCGTCCGGCAGCGGATGACCGCTCGCCTCGTAGCCCGCGCCGCCGACCGGCGCCTGCTCGAGCTCGAACTTCTCGTCGAGGGCGTTCAGCACCTTGACCGCTTCGTTGACGATTTCCGGACCGATGCCGTCGCCGGGCAGCACTGCAATGTTCATGCGTTATTCCTGACTGGATAGGTATGGGTGGCAGGTCGGCGGGCGCACGTCACGCGCGCCCGCCCGGAGGCAATCTCAGCCGACCAGCTTGTTGTTGAGCCACGGCTGCTTCGCGAGCCGCTCGGCTTCGAACTGGCGGATCTTGTCCGCGTGACGCAGCGTCAGGCCGATGTCGTCGAAACCGTTCAGCAGGCAGTACTTGCGGAACGCGGTGATGTCGAACGCATACTCGCGGCCGTCGCCCGTGCGCACGACCTGCGCATCGAGGTCGATCGTCAGCTGATAGCCGTTGAACGCATACGTGTCGTTGAACAGGTGATCGACCTGCTGCTCGGTCAGCACGATCGGCAACAGCCCGTTCTTGTAGCAGTTGTTGAAGAAGATGTCGGCGAAGCTCGGCGCGATGATCGCGCGGAAGCCGTACTGCTGCAGCGCCCACGGCGCGTGCTCGCGCGAGCTGCCGCAGCCGAAGTTCTTGCGTGCCAGCAGCACCGATGCGCCCTGGTAGCGCGGCTGGTTCAGCACGAAGTCCGGGTTCAGCGGGCGCTTCGAGTTGTCCTGGCCCGGCTCGCCGTGGTCGAGGTAACGCCATTCGTCGAACGCGTTCGGACCGAAGCCCGTGCGCTTGATCGACTTCAGGAACTGCTTCGGGATGATCGCGTCGGTGTCGACGTTCTCGCGATCGAGCGGCGCCACGACGCCGGTATGTACAGTGAATTTTTCCATGATCCGTCTATCCGGTTGGAGGGCCGGCATTCAGCCGGCGCACATCGACAAATTCTCGGTGGGCGTCAGTCCGCGGCGCGCTGCAGCGCATTGCCGGCGGCGTTGACGTCCTGGCCGAAGCCTCGGACGGTATTGCAGCCCGCGAGGCCGAAGCCCAGCCCCGCGAGCGCCAGCGCGGCCACCAGCCGCGCGATGAGCTTCGATGCCGTCACGCGTTACCCCAGCTGGCGAATGTCGACGAAATGGCCTTCGATCGCCGCCGCCGCCGCCATCGCGGGGCTCACCAGGTGCGTGCGACCGCCCGCGCCTTGCCGGCCTTCGAAGTTGCGGTTCGACGTCGACGCGCAGCGCTCGCCCGGCTCGAGCCGGTCGGCGTTCATCGCGAGGCACATCGAGCAGCCCGGCTCGCGCCATTCGAAGCCCGCGTCGGTGAACACCTTGTCGAGGCCTTCGCGCTCGGCCTGCGCCTTCACGAGGCCCGAGCCCGGCACGACCATCGCGAGCCGCACGTTCGATGCAATGCGGCGGTTCAGCTTCTTCACGACGTAGGCGGCCGCGCGGATATCTTCGATGCGCGCGTTCGTGCACGAACCGATGAAGATCTTGTCGACCTTGATCGACTCGATCGGCGTGTTCGGCTCGAGCGCCATGTAGGCCAGCGCGCGCTCCATCGCGTCGCGCTTGACCGGATCCTTCTCGCGCTCGGGGTCCGGCACGCGACCGTCGATCGACGTGACCATTTCCGGCGACGTGCCCCACGTGACCTGCGGGACGATCTCGGCTGCGTTCAGCTCGACGACGCGGTCGAACTGCGCGCCTTCGTCGGACTTGAATTCGCGCCAGTACTCGACGGCCTGGTTCCATTCCGCGCCGGTCGGCACGAACGGACGACCCTTCAGGTAGTCGATCGTCGTGTCGTCGACGGCGACCATGCCCGCGCGCGCGCCGGCTTCGATCGCCATGTTGCAGACGGTCATCCGGCCTTCCATCGTCAGCGCGCGGATCGTCGAGCCGCCGAATTCGATCGCGTAGCCCGTGCCGCCGGCCGTGCCGATCTTGCCGATGATCGCGAGCACGATGTCCTTCGCGGTACAGCCGCGCGGCAGCGTGCCCTCGACCTTCACGAGCATGTTCTTGCTCTTTTTCTGCAGCAAGGTTTGCGTCGCGAGCACGTGTTCGACTTCCGACGTGCCGATGCCGTGCGCGAGCGCGCCGAACGCACCGTGCGTCGACGTGTGCGAGTCGCCGCAGACGATCGTCATGCCCGGCAGCGTCGCGCCCTGCTCCGGCCCGATGATGTGCACGATGCCCTGACGCACGTCGTTCATCTTGAACTGCGTGATGCCGAACGCATCGCAGTTCGCGTCGAGCGTGTCGACCTGCAGCTTCGAGACCGGATCGGCGATGCCGTGGCTGCGATCCGTGGTCGGGACGTTGTGGTCCGACACGGCCAGGTTCGCGCTGATGCGCCACACCGGGCGGTGCGCGACGTTCAGCCCTTCGAACGCCTGCGGGCTCGTGACTTCGTGCAGCAGCTGACGGTCGATGTAGAGCAATGCCGTGCCGTCGTCCTCGGTGTGGACGACGTGGGTATTCCACAGTTTGTCGTAGAGAGTCTGTGCCATGGGTATGCGGGGTCGTTGTGACTACAAGCCTTGCGGATGCGGTCGATTATGCCACGCAGAACGCGCCGCGGCGCGGGCGCGGCGCGAAAAAACCCATTAAAAACAGTGGTTTGGCTGGTAGTGCCAATACCTGTATCGGCATTACCAGCCAAACGGGGAACGTCAGCCGTTCGGGTATTCGCGGTTGATCAGCGCGAGCCGCAGCATGCCGAGCTGCACGCCCGCGCTGCTCAGTAGGTAGAGATCGCGACGCCGCAATGCGCGCAATTGCGCGGCGGCGTCGTAGAACACCGGCAGCGTCAGCCCGGCCGGCACCGCGGCCTGCATTCCCGCAGCGCTCGACACGCGCACGGCGAGCGACACCTGATCCCGATGCGTGACGATGCCAACCTTGCCGAGCGCCGCGGCCGAGCCGGCCTGCCGGACGATCGCGGCGACGACGCCGTCGGGGGTCGGGATCGGGCTGCCGGCGGCCGGTGCCCGCGTCGCGATCGACGTCACGCCGGCCGTCAGCCCGTACTTCGACGCGAGCACGCTCGCGACTTCCTGCTGCGCGTAAATCGGCGCCGCGGCCTTTTGCCGAAGCTGGAACACCGCATCGGCGATCGCCTCGTTCACCGGGCCCGGGACGGGCGCGGTGCCCGACGCGCCCGCGCGGCTGCCGAAGCCGAACGCGGCGATCGTGTCGACGGCGGCCGCGTCAATGCCCGGCGGCGTCCATGAGAAGAAGGTTTCGAGCAGGTAGCCGGTCTCGTCGGCCGCGGTCGCGCGATCGTTCAGTTCGTCGGTCAGCTTGCCGAGCATCTGGCGCTGGAGTTCCGCATCGGACACGGGGGCACCGCTCGCGCGCGCGGGCGCGACGGCGGCGCACGATGCAGCGAGCAGCGAAGAGGAAGCGAGGAAATGGCGGCGGGTCGTCATGGTCATGAGATTCGAGTGGAGAGCGGCCGGCGTCAGCCCTTCGGAAACGCCTGCATCGTCGCGGCGATCGCGCGGCTCAGCATCTGCGCATACATGTCGTGCACGAGGTAGAGGCTGCGGTTGCGCGTCCACGGCTGGCCCGATTGCGGGTCGTACACGGTCGGGAGCGGCACCTCGGCGACGGCGGCCGCCTTCATGCCGGCCTGCTGCGAGGTCTGGATGCAGCGCTTCGCATGGTCGCGATGGCCGACCACCGCGACGGTGCCCATCGCAGCCGCGCCGCCCGCGCGCGTAACCGCCTCGGCCGCGACGCCGGCCGTGCTCAGGTACACGATCGTGCCGTCGCTCGCGATCACCGGTTCGACCGACGACAGCACATCGGCGCCCATCCCGTATTTCGACACGAGAAAGCGCGCGATTTCCCACTGCGCGTAGACCTTGACCGGCTTCAGCTGGCGGATGCGGTACACGACGTCCGCGAGCGCTTCGTTGACGGGCCCCGGATCGGGCAGCGCGGACTGGTTGCCGCCCGTGCTCGACGTGTTGCCGCTTGCGGCGTTCGGGCGATTGCCGAAGCTGTACGCGACGATCGCGCCGATCTGCGCGGCCGGCACCGTCGGCAGGTCCCAGGTGAAGCCGACATCGGTCAACGCGGGCAGGATCGCGTCGACCGTCGCCGCATCGCCGAGCTGCGCGTTCAGCTTCGCGGACATCTGCGCGGCCAGCGCCGCATCGGTGAGCGGCGCCGATGCGACGTCGTCGCCACCGCATGCGCTCAACAGCGGCGCCGCCGCGATGCCGGGTGCGGCGGCAAGGAATTTTCTGCGTGAAGCAGTCGATGCATTCGAATTCATAAGAAATGCGAAACAATGCGAATCGCATGCGGCGGCATGGCGCGGCGGTGCAATTCGCGGGGTCACGGGAAATGGCAATCTGGCGAATCGCGGAGATCCGCGACGGGCGGCAGCGTCGAAGCGTGAAACGCAGCACGACGCTCCGTCGATTGACGATGCGCGATCGTAGTGCGCGTTTATTAAATTGCGGTGAAGCTGTCGCACACATGCCGACGATCGCCGCGCCGTTTCACCGGCGGACCGATTCGTTTCATCGGTGGTGAGATCGTGGTGCCGCCGTTTCATCGATGGCGCGCGACGCGATTCGCAGGCAGGGTCGCGCACCGCCGGCCGAGCTGCGGATTTCGCGCTACGATGGTGCAACCCGCATGCCCTCGTTCCCACGATCCGCACCCCGGAGCCCACGACGATGAAGCTCGGCATCAACGAATCGCTCGCCCGCCTCGACGATGAAGGCACGCTGTTCACCACGCTGTTTCGACACGGCACGCTCGACATCGAGCTGTACCGGCCGCGCGGCGAGGACCTGCAGACGCCGCACACGCGCGACGAGGTCTACGTGATCGCCGCCGGCACGTCGCGGTTCGTCGTGGACGGACGCGAATGCGGCGTCGCGGCCGGCGACGTGCTGTTCGTCCCCGCATTCGCGGCGCACCGCTTCGCCGGCTTCTCCGACGACTTCTCGACCTGGGTGTTCTTCTACGGCCCGGAAGGCGGCGAGCGCGACGAGCGCGGTGCGTGATGCGCGGCAAGCACCGCACTTCCCGCACGATCTCCTAGACTGTCTATTCGCAACGGGCGGCGCGCGACCGCCCTTCCCGCCATCACGATGCTGGCATCGCCCGACGCATCGACCGGACAGGAGCACTGCATGCGATACGAACTCTATTACTGGCCCGAAATCCAGGGCCGCGGCGAATACGTACGGCTCGCGCTCGAAGCGGCCGAGGCCGACTACGTCGACGTCGCGCGCGAATCGGGGCGCGGCATGGGCGTGTCGGCGATGATGCGGCTGATGGACAGCACGAAGGCCGAATGCGTGCCGTTCGCGCCGCCGTTCCTGAAGACCGGCGACGTGGTCGTCGGGCAGGCCGCGAACATCCTGCTGTTTCTCGGCGCGCGGCTGGGGCTCGCGCCCGACGACGAAGCCGGCCGGCTGTGGGTGCATCAGCTTCAGTTGACCGTCGCCGATTTCGTCACCGAGATCCACGACACGCATCACCCGATCGGCAGCGGCCTTTACTACGAGGACCAGAAGGCCGAAGCCGCCGAGCGTGCGGCCGATTTTCTCGAACATCGGCTGCCGAAATTCCTCGGCTACTTCGATCGCGTGCTCGCGCAGAATCCGCACAAAGGCGGGCACATCGCCGGCAGCGCGCTCAGTTACGTGGATCTGTCGATCTTCCAGCTGATCGAAGGCCTGCGCTACGCGTTCCCGAAGGCGATGAAGCGCGAGGAACGCAAGGTCGCGGGGCTCGTCGGGCTGCACGACCGCGTCGCGGCGCATCCGCCCGTCGCGCGTTATCTCGAGTCGGAGCGCCGCATCCCGTTCAACGACATGGGGATCTTCCGGCACTACCCGGAGCTGGACAAGTAGCGGTGCCACGCCTCCCGCGCGGGTGGATTTCATGAAGGCGCAGCGGCAGCACGCGCGCTGAACGCGTGCTGCCCGCTGCGCGTCGTCACGCCTGCTTCACCGGAGCCGGCCCCATTGCGCGAGCCGGCCCCGTCGCCGCGCATGCGCCGCGTCACGCTCAGTGCGGCTGCCCGTGCCGCGCGACCGCCGCATCGACGGCCTCGACCGAGCGCGTGAGCCACGGCCCGATCTCCATCTCCTCGTAGCGCACGAGCCGGCTCTTGCGCACGCGGCGATACACCCACCAGATCGCGACGAACAGCGGGATCCACACATAGATCGACAGCACTTCCATCCAGTCGACGCGGGCGGCGAAAAACGCCTGGTAATCCTGCCCGAGCGAGATCACGATGCAGATCGCGATCGCGAACAGCGGCCCGAACGGGAACCACTTCGCGCGATACGGCAGCTGCTCGAGCCGGTAGCCCTGTTTCAGAAAGCCCTTGCGGAACCGGTAGTGGCAGACGGCGATGCCGAGCCACGCGATGAAGCCGGTGATGCCGACCGTATTGAGCAGCCACAGATAGATGCTCTGGTTGTTGGTCAGCGACGTGAGGAAGCACAGCCCGCCCACCGCCATCGTCGCGTACAGCGCGTTGCGCGGCACGCCGCCCGGCGACAGCGTCGCGAACATCGCGGGCGCACGGCCTTCCGCCGCGAGGTTGTACAGCATCCGCGTGGCCGCGTACGTGCCCGAGTTACCGGCCGACAGCACGGCCGTCAGGATCACGAGGTTCATCGCGCCCGCGGCGAGCGGAAAGCCCGCATGGCTGAACACGAGCGTGAACGGGCTGACGCCGATATCGGTCACGTCGCTCTTGAGCAGGTTCGGATCGGTGTACGGCACCAGCAGGCCGATCACGAAGATCGCGAGCACGTAGAACAGCATGATGCGCCAGAAGATCTGCTTCACCGCGCGCGGGATCGTCTTGCGCGGGTTTTCCGATTCGCCCGCCGTGATCCCGACCAGCTCGGTGCCGAGGAACGAGAAGCCCGCGATCAGCGCGACGCTCATCATCGCGTGCACGCCGCCGACGAACGGCGCGTCGCCGGTCCTGAAGTTGCGCCAGCCGACCGGCTGCCCGTTGCCGAGCAGGCCGGCCGCGATCAGCAAGCCCGCCGCGATGAACGCGATCACGGTGACGACCTTGATCAGCGAGAACCAGTATTCGGATTCACCGAAACCGCGCACGGACAGCGTGTTCAGCAGGAAGATCAGCACCAGGAACCCGGCGCCCCACCACACGCCCGGCACCGCCGGAAACCAGTAGCGCATCACGATCTGCGCGGCGACCAGCTCGATCGCGATCGTCACGGCCCAGCTGTACCAGTAGGTCCAGCCGAGCGCGACGCCGAAGCCTTCGTCGACGTACTTCTCGCCGTAGATCGCGAACGAGCCCGACACCGGCATCAGCGCGGCCATCTCGCCGAGCCCGGTGACGACGAAGTAGACCATCAGTCCGATCGCGATATACGCGGCGATCGCCCCGCCCGGCCCCGCCTGCGCGACCGACGCGCCCGACGCGACGAACAGCCCCGTGCCGATCGAGCCGCCGATCGCGATCATCGCGATGTGGCGGCTCTGCAGCCGGCGCTTGAGCGCCGTTCCGGACGGCGCGGCCGTCTGCGCTGCCGCTTGCAAAGCATCCATAGTGTTCACCCTGTTGGATTCGGGCCGCTCGAATTGATTCGGAATACCAATCGATCGGCCCGGTTATTCGCGTCAAAAAATGGTCCTGCCGCCGGGTCGCGCGTCCGATGCCGGCGGCCCGGACGCGCACGGCCGCGTCAGACGACGCTGCGCTTGATCGCCTGCAGCTCGGCCGTCGTCACGATCTTCTCGATCCGGAACCGCGGGCTTTCCAGCCACGCGTTCGCGATCCGCCGGTATTCGTCGAGATCCTCGCACGCGAGCCGCACGAGAAAATCGAACGTGCCGCTGACGAGCCAGCAATCGAGCACGGCCGGATTGGCCCGCATCTCGTCCTCGAACGGCGCCTGCGAACGCCCGTGGTCGGCCAGCACGATCTGCGCGATCACGACGATCGGCTTGGTCGCGCGCGGCGCGTTGATCACCGCGCGGTAGCCTTCGATCACGCCGAGCGCCTCGAGCCGCTCCACGCGCGCCTGGCAGGGCCGCGGCGTAAGGTTCACGAGCTCGGACAGCTTTCGGTAGGAAATCCGCCCGTCGGTACGCAGGATGTCGAGGATCCGGAGATCGATCTTGTCGAGCTGCATCTTCTTGTCGGTCATCCGCGTTCGCTCCGGTCGGGTCGTGGCTGGTGCGCGGAGCGTCTCCTCCGGTTCCGCGCGGGGGCCACATTATCCGGCCGAAGCGGCCGCGCGCCAATCGGCTAGAACCGCAGCGACAGGCAGGTCAGGCCGCCGTCCATCTTGCGGAACTCGCTCGTGTCGATCACGTGCAGCGGCATCCCGAGCGACTGAATCGCGTCGTGCACGCGCGGATAGCCGGCCGGCGTGATCAGCGTGCCGTTCACGCGCAGCGTGTTGCCGGCGTATTCGTCGGCGGCCGAGATCGCGATGCGGCGATAGTCGGCGAACGCCGGATGCTCGGCCAGCGCCTCGGTCACGAGCAGCGTGTCGTCGCCGAGCGCGTTGACGACCGATTTCAGATGCAGCCCCGCGCCGACCGGCACCGCGACGACCGAATAGCCGTAGCGCGCCACCAACGACTCGAATGCGGCGATGCCCTCGGCATCGGTGCGGCCCGTCAGGCCGATGTAGAAGCGCTTGCCGACCTGCATCACGTCGCCGCCGTCGAGACGGCCTTCCTGCATCGGCAGCAGGTCGCGATGCGCGGCGAGCGCCGCTTCGATGTGCACCGTCTCGCCGCGCCGCGCGGGTGCGCCGGGACGCGTGATCACCGCGAATTCGGGCGTGACGACGGCGACGTCCTCGACGAAGTGCGAATCGGGAAACGCGTCCAGCGGCGGCAGCTCGGTCAGCTCGACGCCGAGCCCGCGCAGCGCGTCGCAATACGCGTGGAACTGCGTGAGCGTCTTGTCGTAGTCGGGCGCGCCGAGCGCGGCGGTGGTGAGACCCGCGCCGCAGGACGGCGCGGGACGGCGAACGATCGCTTGCGTGAATTGCATCGACTCCTCCATGGTCACGCTGCCCCCGTGCGGCGCACGGGGCGGCTGCGTTGTGTCCGGACCATTATCGGAAGCCAAATTGCGCAATTCGCGTCGAATTCGGGCGTGCCCGCAGCCGATCGCGTCGAATTGCAGGCGGGATGCAGCGGATTCGGCAGACAGCCGCCGGGCGCGGTGCAAACGGCCGTTCCGCGCGGTGCGGATGCGGCCGATGCATGCGGCGCGTCCGTCATGCGCCGACGGGCGCGAACCCCATTTGCGCACGGCCCAGCGGCGTGAGATCGCCCTCGCCGCCACGTCCGTCGAAGTCGATCTCGAAATGATCGGCCGGGAAATCCGGCGGGCTGTCGCCGCGCAGGAACGCGAGCCGCTGGCGCTGCAGGTACGCGTCGTTCTTCGCGCACCCGGGCGCGGCCGCGATATACATCACGTTGCTGTCGCCGCTGCCGCGATGCGCATCCTCGACCGCATGCACGACGTCGCCGTGCCAGAACACCGCGTCGCCCGGCTCCATGTGCGGGATCGGCACCAGCGCGTCGAGCAGCAGCGCGTGCCATTCGGGCAGGATCGACAGCGCGCGGCCCGGACGCGCACCGCACAGGTCGTCGTCGGCGACGTCGTCCTGCAGCGCGCGCAGCACGACATACGCCATCGCGTTCGCGACCGGAATCAGCTGCAGGGTGCCGTCGCCGGGCCCTTGCGGCGTCAGCGCGGTCCAGCCCTGGAACGTGCGGAACATCGAGCACACGGCCGGCGACGGGATCTCCTCGACGTCGGGGCGGAACGCCGCGTCGAACGGATCGTAATCGCGCCAGCGGCCGGCCAGCACGTGACGATAGACCTGCCGGAAATTCGCGCCGAGCCAGCGTTCGACAGAGCCGCCGTCGACATGCGGCGACAGCCCGAGCGACGTCGAGCCCGGCGGCCGGCGGCGAATCCGGTCGGCGTAGGCCGGCACCTGGTCCGGGTCGAAATGCCTGCGCGCGGCGTGCGCATGACGCCACAGGCGGTTCAGGAACACGCGCGCCTGCGTGAGGGCCGGCGACTGCCGCGCGGCCACCTGCGGCTTCGACCAGTAGACGCCGTAGATCTGCGGCTTGCCCGATGCGAGATTGCCGAAGTAGCGGTCCTCGGCGCGTGCATGCAGCCGCTCGGCGAAGCGGTTCGCATCCAGATAGGCGCCGATCTCGTCGTTCCAGTCGCGCGCCTGCTGCGCGTCGAACACGCCGCGGATCACCGCGGCGCCGTGCGTGCGGATCGCGGCGATCGCCTGCGGATCGACGGTGCCGTTCGCGATATCCGTGAATCGCAATACCGGGATCACGTCGCGGCCGTGCGCGTGCGCGCGGCGGATCGCGTCGACCTGCCGCGCGATATCGCCCTCCAGTTCGCGGAACGTGGCCGCGTAACCGGGCAGATCGGCGCGCAGCGCCCTTTTCGCCATGCGGATCGCAACCGGCAGATCGTCAATCGTCAGGTGCATCGTCGTCTCCTCGCTGAATCGTGTGGTGATGAGCATTCAGCGTACGGCGGACGCATCGCCGCCATCGACACTATCCGGCCAACTATCGATACAATTCTGACAAACCGCCCGCTACTCCGGACGATGGCAGACCACGCACAGCTTGTTGCCGTCCGGGTCGCGGAAATACGCGCCGTAGTAGTCGGGGTGATAGTGCGGCCGCAGGCCCGGCGGCCCTTCGCAGGCGCCGCCCTGCTGCAGCGCGAGCGCGTGGCAGCGGTCGACCTGCGCGCGGGTCGGCGCGTCGAATGCGATCGTATGGCCGTTGCCGGGTTCGGGCGCGCGGCCGTCGAGCGGCCGGCCGAAGAAGAACAGCGGCCGGTCGGTGTCGGCCGGCATCCAGCCCGACCAGCCGGCCGGCTCGCTGAACTTCAGCCGCAGCCCGAGTTCCGCGAACAGCGGCGCGTAGAAGTCGTACGCGCGCGCGGTATCGCTGACGCCCACGCAAACATGTGAAAACATGGCATCGCTCCGTCGTGACGATCGATCACGATCATGCCACGGCGCGCTGCCCGCCCTCGCCCGGAGGCCGCGATGAAACCGCAGTACGAGCACGTGACGTTCGCCCCCGGCTGTTCGATCCGCGTGTACCACCGCCAGCTCGCGCGCATTCCGTTCGAATGGCACCGTCATCCCGAGTACGAACTGACGCTGACGCTGAACAGCCGCGGCCAGCGCTTCATCGGCGATCACGTCGCGCGCTATGCGGACGACGATCTGGTGCTCGTGCCGCCCAACCTGCCGCATACGTGGTCGTCGAATGCGCGCATCGATCGCGCGGCGCCGGAAGTCGCGCTCGTCGTCTGGTTCGACGGTGACTGGGCACGACGCGTGGCCGACTGCTGCCCCGAGTACGCGCCGCTGCGCTCGCTGCTGCGGCGCGCGGCGCCCGGCCTCGCGTTCGACGCCGATACGGCCCGTGCGATGCGCGCGCGGCTGCCGCAGTTGCTCGACCCTTCGCCGCGCATTCGCCTCGCGGCCGCACTCGACACGCTCGCCGATCTCGCGGACGCCGGCGGCGAACCGCTCGCCACCGCGCAGGCCTACGATCAACCCGATGCAGCGTCGCCGTCCGCGAACGCCGCCGCGCCCGAAGCCGAGCGGCTCGATCGCGTGCTCGACGCGATCGACCGGCAGTTCCACGAGCCGCTGCGCGTCGATGCGCTCGCGGCCGTCGCGCACATGTCCGAACGCACGCTGCAGCGGTTGTTCGTACGGCACCTCGGCGAAAGCGTCGGCCGCTACGTGCAGCGGCTGCGGCTCGCGCATGCGTGCCGCCATCTGGTCGGCACCGACTGGCCGATCGCGACGGTCGCCGCGCGCTGCGGCATTCCGAACGCCGCGAACTTCAACCGCCAGTTCCTCGCCGCGCGCGGGATGACGCCCGGCGCATACCGGCAGTTCTTCGCGCAACACGGCCACGCGCCCGACAGCGACACCGGCACCGACTCGCCGCCGCTCGACACACGCCCGCCGTCGCTGGAACGCCGCGCCGGCTCGGGCCAGCGACGGCCGCGCAAATGAAAACACCCCGGCGGGATGTCCCACCGGGGTGTCGGGGCGTTGCGGTTGCCGGACGCGAGCGGCCTTGCGGCCGTTCGCGCCGCGCACGACTTAACGTGCGTTGATCGGCTTCGCTTCGCGCGGCGTGTCGCCGATGAACAGCTGACGCGGACGGCCGATCTTCTGTTCCGGATCCGCGATCATTTCGTTCCACTGTGCGATCCAGCCAACCGTACGTGCCATCGCGAAGATACACGTGAACATCGACGTCGGGATGCCCAGCGCGCGCTGGACGATACCCGAGTAGAAGTCGACGTTCGGGTACAGCTTGCGCGACACGAAGTATTCGTCTTCCAGCGCGATCTTCTCGAGCTGCATCGCGAGCTTGAACAGCGGGTCGTCGTGCAGGCCGAGTTCGTTCAGCACTTCGTAGCACGTTTCGCGCATCAGCTTCGCACGCGGGTCGTAGTTCTTGTACACGCGGTGACCGAAGCCCATCAGCTTCACGCCCGAATTCTTGTCCTTCACCTGCTTGATGAATTCGGGGATGTTGTCCGGCGAACCGATCTGCTCGAGCATGTTCAGCGCGGCTTCGTTCGCACCACCGTGCGCCGGGCCCCACAGACACGCGATACCGGCCGCGATACACGCGAACGGGTTCGCGCCCGACGAGCCGGCCAGGCGGACCGTCGACGTCGATGCGTTCTGCTCGTGATCGGCGTGCAGGATCAGGATGCGGTCGAGTGCGCGGACGAGCACGTCGTTGACCTTGTACTCTTCGCACGGGTTCGAGAACATCATGTGCATGAAGTTCGCGCTGTACGACAGCGAGTTCTTCGGATACACGAACGGCTGGCCGATGCTGTACTTGTACGCCATCGCGACGAGCGTCGGCAGCTTCGCGATCATGCGGATCGCCGACACTTCGCGGTGACGCGGGTCGTTGATGTCGAGCGAGTCGTGATAGAACGCGGACAGCGCGCCGACCGCGGCGACCAGGATCGCCATCGGGTGCGCGTCGCGGCGGAAGCCACGGAAGAAGAAGTGCATCTGCTCGTGCACCATCGTGTGCTTCGTGACGGTGTCGACGAATTCCTTCTTTTGCGCCGCGTTCGGCAGCTCGCCCTTCAGCAGCAGGTAGCAGGACTCGAGGAAGTCGGCGTTCTGCGCGAGGTTGTCGATCGGGTAGCCGCGGTACAGCAGTTCGCCCTTGTCGCCGTCGATGTACGTGATCGCCGAATTACAAGCTGCCGTCGACATGAAGCCCGGGTCGTACGTGAACTTGCCGGTCTGGCCGTACAGCTTGCGGATGTCGATCACGTCCGGGCCCATCGTGCCCTTGTAGATCGGCAGTTCGACGCTCGGCGAGTTGTCGCTGAACGATAGCGTGGCTTTAACATCAGACGGAGTCATGGCACATCCTCAATCGAAAATAGAAACGGGATTCGATAACGGGCACAGCGCGTTACACCTTGGCGTTACACGTTGCGCAGCATCTCCAACAGCCGGTGAATGTCCTGGCTGTCTAGGTCGCCCTCTGGTTCCTTGCGCGCGAGGAGCAAGTCCATCAGGTCGTTGTCGCTCAGATCGAGCAGGCGCGACAACGCGCCTACGTCTGCATCGGTGAGGTCATGCTCGTATCTGCTGAAGAAACGCTCGAATACGATGTCGTTTTCCAGCAGACCCCGCCGCGCGCGCCAGCGGAGGCGCGCGCGACGGTGCGGGTCGGATTGATGCGAATCGTCGCTCATCACAAACTTTAAACCGCGCGGCGAACCATCAGTTCCTTGATCTTGCCGATCGCCTTCGTCGGGTTCAGGCCCTTCGGGCAAACGTCGACGCAGTTCATGATCGTGTGGCAACGGAACAGACGGTACGGGTCTTCCAGGTTGTCGAGACGCTCGCCGGTGGCGGTGTCGCGGCTATCCGCGATGAAGCGGTAAGCCTGCAGCAGGCCGGCCGGGCCGACGAACTTGTCCGGGTTCCACCAGAAGCTCGGGCACGACGTCGAGCAGCTCGCGCACAGAATGCACTCGTACACGCCGTCGAGCTCGTCGCGTTCTTCCGGCGACTGGAGACGTTCCTTCTCCGGCGGCGGCGCGTCGTTGATCAGGTACGGCTTGATCGAGTGATACTGGTTGAAGAAGTGCGTCATGTCGACGATCAGGTCGCGCACGACGGGCAGGCCCGGCAGCGGGCGCAGCACGATCTTCTGCGGCAGGTCGTTCAGGTTCGTCAGGCACGCGAGACCGTTCTTGCCGTTGATGTTCATCGCGTCCGAACCGCACACGCCTTCGCGGCACGAACGGCGGAACGACAGCGTCTCGTCGACGGCCTTCAGCTTGACCAGTGCGTCGAGCAGCATGCGCTCATGCTGGATCTCGAGCTCGTACGTCTGCATGCGCGGTGCCGCGTCCTTGTCCGGATCGTAGCGGTAGACTTCAAAAATGCGTTTTGCCATTTCGGATTCCTTTGACTCGGCTTAGAACGTGCGCGGCTTCGGCGGCACGGAGTCGACCGTCAGCGGCTTCATTTGAACCGGCTTGTAGTCGAGGCGATCGCCTTCGCTGTACCACAGCGTGTGGCGCAGCCAGTTGTCGTCGTCGCGGTGTTCGTAATCGCTGTGCGCGTGCGCGCCGCGGCTTTCCTTGCGCGCTTCCGCCGACACCATCGTCGCGCGGGCGACTTCGATCAGGTTCTCCAGCTCGAGCGCTTCGACGCGCGCGGTGTTGAACACCTTCGACTTGTCCTTCAGGTGGATGTTTTCCACGCGGGCCTTCAGGCCGGCCATCTGGTCGACGCCTTCCTTCAGCAGCGCCGACGTGCGGAACACGCCTGCGTGCTTCTGCATCGTCGCGCGGATGTCGTTCGCGACGTCCTGCGTGTACTCGCCCGAGCTCGACTTGTCGAGCTTGTTCAGACGCGCCAGCGAGAACTCGCCTGCATCGGCCGGCAGCGGCTTGTGTTCCTTCTGGTTCTTCACGTGCTCGACGATGTGGTTGCCGGCCGCACGGCCGAACACCACGAGGTCCAGCAGCGAGTTCGTGCCGAGGCGGTTCGCGCCGTGCACGGACACGCACGAGCACTCGCCCACTGCGTAGAAGCCGTTGACCGGATCCTTGTGGCCGCGCGACGTGCCGACGACCTGACCGTGGATGTTGGTCGGGATGCCGCCCATCTGGTAGTGGATCGTCGGGACGACCGGGATCGGTTCCTTGATCGCGTCGACGTTCGCGAACTTCAGCGCGATTTCGCGGATCGACGGCAGACGCTTCATGATCGTCTCGGCGCCGATGTGCGACAGGTCGAGCAGCACGTGATCCTTGTTCGGACCGACGCCGCGACCTTCCTTGATTTCCTGGTCCATCGAACGCGACACGAAGTCACGCGGCGCCAGATCCTTCAGCGTCGGTGCGTAGCGTTCCATGAAGCGCTCGCCGTTCGCGTTGCGCAGGATACCGCCTTCGCCGCGCACGCCTTCGGTGATCAGCACGCCCGCGCCGGCCACGCCGGTCGGGTGGAACTGCCAGAACTCCATGTCCTGCAGCGCGATGCCCGAGCGGGCAGCCATGCCGAGGCCGTCGCCGGTGTTGATGAACGCGTTGGTCGATGCCGCGAAGATCCGGCCTGCGCCGCCCGTCGCAAACAGCGTCGTCTTGCCTTCCATGATGTAGACGTCGCCCGTCTCCATCTCGAGGGCCGTCACGCCGAGCACGTCGCCGTCCGCGTCGCGGATCAGGTCGAGCGCCATCCATTCGACGAAGAACTGCGTCTTCGCTTCGACGTTCTGCTGGTACAGCGTGTGCAGCAGCGCATGACCGGTACGGTCGGCGGCCGCGCAAGCGCGCTGGACCGGCTTCTCGCCGTAGTTCGCGGTATGGCCGCCGAACGGACGCTGGTAGATCGTGCCGTCCGCGTTACGGTCGAACGGCATGCCGAAGTGTTCCAGCTCGTACACGACGTTCGGTGCTTCGCGGCACATGAACTCGATCGCGTCCTGGTCGCCGAGCCAGTCGGAACCCTTGATCGTGTCGTAGAAGTGGAAGTGCCAGTTGTCTTCGCTCATGTTGCCGAGCGACGCGCCGATGCCGCCCTGTGCGGCCACCGTGTGCGAACGGGTCGGGAACACCTTCGACAGCACGCCGACCGACAGGCCCGCGCGCGACAGTTGCAGCGCTGCGCGCAAGCCCGAGCCGCCCGCGCCGACGATCACCACGTCGAACTTGCGGCGCGGCAGGGAAGTTTTGATTGCAGCCATTCTTTACACTCTCCAGAGAATCTGCGCGGCGTAGCCCGCACATGCGAGCAGCCAGACGATGGTCAGCGATTGCAGCAGCAGGCGCACACCGACGGGCTTCACGTAGTCCATCCAGATGTCGCGCACGCCGACCCATGCGTGGTAGAAGAGGGAAAGCAGCGTCACGAAGGTCGCGAGCTTCATCCATTGCGCGGAGAAGATCGACGCCCAGCCTTCGTACGAGAAGTCATGCGCGCCGAAGAACAGGACGAGCAGGATGATCGTGTAGACCGCCATGATCGTGGCGGTGACGCGCTGCGCGAGCCAGTCGCGCAGGCCGTAGTGAGCGCCGACGACGAGGCGCTTCGAGCCGATTCGGTTATTGGCTGCCATTTTCTTAGAATGCTCCGAACAGTTTGAGTGCCATGGCGATCGTCAGCGCGATCGAGACGACAAAGACGACGACGGCCGTCCGCTTGCCGCCTTCCTTCGAGACGGCGTCGTGGTTGACGTCCATCAGCAGGTGGCGAATGCCGGCGCAGAAATGGTGGAGGAACGCCCAGGACAGCGCGAGGACGATCAGCTTGACGACGATGTTGGAGAGGAAAGCCTTGAAGACTTCGAAGCTGAGCTCGGAGGTGAGACTCTGGTCGAAGAGGAACAGCAGGAACGGCAGGAACAGGAACAGCAGCGCGCCGCTGACTCGGTGGAGAATCGACAATATCGCCGCCAGCGGCATGCGATATTTCAAGGTGATGTCGCCGATTCCGATGTTCCGGTATTCCGGCCTCGGCTTTCTTACTGCGTCAGTCATGCTAGACCCCTACTATGTTGTCACACTAATCCGCGATTTTAGCGCCTTTTTATATCGCGCTGCAGCGAAAGTCTGCTCTGGATCATTACGCGAACGGGAATAAAGGCGGCCCGAAACGTGCTACGCGAAAACGGGAAACCCGCGTGCACGCTGCTTGTGCCGATCCGTCGTCAGCTCAAGTCATTCTGATAGTAATACCCGGTTGTGACATACCAGCCGCGCCGCACTTCCACCGGCCGGTCTCCGTATGTATAGGACACGCGCTCGACCGACAGCAACGGAAAACCCGCCGGCACGTGCAGCAGGTCGGCCACCGCCGGCTCCGCCGCCACCGCGCGGATCTTCTCCGTCGCGCGGATCATCCGCGTGCCGAATTCCGTCTCGAACATCGCGTAGAGCGGACCCTTGTACTCGCTCAGCCGCTCGAACGTGAGCCCGCGGAACATCGCGCCCGGCAGCCAGATCTCGTCGAGCACCGTCACTTCGTTCTCGAACTCCAGCAGGCGACGCACCTGCACGACCGGATCGGCTGGCTTCAGGTCGAGCTGCCGCGCGATCTCGGCCGGCGCGCGCAGGCGCCGGCATTCGAGCAGGCGGCTCACGTGCGGATGCTCGGCGCCGTCGTCAGCCAGCAGCCGCAGGAAGCGGAACTGCGCGCGATCCTCATTGTGCGTCGCAACAAAAGTACCCTTGCCTTGCCGCCGGACCACGAGGTTTTCCGCGGCCAGCTCGTCGATCGCCTTGCGAACCGTGCCCTGGCTGACCTTGTAACGGGCAGCCAGCTCCACTTCGCTCGGGATGATCTCGCCCGGCTTCCATTCACCGGATTCGAGACTTTGCGTGATCAATGACTTGATCTGCTGGTATAACGGACTGAATGTCGGCGACGGCGAAGCGGCCGGCGCAGGCGCCGGCACGGAATCGCCCGCGCCCGGCTGCCCTGGGCCGCCTGCGCCGGTCGGATTCGCGTTGTTCGCCTGGTTCGATGTCATGGCGCGCATTTCATCACAAACCGCGCTTTTTCGTCCACTCAAATTCCGCAAAACATCTGTCTTATATAAGACATATGATACCGTTTGACTTTGGGTCCATCGGCTCCTACACTCCGGGGCGAGCAAGGGTTCGCGGGTGCAAAATGCGTCCCCGGCTACGTGCCACGGCCGTCTCCAGGTTCACCGCGTCTGCCTTTCGCGAATCCTCCGCCCTGCTTCAATGCAACGCTACGCGTAACGCGCATAGAATGGCGTTTTGCCTAGCGTCCACCGCTTCACCCGTCCTGGAGATTTTCAATGGCTAAGCCCGCAAAGCGCGTTGCCGTCACCGGCGCCGCAGGTCAAATCGCTTACTCCCTGCTGTTCCGCATCGCGAACGGCGACCTGCTCGGCAAGGACCAGCCGGTCATCCTGCAACTGCTCGACCTCCCGCAAGCCCAAGCCGCCGTCAAAGGCGTCGTGATGGAACTCGACGATTGCGCGTTCCCGCTGCTCGCGGGCGTCGTGATCACCGACGATCCGAAGGTTGCATTCAAGGATGCAGACGTCGCGCTGCTGGTCGGTGCACGTCCGCGCTCGAAGGGCATGGAGCGCAAGGACCTGCTGTCGGCGAACGCCGAGATCTTCACGGTCCAGGGCGCTGCGCTGAACGAAGTCGCGAGCCGCGACGTGAAGGTGCTGGTCGTCGGCAACCCGGCGAACACCAACGCGTACATCGCGATGAAGTCGGCACCGGATCTGCCGAAGAAGAACTTCACGGCGATGCTGCGCCTCGACCACAACCGCGCGCTGTCGCAGCTCGCCGCCAAGTCGGGCAAGCCGGTCGCGTCGATCGAGAAGCTCGCCGTGTGGGGCAACCACTCGCCGACGATGTACCCCGACTTCCGCTTCGCGACCGTCGAAGGCGAGTCGCTGCTGAAGCTGATCAACGACGACGTGTGGAACCGCGACACGTTCATCCCGACCGTCGGCAAGCGCGGCGCGGCGATCATCGAAGCGCGCGGCCTGTCGTCGGCGGCGTCGGCAGCCAACGCGGCGATCGACCACGTGCGTGACTGGGTCCTCGGCACGAACGGCAAGTGGGTCACGATGGGCATCCCGTCGGACGGCTCGTACGGCATCCCCGAAGACATCATCTACGGCGTGCCGGTCACGTGCGAAAACGGCGAGTACAAGCGTGTCGAAGGCCTCGAAATCGACGCGTTCTCGCGCGAGAAGATGGACGGCACGCTGGCCGAGCTGCTCGAAGAGCGCGACGGCGTCGCCCACCTGCTGAAGAACTAAGCAGGCTGCATGGCCGGGCCGCCTCCGGGCGGGCCGGCCGCGGCACGGGCGGCGGGGCTGCAGCCGGCCCCGCCGCCCGATCCGATCCGGGCACGTTTTGCCGCTCCAGGCGCTCCGCGCGCCGGCCCAGAACGTGCCCGAATCCGATTTTCTCCACGTTGCCCGCTTCCTTGACGTAGAAGAGATGTCCGCGCTCACTCCTGCACAAGTGCTGTACGACGGGGCGTCCCCGCCCGCGATCCTGCCCTGCTGCGATCACTACGCGGGCAGCGAGAAGCTGATGCGCAAGTCGCTCGCGCTCCAGGCCGAACTCGGCCCCGTGTTCGACATCACGCTCGACTGCGAGGACGGCGCGGCCGTCGGCCAGGAAGCCGCGCACGCGCAGCTCGTCGCCGAATGCCTCGGCGGCGCCGAGAACCGCTTCGGGCGGGTCGGCGTCCGCATCCACGACTTTTCCCATCCCCACTGGCGCGACGACGTGCGCATCGTGCTGCGCGCCGCGCGCGCGCCGGCCTACGTCACGCTGCCGAAGATCGCGAGCGCCGCCGACGCGGCCGAGATGGTCGCGTTCATCGAAGGCACGCGCCGCGAGCTCGGCCTCGCGCAGCCGATTCCGGTGGACGTGCTGGTCGAGACGCACGGCGCGCTCGCCCAGGCGGCCGCGCTCGCCGCGCTGCCGCTGGTCGGCACGCTGAGCTTCGGGCTGATGGACTTCGTGTCCGCGCATCACGGCGCGATTCCCGATGCGGCGATGCGCTCGCCCGGCCAGTTCGACCATCCGCTCGTGCGCCGCGCGAAGCTGGAAATCGCCGCCGCCTGCCACGCGCACGGCAAGACGCCGTCGCACAACGTGACGACGGAAGTGCGCGACATGGCCGTCGTCGCCGGCGACGCGCGACGCGCGCGCGACGAGTTCGCGTTCACGCGGATGTGGAGCATCCATCCCGCGCAGATCCGCCCGATCGTCGACGCGTTCGCGCCACGCACCGATGAAGTCGCGCTGGCCGCCGAGATCCTGCTGGCGGCGCAGGTCGCCGACTGGGGCCCGACGCGCCACGGCGATACACTGCACGATCGCGCGAGCTACCGCTATTACTGGTCGGTGCTGCGCCGCGCGCGGGCGACCGGCCAGCCGGTGCCGGCCGAGGCCGCGCCGCTGTTCGGCCCGGCCGCCGGAGACGCGCGGTGAGCGCGCGCCGGCACACGAATTTCATCGAATCACCGGGGCGCGAACCCGAGACGGGTTGGCGAAACGACAAAAAACGTAACGGAGCCCGAAAACCTGATATGAGCGCGGCCAAATAGGTGAAAATAGCGGCCGCTGCGCGCTTCCGGGGCGCGTGCAGTTTCAAACCGGCCGGCGGTGTCAGCTGCCGGCCCTTGTCAACTGATTATCGAAAGGTTCTGACTCCATGAAGAAACTCCTGATCGCTACCGCCATCGGCGCCTTGTCCGCCACGATGCTGGTGTCGGCTCCGAGCGCGTTCGCCCAGGATACGGCGACGACTGCGAAGAAGACGGCCAAGCGCCCGGCGCCGGCCAAGCGCATCGTTCCGCGCAGCAAGAAGGCGCAGGCACGTGCCGCGGCCAAGGTCGATCCGGTACCGGACGGCGCGGCCAAGTGGTCGTGCAAGGACGGCCTGTCGTTCGACCTCGCCGGCGACATGAAGCGTGACCAGGTCGTCACGGTTCACTGGGCGAAGAAGAACTACAAGCTGCCGCGTCAGGCCACGACGACGGGCGCCGACACGTTCTATGATCCGGCAGCAGGCTTCAAGCTGGTCGTGATCCCGAGCAAGGCGATGCTGTTCAGCGACGCGAACGGCGGCGAGCGTCTCGCCGACGAATGCGTGACGCCGGAAATGGCGCAAGGCACGCCGGCTCCGACGCAATCGAACGAGCTGAAGCCGGCAACGAACTAAGCGCGCTCTCCCGAGCTCCTCGATGTCCGCCTCGGTCTCCAACGTCCGCCCAGCTCCGGATACGGTACTCGTCGATATCGTCGACTACGTGCTGAACACCGGCATCGACAGCGCGCTCGCGCTGGAGACGGCGCGTCATTGCCTGATCGACACGCTCGGATGCGGACTCGAGGCGCTGTCCTACCCGGCCTGCACCAAGCTGCTCGGCCCCGTCGTGCCCGGCACGATCGTGCCGAACGGCGCGAAGGTGCCCGGCACGTCCTTCCAGCTCGATCCCGTCCAGGCCGCTTTCGACCTCGGCGCGATGATCCGCTGGCTGGACTTCAACGACACCTGGCTCGCCGCCGAATGGGGTCATCCGTCCGACAACCTCGGCGGAATCCTGGCGACGGCCGACTGGCTGTCCCGCACGGCCGTCGCGGCCGGCAGGAAGCCGCTTGCCATGCGCGACGTGCTCGTCGCGATGATCCAGGCCCACGAGATCCAGGGCTGCCTCGCACTCGAGAATTCATTCAACGCAGTCGGGCTCGACCACGTGCTGCTCGTGAAAGTGGCGTCGACGGCCGTCGTCGGCCGCCTGCTCGGGCTCACGCGCGACGAGCTGATCAACGCGGTATCCAACGCATTCGTCGACGGCCACGCGCTGCGCACCTACCGCCACGCGCCGAACACCGGTTCGCGCAAGTCGTGGGCGGCCGGCGACGCGACGTCCCGCGCGGTGCGCCTCGCGCTGATCGCGAAAACGGGTGAAATGGGCTACCCGTCGGCGCTCACCGCGAAAACCTGGGGCTTCTACGACGTGCTGTTCGACGGCAAGCCGTTCCGCTTCCAGCGCCCGTACGGCACGTACGTGATGGAAAACGTGCTGTTCAAGATCGCGTTCCCCGCCGAATTCCATGCGCAGACGGCCGCCGAGGCCGCGCTGCAGCTGCACGCGCAGCTCGCCGCGGCGGGCCGCACGACCGACGAGATCAGCCGGATCACGATCCGCACGCACGCGGCCGCGATCCGCATCATCGACAAGCAGGGCCCGCTCGCCAATCCGGCCGACCGCGACCACTGCATCCAGTACATGGTCGCCGTGCCGCTGCTGTTCGGCCGGCTGACCGCGGCCGATTACGAAGACGCGGTCGCCGCCGATCCGCGTATCGACGCGCTGCGCGCGAAAACCGTGTGCGTCGAGGATCCGCGGTTCACGAAGGATTACCATGACCCGGCCAAGCGGTCGATCGCGAATGCGCTGACGATCGAATTCGCGGACGGGTCCACGCTTGCCGAAGTAGCGGTCGAATACCCGATCGGCCATCAGCGACGCCGTGCGGACGGCATCCCGCTCCTGGTCGAGAAGTTCCGGACCAACCTCGCCCGCCGTTTCCCGGCAAAGCAGCAACAAGCGATTCTCGACGTGTCGCTGGACCAGGCAAAGCTCGAAGCGATGCCGGTCGATGAGTACGTCGACTTGTATGTGATATAGCCGTCATCTACAGGACTCTTTGTTTCCTAGCCTTAAACCCAGGAAAATCACCATGGCCCACAATCTCCACAAGACCCTCAAGGAATTCGACAGCGGTTCCGGCAAAGGCAAGTTCTACTCGCTGCCGCAGCTCGGCAAGGAACTGAAGACGAAGATCGAGCGCCTCCCGGTGTCGATCCGTATCGTGCTCGAGTCCGTGCTGCGCAACTACGACGGCAAGAAGATCACCGAAGAACACATCGAGCAGCTCGCGAACTGGCAGCCGACCGCGAAGCGCGTCGACGAGATTCCGTTCGTGGTGTCGCGCGTCGTGCTGCAGGACTTCACGGGCGTGCCGCTGCTCGCCGACATCGCGGCCATGCGCGGCGTCGCGGAGCGTTCGGGCAAGAATCCGAAGAAGATCGAGCCGCTGGTCCCGGTCGATCTCGTCGTCGACCACTCGGTGCAGATCGACTACTTCCGCCAGAAGGACGCGCTCGACCTGAACATGAAGCTGGAATTCCAGCGCAACAACGAGCGCTACCAGTTCATGAAGTGGGGCATGCAGGCGTTCGACACGTTCAAGGTCGTGCCGCCGGGCGTCGGCATCGTCCACCAGGTGAACCTCGAATATCTCGCGCGCGGCGTCCACAAGAAGACGGACGGCGGCGACACCGTGTACTACCCGGATACCCTCGTCGGCACGGACAGCCACACGACGATGATCAACGGCATCGGCGTGGTCGGCTGGGGCGTGGGCGGCATCGAGGCTGAAGCCGGCATGCTCGGCCAGCCGGTGTACTTCCTGACGCCGGACGTCGTCGGCGTCGAGCTGAAGGGCAAGCTGCGCGAAGGCGTGACGGCCACCGACCTGGTGCTGACGATCACCGAAATGCTGCGCAAGGAAAAGGTCGTCGGCAAGTTCGTCGAATTCTTCGGCGAAGGCACGAAGTCGCTGTCGCTGCCGGACCGCGCGACGATCGGCAACATGGCGCCGGAATACGGCGCGACGATGGGCTTCTTCCCGGTCGACGAAAAGACCATCGAATACTTCGAAGGCACGGGCCGCACGAAGGCGGAAATCGCCGCGTTCGAAAACTACTTCAAGGCGCAGAAGCTGTTCGGCATTCCGAAGGCCGGCGACATCGACTACACGAAGACGGTCACGCTGGATCTTGCAACCGTCGCCCCGTCGCTGGCCGGCCCGAAGCGCCCGCAGGACCGCATCGAGATCGGCAACGTCAAGTCGACGTTCACCGAGCTGTTCTCGAAGCCGGTCGCGGAAAACGGCTTCGCGAAAAAGGCGGACGACCTGAACGCGCAGTACACGACGAGCAACGGCGTCGACGTGAAGAACGGCGACGTGCTGATCGCCGCGATCACGTCGTGCACGAACACGTCGAACCCGAGCGTGCTGCTGGCTGCCGGCCTGCTGGCGAAGAAGGCCGTCGAAGCCGGCCTGACCGTCGCGCCGCACATCAAGACGTCGCTCGCGCCGGGATCGCGCATCGTCACCGAATACCTGACGAAGACGGGCCTGCTGCCCTACCTCGCGAAGCTCGGCTTCGAAGTCGCCGCCTACGGCTGCACGACCTGTATCGGCAACGCGGGCGACCTGACGCCGGAACTGAACGAAGCGATCACGAAGAACGACATCGTCGCGGCAGCCGTGCTGTCGGGCAACCGTAACTTCGAGGCGCGCATCCACCCGAACATCCGCGCGAACTTCCTCGCGTCGCCGCCGCTGGTCGTCGCGTACGCGATCGCCGGCAACATCACGCGCGACCTGATGACCGAGCCGGTCGGCAAGGGCAAGGACGGCTACGACATCTACCTCGGCGACATCTGGCCGACGAGCGAGGAAATCCACGCGCTGCTCAAGTTCGCGCTCGACCCGAAGAAGTTCGAGGACAACTACTCGAAGCTGACCAAGAAGGGCGACCTCTGGAGCAAGATCGAGGGCGAGACGGGCCAGGTCTACGACTGGCCGAAGTCGACCTACATCGCGGAGCCGCCGTTCTTCGGCAACGACTTCTCGATGGAGCCGGCCGATTCGATCCCGACGGTCAAGGGCGCGCGCGCGCTGGGCATCTTCGGTGACTCGGTCACGACCGACCACATCAGCCCGGCAGGCTCGATCAAGGAAGACTCGCCGGCAGGCAAGTGGCTGAAGGAGAACGGCGTGCAGAAGGCCGACTTCAACAGCTATGGTTCGCGCCGCGGCAACCACGACGTGATGATGCGCGGCACGTTCGCGAACGTCCGGATCAAGAACCTGATGATCCCGGCGAAGGCGGACGGCACGCGCGTCGAAGGCGGCCTGACGATTCACCAGCCGAGCGGCGAACAGCTGTCGATCTACGATGCGGCGATGAAGTACGTCGACGCCGACACGCCGACCGTCGTGTTCGCGGGCGAAGAGTACGGCACGGGCTCGTCGCGCGACTGGGCCGCGAAGGGCACGCAGCTGCTCGGCGTGAAGGCCGTGATCGCACGCAGCTTCGAGCGGATCCACCGCTCGAACCTGGTCGGCATGGGCGTGCTGCCGCTGCAGTTCAAGGGCGCGGACAGCATCCAGTCGCTCGGCATCACCGGCGAAGAGACCTACGACATCGAAGGCCTCGGCGACGACTTCAAACCGCAGCAGGACGTCACGCTCGTGATTCACCGCAAGAATGGCGAAACGACCCGCGTGCCGGTGCTGCTGCGCATCGATACGCCGATCGAAGTCGACTACTACAAGCACGGCGGTATCCTGCCGTTCGTGCTGCGCTCGCTGCTCGCAGCGTAAGCGTCCTGCTTTTGCAGGTGCCGCAGCCGCCTCGCGGCGGTTGCGGCCGATTTGGAAGCCCGACCTCGTGTCGGGCTTTTTTTGCCTGCGCGGCGGTGTGCCGGCGCGCCGGTGCGTCATGCGGCCTTGTCGGCGCGCGTCCTCCCGCCTGCGGCCGGCCGCGCGTTCTTCTTCAGGCGCGCGCGGTTGTAGTCGATCGCCGCGCGAACGAGACGCTTCAGCGCCCGTTTGTCGAGCTTGTCGCCTTCGAGGAAATCGATCGCACGCCGCGCATTGCCTTCAAGGCCCGCATTGAACAGCCGGTCGGGATCGGGCAGCTGCGCGCCATGCATGAACGTGAGCTTCACCTTGCCCTTGTGCGCGTTCGCGACCGCGATCATCCCGTCGCACGACCACACCGGGCTGCCCATCCATTTCCATTCCTCGACGATGTCCGCTTCGGCGTCGAGGATTGTCTGGCGGAGATCGGCGAACGTCTTGCCGCGCCAGTCGGCAATACCGGCGATCAGCGCGTCGATGCGTTCCGACGGGCTCGGGTCCGATGCCGCGCTCATGAGCGGGCCTCCGTGCCTTCGTCAGGACGGGCCAGCACCTGTTCGAGCGACTCGAAGAACCGCGCCCACCCGTGCTGCGCACCGCGGTACGCCTGCTCCTGATCCGCGCGGAAACCGGCCTGCTCCATCCGCAACAGCGTGCCGACCGGCGTCGGCGTGAGCGTCCACGTGACGACGCTTTCCAGGCCGTACGCGGCCCACGTGTAGGACAGCACGCGCTGCGGCTCGATCGTCAGCAACGTGCAGTCGACCGAACCCCAGTCCGCGCGGAAGCTGAACGCGCGGCCCGCGACGGGCTCGAAATCGCTCTGCATCAGCCATGCCTCGATCAGATGCGGTTGCGTGAGCGCACGCCAGACCTTCTCCGGCGGATGCGACAGTTCCCGTTCGACGACGACGGTGCGTGTGTCAGTGGTGGCCTGGTTCATGACTGATCCATCCTCTTGAGCAGATCTTCGAGCGCGTCGAACCGGTTCTGCCAGAAGCCTGCCATCTGGCTGGTCCAGTCGATCAACGGAGTCAGCGCTTGCGGCTGCGCGCTGTAGTGCGTCTGCCGGCCTTCGTGGCGGTCGCTCACGAGCCCGGCCTGCTTCAGTACCCCCAGATGCTTCGATACCGCCGGCTGCGTCACGCCTGCGTGCGCCGTCAGCGCGGCAACCGTCAGCTCGCCCTCCTCGCACAGCCGCTCGAAGAGCGCGCGGCGGGTCGGATCGGCGAGCGTCCTGAACAGCATGTCGGGGACGTTTTGCATGGCTTGATTCATAACCCGATAGTTATGGATTCAAGAATATCCACGTATCGATGCACGTCAAGGAGCGATTTCGCAGGAAGCATCAGGCGATCCTGCAGCGGGGCCGTTCGCCGGAACGGACGGAATGGCGGCGAATCGGCTTGCGAAGAACATCACGCGCGCGTCGAGGCAGCGCCACCGTCCGATTCGAGCGTTTCCTCTAATCCGCTCGCCGGACGCTCCAACCGAAAGCACGCTGCAAGACTCGCCACTACGTCGTTCCACAATTCGGGAAACGCGCGCGATCGACGGGTTCCGTTTTTGTGCATTCGCGCATTCGTACGTCGTCGCGCCAGCCGCGCGGCAACGCCTGACCACATATTGCAACGCGCAATGCGTTCACGCGCGATCGAAAGCGCCGCTCACACACGGTCCTTCGCTCTGCAATCGCGCGCATTCCGCTGCCGAAACGAACGAGTCGTGCGCGCAAACGCCAGCGGCCGATGCTTGGTCGCGTGGCGAACCGGTTCCCTTTGCCGCGGGCCGCTGCCGCATGCATGAACGACGCATCGCCGGCACGCGAGCACGCCGATGTCAGAACTGACAGCTATGGAAACTGGCAGCTACCTGAACGGCACCGACGCCCTACGCTCGTCACCGCTCGCGGCCCCACAAGGGCCCGGGCTTCCAGCAACGTCGTCTCTCCTAAAAAGGACTCCCGATGAAAAGGAACGCCTGGTTTGCCCTTCCCCTTCCGTCGCCGCGCCGCCTCGCGTGCGCGTGGCCGCTCGTGCTCGCCGCCGGCGCGGCACATGCGGCGACGGACTGGGTCGACACCCACACGAAGGCCTTTCTGACCGGCCCGCAATTGATGGCGCGCAGCGCCGCACCTTCGCTCGAACTCGCGGCCGGCGAAACGGCCGACATCGTCGTCAGCCTGAAGCTGCGCAACGCCGCGCAGCTCAAGCAGCTCGCGCACGACGTGAACCGGCCCGGCAACGCGCATTACCGCCAGTACCTGACGCACGAACAGTTCCTCGCCAGCTACGCGCCCACCGACGCGCAAGTAAAATCGGTCGTCGACTATCTGCGCAAGAGCGGCTTCGTGAACATCGAGGTCGCGCCGAACCGCCTGCTGGTGTCCGCGCGCGGCACGGCCGGCACGGTGAAGACCGCGTTCAACACGTCGCTCGTGCACTTCGAGTACGCGGGCCGCTCGGGCTTCGCGAACGCGTCGACCGCGCAGGTGCCGCGCGCGCTCGGAGACGTCGTCGGCTCGGTGCTCGGGTTGCAGAACGTCGCGCGCGCACGGCCGATGCTGCGCATCGGCAACGTCGCGAAGCCGCAGGCGCTCGCGGCCGGCACGGCCACCGGCCACTATCCGAAGGAATTCCCGGGCCTCTACAACGCGACCGGCGTGCCGACCGCGGCAGGCGTGAGCGTCGGCATCATCACGATCGGCGGCGTGTCGCAGACGCTGCAGGACCTGAAGCAGTTCACGTCGAGCAACGGCTACGGCACGGTCGCGACCCAGACCGTGAAGACCAACGGCACCGGCACGACCGGCAGCTACAGCGACGACCAGGACGGCCAGGGCGAATGGGATCTCGACAGCCAGTCGATCGTCGGCTCGGCCGGCGGCCAGGTCGGCAAGCTCGTGTTCTACATGGCGGACCTGAACGCCGCCGGCAACACGGGGCTCACGCAGGCGTTCAACCGCGCGGTGTCGGACAACACCGCGAAGGTGATCAACGTGTCGCTCGGCTGGTGCGAGACCGACGCGAACGCGGACGGCACGATCGACGCCGAAGAGCAGATCTTCACGACGGCTGCCGCGCAGGGTCAGACGTTCTCGGTGTCGTCGGGCGACGAAGGCGTGTACGAGTGCAACAACCGCGGCTATCCGGACGGCGCGAACTACACGGTGTCGTGGCCGGCCGCGTCGCCGCACGTGCTCGCGATCGGCGGCACGACGCTGTACACCACGTCGGCGGGTGCGTTCTCGAACGAAACGGTGTGGAACGAAGGCCTCGACGGCAACGGCAAGCTGTGGGCGACGGGCGGCGGCGTCAGCACGGTGCTGCCGGCGCCGGCGTGGCAATCGGGCAGCAATCGTCAGTTGCCCGACGTATCGTTCGATGCCGCGCAAAGCACGGGCGCGTACATCTACAACTACGGCCAGTTGCAGCAGATCGGCGGCACGAGCCTCGCCGCGCCGATCTTCACCGGCTTCTGGGCGCGTCTGCTCGCGGCGAACGGCACCGGCCTCGGTTTCCCGGCCGCGAAGTTCTATGCGGACATCCCGTCGAACCCGTCGCTCGTGCGCTATGACGTCGTGTCAGGGAACAACGGCTATCAGGGGTATGGCTACAGAGCAGGCACCGGCTGGGACCTGACGACCGGCTTCGGCAGCCTGAACATCGCGAACCTCAACAAGCTGATCCAGACGGGCGGCTTCTGAGCCCGACGCGAAGGCCGGCGCGCGGCGGTCGTTCGCCGCGCACCGGCCTGGAAAGATTCGGGCAGCGGGGCGGGCGCGGGGCCCTACTCCGTCGCCCGCTCGTTCGTCGCTGTCGTCGCTGTCGTCGCGACCGACGCAACCGGCGCGCCGGCCCGGTGCGATGGCGCGAAGAGCCGCAGCCCGCTCGCCACGCTCGCCGCCCCCGCGAAACCCGCCCCGAGCATCAGCGCGAGCGTCGGCCCGTGACGCCCCGCGATCCCGAACGACAGCGCGACGAGCGCCGCGCCGGTCGCCTGCCCGATCAGCCGCGCGGTCGCGATGATCCCGCTCGCACCGCCGCTGCGCTCGGGCGGCGCGCTCGACATCAGCGCCTTCAGGTTCGGCGACTGGAAGAAGCCGAAGCCCGCGCCGCACAGCATCATCCGCCAGCCGATGTCGACGACGCTCGGCGCTGCCGGCAACGCGGCGAGCGACACCATCCCCGCGCTCAGCAGCGCGAGCCCGATCGCACCGAGCAATCCGGGCGGATAACGGTCGGACAAGCGGCCCGCGATCGGCGCGGCGAGCGCGACGATCGCCGACCACGGCGTCATCAGGAACCCGGTCTCGACCGCGTCGCGATGCAGGACGGTTTCGAAGTAGAACGGCAGCGACACGAACGCGAGCCCCTGCGCGGCAAACGCGCACACGGCCGTCAGCGCGGACAGCGTGAACACGGGTCGGCGAAACAGGTCGACCGGCAGCATCGGCGCCGGGTGCCCGGCCTGGCGGCGGATCAGCAGCCAGCCGAACGCGAGCGCGACCGCCGCGGCCGCGAACACGACGGACAGCGGCCCGCGCTGCGCGAATTCTCCGAGCGCGAAGATCAGCGACGCGAACGTGATCACGTTGAACAGCGCGGCGAGCGGATCGAACGCGTGCTTGCCCCGCGCCGTCTGCGGCAGCGACGGAATCGCCACGGCAAGCGCGAGCACGCCGAGCGGCACGTTCACCGCGAACAGCCACGGCCATGCGGCCACCGACAGGATCAGCGACGCGATCGTCGGCCCCACCGCGAACGACACGCCGACGACGAGCGCGTTGAAGCCGACGCCGCGCCCGAGCCGGTGCGCGGGAAACAGGTTGCGGATCAGCGCGACGTTCACGCTCATGATCGCGCTCGCGCCGAAGCCCTGCACGATCCGCGCCGCCGTCAGCTGCGGCAGCGTCGCCGCGAGCGAGCAGCCGAGCGACGCGAGCGTGAATACCGCGAGGCCGCCGACATACACGCGCTTGTGGCCGACGATGTCGCCGAGCGACGCGAACGGCAGCAGCGTCGCGACCATCGCGAGCTGGTACGCGTTGATGATCCACACCGATGCGGCCGGCGACGCGTGCAGGTCGGCGGCGATCGCGGGCAGCGCGGTGTTCGCGATCGCGGTGTCGAGCGTCGCGAGCGCGACGGCCAGCAGCACGGCGGACATCGCGCGCCAGTTGACGGCCGGCTCCCGGGTGCCGGCGGGGGATGCGAATTCGGACAAGATGAGGCTCGGCTGACTGACGAGCGACGCGCGGCGTCGCGGATTGAGCGGCGCGGCAACGGGCGCTCCGTGCGTGCGACGGCAACGGAACGCGCGGCACCACGAGCCGTATTGTTGCAGAGCCGCATCGAACGTGCAGGCAACCGCTTCGTCAGTCAGCGAAACGAAAGCTTCGCCGCGCCGGGTCAGGCGCGCGGCTTCGTTGAGAACGCAACGATCGCCGGCCCGGCAGCCGGCTCAACGTCACGCATCCGGCCGCCGTTACGACACCGCGCGCCGCGCGTTGCGGCCGCGCAGCCATTCGAGCGCGAGCAGCAGGCTCGTCGAGAAGATGATCAGGATCGTCGCGAGCGCGGCGATCGTCGGGCTGATGTTCTCGCGAATGCCGGTGAACATCTGGCGCGGCAGCGTCGTCTGGTCCGCGCCCGCGAGGAACAGCGTGACGACGACTTCGTCGAACGACGTCGCGAACGCGAACAGCGCGCCCGACATCACGCCCGGCGCGATCACCGGCAGCGTCACGCGGAAGAACGTCGTGACGGGGTTCGCGCCGAGCGACAGGCTCGCGCGCACCAGGTTCTGGTTGAAGCCCTGCAGCGTCGCGGCCACGGTCGTCACGACGAACGGCACGCCGAGCGCCGCGTGCGCGGCGATCAGGCCGGTGTAGGTGTTCGCGAGCCCGAGCGGCGCGAAGAACAGGTACATGCCGACGCCGACCACGACGACCGGCACGATCATCGGCGACAGCAGCACGGCCATCAGCAGCCCCTTGCCGCGGAAATCCGCCTTCGTGAGGCCGATCGCGGCGAGCGTGCCGAGCACGGTCGCGACGACGGTCGCCGACGGCGCGACGATGAAGCTGTTCTTCGCGGCCATCCGCCACTCGTCCGATGCGATCAGGTTCTCGTACCAGCGCGTCGAGAAGCCCGGAATCGGATAGACGAGGAACGTGCTCGACGAAAACGACAGCGGCACGATCGCGAGCACCGGCAGGATCAGGTACAGCAGCGTCAGCACGACGAGCACGCGCAACGCGACGTACCACGCGCGCTCGGCGAACGACATGTGCGGCGCGAACAGCGGCCTGGCGAGTTTCATGGTCGGCTTCCCCTTCCCGTTTTCCTGTCCCCGGCGCTCAGCCGAGGCTCACGTTGGTGCGCGTGAAGCGCCCGTACACCGCATACAGCACCAGCGTCGCCGCGAGCAGCAGCCCGCCGAGCGCGCACGCCATGCCCCAGTTGATCGTCACGTTCGTGAAGTACGCGACGTAGTAGCTGACCATCTGGTCGTTCGGCCCGCCGAGCAGCGCGGGCGTGATGTAGTAGCCGATCGCGAGGATGAACACGAGCAGCGCGCCCGCGCCGACGCCCGGATAGGTCTGCGGCACGTACACGCGCCAGAACGCGGCGAACGGATGGCTGCCGAGCGACACGGCCGCGCGCTGGTAGGTCGGCGGGATCGACTTCATCACGCTGTACAGCGGCAGGATCATGAACGGCAGCAGGATGTGCGTCATCGAGATGTACACGCCGACGCGATTGAACAGCAGCGTCAGCGGATGCGAGATCAGCCCGGCGCCGATCAGCGCGGTGTTGATCAGCCCCTCGCTCTGCAGCAGCACGATCCATGCGGCGACGCGCACCAGCACCGAGGTCCAGAACGGAATCAGCACGAGGATCATCACGAGGTTCGCGCGGCGCTCGGACAGCGTCGAGATCCAGTACGCAAGCGGATAACCGAGCAGCAGCGCGAACAGCGTGACCGCGACGCCGATCACGAACGTGCGGCCGAAGATCGCCAGATAGATCGACTGGTCGGGATCGGCCCGCACGATCTGGCCGAAGCCGTCCTGCTTGTGGTCGAGCGCGGCGAGCAGGTAGAACGGCGACACCTGGCTGCCGTTCTTCGCGATCGCCTGCCAGTACGCGGGTTCGCCCCAGCGCGAATCGAGGTCGATCAGCTTCGCGCGGGTCTGCGCGGGTGTCAGCGCCGCGGTGCCCGCGCCCTCCTCGCCCTTCAGCGGCATCGCGCGCGCCGTCTTCGCGACGAGCGAGCGGTAGCCGGGAATCTCGGTGTTCAGGCGCCGCGCGAGCGCGCCCATCGCCTCGCTGTCGGCGACCTTCGTCATGTCGGCCGCGAGTGCAGCATACGCGGCATCGGCCGGCGGTGTCTTGCGGTCCCAGCCCGACAGCGCGGCCACCGTGTTCGGCAGCGCGGTCGCGATCTCCGGGTTCTGCACCGCGCGCGTGAGCAGCGTGCCGATCGGCACGACGAAGATGAGCAGCAGGAAGATCGCGAGCGGCGCGATCAGCAGCAACGCCATCGTGCGCTTGCGGGCCTCGGCGGCCTTCAGCTCGCGCTTGAGCGCGGCTGTCGACGGCGAGGAAGGAGCGATCGTCATCGTGTTCAACGGTTCTCTCCGGCCGGGCTCGATCCGGCGGAATGCCGCGCGACGCGTTCGGCGCGCCGCGCGGCAGGTTGCATCAGGACACCTGAGTAGCGGTTACTTCGTCGCCCACGCGGCGAAGCGCTGCTCGAGCTCGTCGCTGTGGTCGGTCCAGAAGCCGATGTCCTCCAGCACCGCGTTCTTGCCGTTGGCCGGCGAGTTCGGCAGGTTCGCGAGCGTCTTCGCGTCGAGCGACTTGATCGCCGCGACGTTCGCGGGGCCGTACGCGATGTGATGCGCATACTCTTGCTGCGGCTTCGGCGTCAGCGTGTACGCGATGTACTGTTCGGCCAGCGCCTTGTTCGGGGAGCCCTTCGGAATCGCCCAGTAGTCGAGATCGTAGATGCTGCCGTTCCACACGACCTTCAGGTTCTTGCCTTCCTTCTGCGCGGCGTCGATGCGGCCGTTGTACGCGGTCGACATCACGACGTCGCCGGCCACGAGGAACTGCGGCGGTTGCGCGCCCGCTTCCCACCACTGGATGTACGGCTTCAGTTCGTCGAGCTTCTTGAACGCGCGATCCTGGCCGGCCTTCGTGCCGAGCACCTTGTATACGTCCTTCGTCGAAACGCCGTCGGCCATCAGCGCGAACTCGAGGTTGTAGCGCGCGCCCTTGCGCATCCCGCGCTTGCCGGGGAATTTCTTCACGTTCCAGAAATCGGCCCAGCCGGTCGGCGCGGTCTTCAGCTTGTCGGCGTTGTACGACAGCGCGGTCGACCACACGAAGAAACCGACGCCGCACACTTGCGGCGATTCCGGAATCAGGTCGGACTTCTTCGCGATCTTCGACCAGTCGAGCTTCTCGTACAGCCCTTCGTCGCAGCCGCGGTTCAGGTCGCCCGACTCGACTTCGACCACGTCCCAGTTGACGTGCTTCGCCTCGACCATCGCCTTCACTTTCGCCTGCTCGCCGTTGTACTCGACGGCCGTGACCTTGTTGCCGGTCGCCTTCTCGAACGGCTGGTTGAATGCGGCCTTCTGTGCGTCGCCGTTCGCGCCGCCGAAGTTGACGACCGTGAGTTCGGCCGCCGTGGCCGATGCGCCGACGACGGCGAGCGCCAGTGCGAGCGCGGTGCGACGCGCGGTAGTGCTTGCTCCGTTCATGATGGTTCCTCTCCTCTCGTGGTGGAAGTGGGCAGTTGTTGTTGACGACGTGCAGCGATAAAGCGGGAAAACCCAGTGTCAGGCGAACACGCGCAGGTGCTCGGGCGCGAATGCGAGCGATACCGGCGCGCCGGGCGAGAACGCGTCGAGCGCGCCCGTGCCGAGCGGCACCTTCACGAAGCATTCGTCCTGGCCCGGCAGCGCGCAGCGCATGCGCACGTGATCGCCGAAATAGATGAGACTGCGCGCCTCGCCGGTGACGCGGTTGGCGGTGCTGCCGTTCATGTGCCCATTCGCGAGGCTCATGCGTTCGGGGCGGATGCACGCGACGGCCGGCGCGCCTTCGGCCGCGTCGCCGATGCGGCGCCCGACGAGCTGCGTGCCGTCGTCCAGCCGGAATTCGCAGAATTCGCCGTCGACGCGCGCGATGGTGCCGCGCAGCCGGTTGCTGTCGCCGATGAAGTTCGCGACGAATTCGTTGCACGGCGATTCGTACAGGCGGTCGACGGTATCGAGCTGCTGCACGATGCCCTTGTCGAACACGGCGACGCGATCGGACATCGTCAGCGCCTCGCCCTGGTCGTGCGTCACGTACACGAAGGTCACGCCGAGCTTCTCGTGCAGCGCCTTCAGTTCGTACTGCATGTGTTCGCGCAACTGCTTGTCGAGCGCGCCGAGCGGCTCGTCCATCAGCACCAGCTTCGGCTCGAACACGAGGGCACGCGCGAGCGCGATGCGCTGCTGCTGGCCGCCCGACAGCTGCGCCGGATAGCGCTTCGCGAAACGCTCCATCTGCACCATCTTCAGCGCGTGCGCGACGCGCTCCGCGCGCTCGGCGGCCGCGAGCTTGCGCACCGTCAGCGGATACGCGACGTTCTGCTCGACCGTCAGGTGCGGAAACAGCGCGTAGTTCTGGAACACCATGCCGATATTGCGCTTGTGCGGCGGCACGGTATTCAGCAGTTCCCCGTCGAGGCGGATCTCGCCGCCCGTCGGGAACTCGAAGCCCGCCAGCATCATCAGGCAGGTGGTCTTGCCCGAGCCGGACGGCCCGAGCAGCGTCAGGAATTCCCCTCGGTGGATATCGAGGTCGAGCGATTTGACGACCAGCGTCTCGCCGTCGTAGGTCTTCCGCACGCCGCGAAAGCTGACGATCACATCATCGGACTTCATCGTGGCTGTCCCCTTGCTGCGCGACAAACGTTTTTGAGATGCGAGCCACTATACGGCGCGCACGGTTCTATACTAGGGAACCATTTCAATATTCCTAGTAGGACCACTTTGGATACCGTGATCCTGGGCGACTGGCTCTCGGCCCGTCTCGACCGCGGCTCGTCCGAGCCGATGTACCGGCAACTGCTGCAACTGATGCAGCAGGCCATTCTCACCGGAGAATTAGGGCCAGGCACAAAGCTGCCGAGTTCGCGCACGCTCGCGGCAGACCTGTCGATCGCGCGCAATACCGTGCTGCACGTGTACGACCAGCTGACGGCCGAAGGCTATGTGCTGACGACGACCGGCAGCGGCACCTACGTGGCCGACACGCGGCCGGACGCGGCCGCGATCCGCGTGCCGGGCGCCGCCGCACCGCCGCCGTCCGATGCCGATGCGGCGCTGCAGCAGGACGCACAAGGCGGCCTGTCGATGCGCGGCCGGCAGCTGATCGAGCACGCGGGCGTGTCGCGGCGCCAGTGGGGCGCGTTCATGCCGGGCGTGCCGGACGTGTCGGAATTCCCGAGCCGCACCTGGAGCCGCCTGCAGGCGCGCCTGTGGAAGGAAGCGAATCCCGAATTGCTGACCTATGCGCCGGGCGGCGGCTACCGGCCGCTGCGCCGCGCGCTCGCCGACTACCTGCGCGTCGCGCGCTCGGTCAAATGCACGCCGGACCAGGTGATCATCACGACCGGCATCCACCAGTCGATCGACCTCGCGGTGCGGCTCCTGTCCGATATCGGCGATCGCGCGTGGGTCGAGGAGCCGTGCTACTGGGGCGTGCGCAGCGTGCTGCAGGCGACCGGCCTCGCGCTCACGCCGGTGCCGGTCGACCAGGAAGGCCTCGATCCGAGCGCGGGCGACATGCAGCATCCGCCGCGGCTCGTGCTCGTCACGCCGTCGCATCAGTATCCGCTCGGGATGGTGATGAGCCTCGCGCGCCGCCGGATGCTGCTCGAGTACGCACGCCAGCACCGCTGCTGGATCATCGAGGACGACTACGACAGCGAATTCCGCTACGGCAGCCGGCCGCTCGCGTCGCTGCAGGGGCTCGACGACGGCGGCCGCGTGATCTACGTCGGCAGCCTCGGCAAGATGCTGTTCCCCGGCCTGCGGATGGGCTACATGGTCGTGCCGGAGCATCTGGTCGACACGTTCCGCACCGGGCTGTCGGAGCTGTATCGCGAGGGCCAGCTGATGCAGCAGGCCGTGCTCGCGGAGTTCATCATGGACGGGCACCTGACTTCGCACGTCAGGCGGATGCGCACGCTGTACGGCGAGCGCCGGCAGTTGCTGATCGATGCGATCCATGCGCGCTTCGGCGACGCGCTGCCCGTGATGGGCGACGAGGCGGGACTCCATCTGGTGCTCGGCCTGCCCGACACGTGCGACGATCGCGCAGTCACGCAAAGCGCGTTCGACGCGGGCGTGATCGTGCGCCCGCTGACCAGCTACTACAGCAGCCTGGACACTGCGCGGCGCGGGCTGCTGCTCGGCTACGCGTGCGTCGCGCACGAACGCATCGGCCCCGCGTTCGACACGCTCGCGGCCACCATCGAACAGCATCTGCCGCGGCGCTTCACGCGCGCGGCATGAGCGCGTGCGCGATTGCGCGCATTACTGCGCGGCAGCCGCGCCGCGGTCGAGCGACGCCGCGCGCAGCGCTTCGCCGGGCTTCGTGAACATGCGCTGCCGCAGCGCGGCGATCTGCGCGTCGCGATCCTGCGGCGACAATCCGGCCGCGCCGATCTGCGCACGCTGCGCCGCATAGTCGGCGTAGCGGCTCTGCCACGACGCGTCCTCCTGCTGCGTCTGCGCGACGCGCGCGGCGGCTTCCGGGCCGAGTGTCTGCGTCAGTTGCGCGCGCATCGCATCGGGCGTCGCCCCGCTCTTCCGTAATTGCGCGATCTGGTCGATCGCGGCCTGCTGCCGGTCGGCCTTCTGCCGTGCCGCGCGTTCGTCGGCCGGCATCTGCTGCGCGAGCGCCGCGAGCCGCTCCGCCTTTTGCGCCTCCGTCAGCGCAGGGTCCTGCGTAATCTTCAGCCGCGCGAGATCGTAGCGCTGCCGCCACTGCTCGGTGCCGAAGAACGGCTGGCTCCAGTCGCCGAGCGTCCGATACGCGATCGACGCGCGCTGGTCGAGCGCGAGTTGCAGCGCGCCGAGATCGGACTTGTCGACCGCACCCGCCTCCGGCAGCTTCGCGAGCGCGTCGAGATACGCGCGGTATCGATGCCAGACGTCGAGCGCCTCGGATTGCGCGACCGTGCCGTCGAGCTGGGCGGCGATCTCGCGCACGACGAGCGCATCGAGCGCGGGCGCGCTCAAGTCGCTCCGCGCGGTCAGGCAGTAGTCGAAGAAATCGCGCACCGCGCGCGACTTCGCGAGGTGGCCGCCGGTGTCGAGCGGCAGCCGGGGCGCACTGGAACCGGCGAGCGGCGGCGGCAGGCCCGCGCTCGCCGGCAATGCGGGCTGCGACGGCGCGGCGTTCACGCCGCCGAGGGCTGCGGCATCCGCCGACGCATGCGGCGCGTCGGCGCCGCGATGCGATGCCGTACCGGTCCAGATCGCGACGCCGGCGATCGCCGCCAGCCCCACCGCGCCGTAGACCACAACGCGCCGCGCGAGCGGCGCGCGTCCTTCACGTGTCGTCATCGATCACACGCCCGCGAGCTGCAGCCGGTTCGCATGCGTGCGAATCACCGCGACCGGATCTTCCGCATACGCACCGCGCACGCCGAGCAACTGGTTGATCTCGTCGAGATGGTTCCACTTGTAGCTCGTGCCCAGCACCTTCCCGTACAGCGCGCTGCACTTCGACACGAGTCCGTCGTTCTGGCCTGAGCCGCGATTGATCATCACCGTGCCCGTGCCGAACAATGCGAGTGTCGACAGGTCGAGCGCATTCGCCGGATCGATCACCGGGATCGTGCTGGTATCCGTCGCGCCGGTGACGCCGAATGCGGAAACGGTCGGCTGGACCGCCGTGCCGGCCCACGAATACAGCAGGTGCGTATTGCCGCCGACGGTCTCCGTCGGCGCGCCCGTCTGGCAACTGCCCGGCGCGCCGAGGCCGGCACTCGGGTAATTCCGGTTGTACGCGGCGGCCTGGGCGGTCGTCAGCGTCTTCAGTGCGGCGAGCGCGTCCTGGTTGGTGTTGTTGCTGCTGCTCGTCAGGATGCCGAACACATTGACGAACGCGGCGATCACCGACGACGACAATCCGGTCGGATCGTAGGCGAGCACGCCCTGCACGAAATCGGCGAACTCCGAGCCGCGATGCGGCGTGCCGATCGTCGTGACCGACGCGACGAGATCGGGCGCGACGGCCGCGACATAGCGCGACGTGAGGCCGCCCTGGCTGTGACCGACCAGGTTCACCTTGGTCGCGCCGGTCGCGGCAAGCACCGTCTTCACGTAAGCGAGCAGCTGTTCGCCGCGCCCGTTCGGCCCGTCGTCGCTCTGGAACCCCGACAGGTTCGCGACGTAGACGGTCGCGCCGTGCTGCTGCAGGTCCTCCTGGATGCCGTACCAGTACTCGAGCACGCCCGCGTACTTGTCGGTGCCGGTGAGCCCGTGCACGAGGACGATCGGGTAACGCGTCGCCGCGTAATTGTCCGCCGGCGCGGTTGCCGCCATCGCCGCGTGCGTCGTCGCGAGCGTCATCACCGCGGTCGTCCCCGCGAACGGCGCGACGCTCATCGCGCATGCCACTGCCCCTGCCACCATCCTGGAACGCATCGATCTGGCCATGCATGTTCTCCTGATTATTGTGCTGCCGGTGCGAATGAGATCGGATCGACGCGCACGGCACGTCGCGAACGGTCGCGGGTACCGTGTGCATCGAATGCGGGAGTGAATCACGAGTCGCGAACGTTTGCGCCCTGACTAGATACGGTTCTCTAATCGGTTGACGCGCCCCGCCCGTTCGGGCGGGGGTTGCAACCACGCGCACGCATGCTGCATCGCACACGCGCGCCGCACGTCACAGTTTCGCGCTCACGCGCACCCATGCCGTGCGCCCCGGCTCCATTACCGGCGCGTTCGCCGGATAGCCGAAGCCCGCGTTGCCGGCGAGGTTCAGGTGCTCGGTGTAGGCCTTGTCCAGCACGTTGTCGACACCGATCGAGATCTGCACCTTCTTGCTGACGTTGTACTGCGCATGCAGCGACAGGACGCCGAAGCCGGCGCTCGGGCCGAAGTCCTTGCCGACCACATTGCCCTCGTTCATCGCATAGCGATGCTGCGGCGCAACGACCCGCCACAGCCCGCCGGCCGACCATGCGCCGCGCGTGTACTCGAGCCCGAAGCGCGCCTCGAGCGGCGGCATCTGCGGCAGCGGATCGCCGCTCGTCGCGTTGCGCCCCCACGCATACGCGAGCGACGTCTCGACGCGCAGCGGCGCGACCGGCCGCCACGACACGCCGGCTTCGCCGCCCATGATCTGCGCGTTGACGTTGCTTGCCTGCGTGGTCGTTCCCATCATCCCGGCCGCGTAGTTGAACAGGATGTAGTCCTGTACATATCCCGCGTAGGCCGACACCCATGCATCGAACCGGTCGCTCTTGTACTGCGCGCCGATGTCGAGCTGCGTGGTCTTCTCCGGCTGCACTGCCGAGAACGCGTTGATCGAGCCGGCGGGCCCGCGCTTCGCGGAGAACAGCTCCCAGTAGTCGGGATAGCGTTGCGCATGGCCGATCCCCGCGTACCACGTGACCGGCAGCGACGCGAGATCGCGCTCGTAACGCACGAATCCGCTCGGCAGCACGCGCGCGCGATCGTCGTCGAAAGTCGGATTCGGCTTGCTCGCCATCATCCCGCTCGTCGTCGCACGCTTGTCGCGCGCGCTCGCGTAGTCGACCCGCGCGCCGCCGATCACGCGCGACGCATCGCTCGCATACCACGTCAGCTCGCCGAACGCACCGGCGTTCCACATCGTTGCCTGCGCGTCCCACGGCTGGTCGCCGTAGTTCTGCCGCCCCATCGCCGAGCGCGCGTCGAGCCGGTTCGACTGCGCGTCGACGCCGGTCACGAGCTTGAAGTCGTCACCGAAACGGAAGGTCGCCGCCGCCCGCGCGCCGAGCGTGCGGCGCCGCACCTCGGATGCCATTCGCATCGGCATGCTGCTGGTCGGGTCGGGCTGCCGCAACGTATAGTTGTCCATCACGTGGTCGGCTTCGTTGTAGTACACGCGCGCCTCGATCCGGTCGAGCACGTCGCCGAGATGCCGCTTGTCGAACGACAGGCCGAACGTCTCGCGGCGGAAATGCGCGCCGTCCATCCCGCGCCCGGCGTAGCGCGCATAGCCGTCGCCGGTGCCCGCCGTCAGCTCGACGCGCGTGTGATCGTCGGGTGTCCAGCCGAGCGCCGCGTCGGCGTTCCACTTGTCCCATTGCGACGGCACGGTATTGCCGTTGCCGTCGTCGTAGTCCTGCGCATGCGCGTGGTTCGCGGTCACGCGGCCGTAGACGTCCGGCGTGCCGGCCGTCACGTCGACGTTCTGGTCGTTGCGGCCGAACGAGCCGCCGACCACGCTGCCGTCGAACCGCATGCCGGGACGCTCGAAACGCGGCGTCACGCGTTCGAACAGCACGGTGCCGGCCGAGGCGCCGGGGCCGTACAGCACGGTCTGCGGGCCCTTCACGACCGTGACCTTGTCATAGCTTTCCGGCGCGATATACGAGGTCGGCGCGTCCATCCGGTTCGGGCAGGCGCCGAGCGTCGGCATCCCGTTCGCGAGAATGTTCAGCCGCGAACCGAACATCCCGCGCAGCACGGGGTCGCCGTTCGTCCCGCCGCTGCGGATCGACGTGAAGCCGGGAATCGTCTTCAGGTAGTCCGCGCCGTCGCTCGCCGGCAGCGGCTGGCGCGGCGTCTTCGGATCCGTGACGACGACGAGCGGCGTCGTCAACGGCGACGCAACGACTTCGACGGGCGGCAGCAGCGTGGCCGCGTCGTCCGTCGGCGCCCCGGACGCACGTGCGGATTCGGTCGCGGCCGCCGCCGCGGTCATCGCGCCGACGGCGAGCGCGGGAACGGTGAGTTTCAGCATGCGCGGCACGCGCCGCACACGGGAATGGCGCGACGCCCTCGGCGCGCGCAAGGAAAGAATGGTCATGATCGAAAGCCCGAGTGACGCCCTCCACGCGGCCTCGACGGACCGCACGGATATCGGCGATGAAAGAATCGGAAGACAGCGCGTCAGGCACGCTCGGGCGGTGCGCGTGGATATGCGCGCGGGTAGCGGTCGGCGCGCACCGCGACGGCATGCGGCGCGGCGGCGGAAACGGCATGAGCGGGGACGAAGGCGAACGATACGGCGGCCGCGCCGCCGATCGCTGGACTGTGCGCGAAGAAGCCGCAGTAGCCGCACGCATCGAGATGCCGCGCGTGATCGTGCGCGTGGCCTGCATCGGGCGCACGGTGCGCACCATGCTCTGCACTACAGACGATTGCGTCGGGAGTCGTCGCCTGCGCGATGCGCCACTGCGACACCAGCGGCGCCGCGATCGCGAGCCAGATCGCGAACACGCCGAGCCAGGCGGTCAGGTGACGATGTCGGTGCAGCATGCGCGGCGATGCGTAAGCGGAACGTAAAAACAGCCGAGATGTTACAGAATGTTCGCCGCGATGGCCAGCCGCGCATCGGGGTAAACGGATCGGGGGCGCATGGTTGCGTCAACAACCATGCGCCCCCGGATGCTGCGCGGCTTCAGCGCGCGGCGATCACGGCGCCATGCGTCGCAGCACGTCGTCGCGCCGGATGAAGTGGTGGTAAAGCGCGGCCAGCGCATGCAGGCCGATCACGAAGTAGAACGCGTTGCCGATTAGTTCGTGCGCTTCCTTGATCGTCGGCCGCAGCGCCTTGTCGGGGCCGAACAGCGTGAACGACACGCCGATCCAGTCGAGCGACACGGGCTTGCCGCCCATGTTGACGAGCATGATGCCGAGCAGCGGCTGCGCGATGATGAAGACATACAGCGCGACATGGGCGAGCATCGACAGCCACTTGAGCAGCGTCGCCTGCGGAATCGGCTCCGGCACGCGGCTGACCATCCGCCACAGCACGCGCAGCACCGACAGCACGAGCACGAACGTGCCTGCCAGCAAGTGCACGTTCATCCAGAACACGCGGCTGTCGCTGCCTTTCGGTCCGCGAATCTCGATGGCCAGGTAGGCGAGTGCCACCAGCAGGAAGATGACCCAGTGGAAGAAAATTGCGGGCGCGCTGTAGCGCGTCTGTTTCGCGAGGATGTTTTTCATGCGTTGTCTCGTGTTTCTCGTGTGGTATGCGGAGCGGCCCGTGCCGGGCTGGCCGGTGCCCGGCGGCTGCCCCGATTGTAGCCTCGCGCGTGGCCGGCGTTGTGCGACCGGATCAAATATCCGACGAATCCGCGCGGCCCGTTCCACGGTGCCGCCATATGGAAAATCCGCATCGCGCGCGTGCGCGGCTGTGGCACGATGAAGCTTTGGTGCGACGTTGCGCGGGCATCATGAGCAAAGCGATCTTCGTTGCGGCCTACCGGCTGATCGCCGCGTTGCTCGCGGTGTCCACCACGCTGCACAGCGTCGCCGGCAACTGGGGCATGCCGGCCTTCCATCTCGGCAACTACCTCAGCTACTTCACCCAACTGAGCAGCCTGTATGCAGCGGCCATGCTGGTCGCGGGGCTGTCGCGCATCACGCGTCCCGGTTCGGCCCGCTACGAATCGATGCGCGGCGCCGCCGTGCTCTACGTGCTGATCACCGCGATCGTCTACGAACTGCTGCTCGCGCGGCTCGATGCGCTGCGCCACGTCACGCCGGCCCTCAACAACTGGGTCCTGCACCGGATCGTGCCGCTCGTGGTGCTGTGCGACTGGCTGTACGTGGAGCCGCGCTCGCCGATCCCGTGGCGCAGCGCGGTCGCGTGGCTCGGCTTTCCGGTGATCTATCTCGGCTATACGCTCGTGCGCGGCGCGCTGGAGAACTGGTATCCCTATCCGTTCGTCGATCCGCGGCCGCACGGCTACCTGCCGGTCGCGATCCAGTGCTCGCTGATCGCGCTCGGCGCGGCAGGGCTCGCGCTAGGCATCCGCTGGCTCGGCAATCATGCGAGGCAGTCCGACGCCGCGGCGCTCGAGGAAGGGTGAAGGCGGGAGCGTGTGCGCCGCACGGCGCACACGTCGTGAAGCGGCGTGTCAGCCGCCGTTGCGCGGCAGGAAGTTCATCGGGTCGACGACCTTGCCGTTCTGCCGGACTTCGAACTCGAACGTCGCGCGGCCGCTCGCGTCGGTGCCCATCTCGGCGACCGGCTGGCCCGCGCGCACCGCGTCGCCTTCGTTGACGAGCAGCCTGCCGTTGTGCCCGTAGGCCGTGATGAGCCCGTTGTCGTGCTTCAGGATCACGAGCGGGCCATACGCCTTGACGCCGGAGCCGGCGTACACCACCCGCCCGTTGGCCGCGGCCCGCACCGAACGGTCGGGCCCCGACGCGGCGATCACGATGCCGCGCGTCTTGCCGGCCGAGAACGGCGTCGCGACGATACCCGTGGCCGGCCATGCCAGCGAGCCCGGCTGCGCGGCCGCCGCGGACGGCTGCCCGAGCGACGTCGCGGCTGGCGGCGGCGCGACGCGCAGCACCTGGCCGGGATACACGGCGTCATTCGGCGACATGTGGTTCCAGCCGGCCAGGTCCTGCACGCGCTGCCCGTAGGCGGCGGCGATGCCGGCGAGCGTGTCGCCTGGATTCACGCGGTAATAGCCGGCGATCACGCCCGGCGTGGCAACCGACGCCGGCGTCGACTGCCGCACCGGCTGCCAGCTGTCGGTCCACGGCGTCATCGTACAGCCCGTCAGCGCGGCGGCCGCGGCGACGAACGCCGCCTGCGGCAACCAGCGCGCCAGCGCATCGTGGATCGGAATCGTTTTTCTCAAGGGTCCTCCCGGATTTGCGTCGTTGCGCCGCCCACCGCCCTCCGGCGTGCGACGCACGATGTCCGGCCGAACGGCCGGACCAACCAGTATCCGACCGCTCTCGCGGCCGTCAGTTTCCACCGCGGGACGTCGACGCGAAAGGGCTCACCGGCCCCTTCTTCGCGCCATCTTTGTGTCGTCCCGATCGGCAAAGATACCATTTGTCGCGGTCAGGACCGCGGCAGGGGTCCCAGCCGGCAACAATCTTGCGGCGCCACGAACGGGTGCCGGTGGGCTGCGGGCCGCGCCGCGCAGGGTGTCCCGCGGACTTCGGGCCGGCCGTCCCGTCCCGCGGCGGGCAGCCGTATCGCACCCATGAGCGCCGCCCCGCTGCCGGCCGCCTCCTATACTCGGAGGAGCACCGCACGTTCCAGCGATAACGAGGAGAAAACCATGAACAATGCGACGTTTCTGTCCGTGCAGCTCAACGCCGAGGATTTCGCCGGTTCCAGCGGCCTCGTCGAACTGCTCAACCGGCACCTGCTGTTCGCGACGGACGTCGCCGAAGCCGCGGACGCCCTCGTCCAGCTGGCGAGCGTCGCGCACCTGAGCGGCGCTACCCGGCACAGCGTCGAGCTGCCGGTACTCGCAATCGAGCGGCTGCGCGACGCGCTCGACACGCTGAGCGGCTACGACCAAGCATGGCTGCAGGCGCTGGAACCGGGCGACGCGCTGTTCCGGGACATCGGCCGCGGCCCGCGGCCGCTGCACTGACGCGGCGGGCGCCGCCAATGAAAAACAGCCCGTCGTTCCGTGATTCGGAACGACGGGCTGTGTGTACTGCGCAGGGGTCAGATCAGGCCGCCCATGCGGCCGGCGATCGATGACGATCAACGACCCTTGTAGACCGGTGCGCCGTCCGACACGCGCTTGACCTGCCAGCCGGTCTTGGCAGCGGCCGGGGCGCCCGATTCTTGCTGGGCGGCCGGTTGCGCACCGTAGCCGCTCGTATCGGCAGCGGCGACGTTCTGTTGCGGGTTCACGCGGGCTTCAGCTGCCTGGATGCTTGCCGGATAGTCGGTACGGTCGCTGCCCAGCTTGTAGCCGGCCTGTTGCAGCTGGGCCAGTTCGGCCTTCACCTGCGCACGGGTGACGGGGGCGTTCTGTTGGGCGAACGAGACGGCGGGAACGGCGAGGACGGCAGCTGCAGCGAACGTTGCGATCAGCGATTTCATGATTACCTCCGGGATTTTTTTGCTCCGCCGCACACACCATGTCTGCAGCGATGGAACAAAGTTTAGCCCCGAGATCACCTAGGGAAAACCATGAAAGAGCGAAAACACTGTTTCCTCGGAACCAACAATTGCGGGATCCGGGAACGAAAAACCCTACTCAAAGAATAGAATTTCGCAACAATACCGTCCTCGCCTGCCGGTTACGACCAGTTCGCGTGGAAGCTGCCCGGCTTGTCGGTACGCTCGAACGTGTGGGCGCCGAAGAAGTCGCGCTGCGCCTGCACAAGGTTCGCCGGCAGCCGCTCGGAACGGTAGCTGTCGAAGTACGCGACCGCCGACGCGAACGCCGGCACCGGCACGCCTGCCTTCACCGCGGCCACCACCACGTCGCGCAGCGACGCCTGGTAATTCGCGGCGATGTCCTTGAAGTACGGGTCGAGCAGCAGGTTCGCGAGCGCCGGATCCTTCGCGTACGCGTCCGTGATCTTCTGCAGGAAACGCGCGCGGATGATGCAGCCCGCGCGAAAGATCTTCGCGATCGTCCCGAGATCGAGGTTCCAGCCGTACTCTTCAGATGCCGTGCGCAGTTGCGCGAAGCCCTGCGCGTACGAGATCACCTTGCTCAGGTACAGCGCGCGGCGCACGGCTTCGACGAACGCGGCACGATCGCCGTCGAACGGCGCGGCGGCCGGGCCCGACAGGATCTTGCTGGCCGCGACGCGCTCGGTCTTCAGCGACGACAGCACGCGCGCGAACACCGACTCGGTGATCAGCGGCAGCGGCACGCCCAGGTCCAGCGCGTTCTGGCTGGTCCACTTGCCGGTGCCCTTCTGCGCGGCGCGATCGAGGATCACGTCGACGAGGTGCTTGCCGGTCTCTTCGTCCTTCTTGCCGAAGATCTTCGACGTGATCTCGATCAGGTAGCTGTCGAGCTCGCCCTGGTTCCACTCGGTGTAGACCGCGCCGAGTTCGTCGTTGGTCAGGCCCGCGACGTCCTTCAGCACCGCATAGCTCTCGGCGATCAGCTGCATGTCGCCGTACTCGATGCCGTTGTGGACCATCTTCACGTAGTGGCCCGCGCCGTCCGGCCCCATGTACGCGACGCACGGCTCGCCGTCCGACGGCGCCTTCGCGGCGATCTGCTTGAGGATCGGCTCGACCAGGTCGTACGCGTCGCGCTGGCCGCCGGGCATGATCGACGGGCCGCGCAGCGCGCCCTCTTCGCCGCCCGACACACCGGTGCCGATGAAATGCAGGCCCGATTGCGCGAGCTCCTGGTTGCGGCGGATCGTGTCCGTGAAGTGCGTATTGCCGCCGTCGATCAGCACGTCGCCCTTCTCGAGCAGCGGCTTGAGCGATGCGATCGTCGCATCGGTCGCTTCGCCGGCCTTCACCATCATCAGGATCCGGCGCGGCGTCTCGAGCGACGCGACGAACTCCTCGAGCGTATAGGTCGGCACCAGATTGCGGCCGGGGAATTCGGCGATCAGTTCGTCGGTTTTCTCGCGGCTGCGGTTGTACACCGACACCGCGTAACCGCGGCTCTCGATATTGAGTGCGAGATTGCGGCCCATCACCGCCAGCCCGATCACACCGATTGCTTGTTTGCCCATTAGTCAATTCTCCGGAAAAAACGGGGCGCGACCCGAGCCGGGCCGCGCGCACAGGCGAAAGGATAGTGGAAACCCGGCCGCGATGCGCGCTTGCGTGTCATTGCTCCGCGTGCGGCAGGCGCCGGAACACGACGCTCAGGTTGTTCGCCGGCATGTCGACGACCTCGATGCAGTCGAGCCCGCGGTCGAGGCCGAGCGCGACGACCGCCTCGAGATCGCGCACGCCCCACGACGGATCGCGGCTGCGCAACTGCTGGTCGAACGCCTCGTTGGACGGCGCCGTGTGCCGGCCTGCGCGGCGATACGGGCCGTACAGGAACAGCACGCCGCCCGGACGCAGCACGCGCGACGCGCCGGCGAACAGCGCGTCGGTGCAGGCCCACGGCGAGATGTGGATCATGTTGATGCAGACGATCGCGTCGAACGCCGCGGCCGGCCACGACGCGTCGCGCACGTCGAATGCCAGCGGCTCGGCCAGGTTCGCGAGGCCGGCATGCGCGACCCACGCGGCGATCGAGCGGCGCGCGTGCGCGTCGGGATCGCTCGGCTGCCAGCGCAGCCCCGGCAGCGCCTGCGCGAAATGGACCGCATGCTGCCCGGTGCCGCTCGCGATCTCGAGCACGTCGCCGGTAGCCGGCAGCACGCGGCGCAACACGTCGAGGATCGGCCCGCGATTGCGCTCGGCCGCCGGCGCCGACAGCCGCGCGGACGGATCCGACGACGACGTCGGCCCGGTCACGATGCGTGCTCCGGCGCGCTGCCGGCGACGCCCAGCCGCGCGTTCAGCGCGTCGAGCGCGGGCGCGCAACGCGCCTCGACCTTCAGCGTCAGCATCGGATCGGCGCGCGTATGGCCGAGGTTCAGCGCGGCGACGGGCTTGTTCTGCGCCTGGGCCCACACGCAGAACCGGTAGCCGGAATACACCATCAGCGACGAGCCGACGACGAGCAGCGCATCGGCCGCATCGAGCGCCTGCGACGCCAGCGCGACGCGCTCGCGCGGCACGTTCTCGCCGAAGAACACCACCGCCGGCTTCAGCAGCCCGCCGCAGGCCGGGCAGGCCGGAATGCGGAACGTGTCGAGCGCGGCCCATTCGAGATGCGCGTCGCCGTCGGCGGCAGGCTCCGCGTGCGCGCCGAGCAGCTCGGGGTTGTCCGTTTCGAGCACGGCCTGGATCGTCGCGCGCGCGTGATGCGCGCCGCAGTCGAGGCACGTGACGCCGTTGATGCCGCCATGCAGTTCGATCACGTCGCCGCTGCCCGCGCGCTGGTGCAGCCCGTCGACGTTCTGCGTGACGAGGCGCTCGATCCGGCCGGTGCCGCCGAGCCGCGCGAGCGCGACATGCGAGCGGTTCGGCTGCGCACGGCCCACCACGGGCCAGCCGATCATGCTGCGCGCCCAGTAGCGGCGGCGCGCAGCGTCGGAACCGAGGAATTCGTGGAGCTGGATCGGCGGCGAGCGCATCCATTGACCGTTGCGGTCGCGATAGCCGGGAATGCCGGAATCCGTGCTGATGCCCGCACCGGTCAGCACGAGCAGCCGCGGATGGCGCTCGACGAACGCGTGCAGCGCATCGAGCGCGGCCGGTTCGATGCCGGCGGATGAGGGGTCGGGCAAGGCGATGTCGTTCATGTTGGCGGCGCGTGATCGGGCGCGGTGGCCGGCCGTGCGGCCGGCGCGCCAGCACATGATACAGAACGCCGCGCGATCCGGCCGGCGGTCCGCGCGCGACACCGGCGCCGCAAAAAAAGACGCCCATCGACCACATGGCGATGGGCGCATCAACAATTGATCCATCGGGGTAGTGGATCAACTGACAGCACAATGTCGTCGGATCCGCCGCAGCGCCGCCGGCAGACCTTCCCCGGGACTACACCTTCGAATTCCTGAAATTGCCCTGATGTTTGCGAGGATCGCCGCGCGGCACGGCGCACGGCACACGCACGCATGCTTCGCGTGCGGCGCGCCTGCGTATCGCGCGTCGGCATGACGATCCGGAAGTCATGGTCGCCCATCCGCGCGCACCGGCGGTTCATCCCCGACGGCCGACCGGCACGGGTCGGCCTCGTGCGTCATACCTGCACGTCGTCGTTCGGAACGAACCGGATGGGTCCGGATGAAGCGAAAAGCCGCGCGCTCATGTCGCCGTAATCAACGGCGACGCGAAATCACGGGCAGGTCGGCGATTCATGTTTGCAACATGGCACGTTGCGATTCGGTCTGTTCTCATTCTCTTGTCCCCGTCTTCGATGCGTCCGACCTACTGAAGCGACGGCCGGGCCCCTGCTGCGCCCGGCGATCGCGCTCACGGCACATACAGACATGCAAGGAGCGCACCATGCTTCGCCGTGCAAGGCCGCGCGGGCGGTGAAACGACCCCGATGCAAATCGCACGACGACAGACAGGCGCGAACGTTTCGAAAGTGAAACGAGGGGAAACGGCCCGCGCGAGCGATCGCACCGGACGCGACGCCGGTGTTGCACGCATGTGACGCGTGCGCCGGCGGCGCGTTTGCGTCGGTTCGATGCCGACGATCCGCTTACAGTCAGTCGTGCGACCCTGGCCGCGCATGCATGGTCGAACGCGCTCGTCGAACCTGTGAGCACCACCTGCAACCACGGACAGCACGCTGCTCGCCGCAAGACCGGCCACCACGCGCTGACGTACGTTCATGCCGATTGATTGCCGGATGACCGAAGGTGCCGATCATGCCAATACCGCCGATGCCGCCGCGCGCCGCAAGCGGCGCGCAAACACGTTAGCATTCGGACACGGTGCGGCGCGCGCACCGGCTTCGCCCCGTCTCCAAGGAATGGACATGACCCTGCCCGCCTCCGGCCGCGCCGACGTCGCGCGGCGCGTTTTCTCGGCCGAGCGGCTGTCGATCGGCCTGACGCTGCCGCTGCTGCGCAGCGGCCATACCGTCGCGGATTTCAACGAGCAGCTCGAACTCGCGGCGCTGGCCGATTCGCTCGGCTTTCGCGCACTGTGGGTTCGCGACGTGCCGCTCAATAGCGCCGATTATCCCGACCCGGTCGGGCATCTCGATCCGTGGGTGCTGCTCGGCGCGCTCGCGTCGCGCACGCGCCGGATCGTGCTTGCCAGCGGCGCGATCGTGCTGCCGCTGCGTCATCCGCTGCATATCGCGAAAGGCGCGCTGTCGGTCGCGACGCTGTCCGGCGGGCGCTTCCTCCTCGGCCTCGGCTCCGGCGACCGGCCGCCCGAATATGCGGCGTTCGGCGTCGACGCGCAAACGCGGCGCGACCGGTATCGCCGGCATTGGGACATCGTCGCGGCCGCGCTCGGCGTGCCGTCCCGTGTGCTGCCCGACGAGACGCCACCCGACGCGCCCGAGTTCACGCTGCTGCCGCGCGGCGACGACGCGGTGCCGATGCTTGCCGTCGGCTCCGGCGGACAGAGCGTCGACTGGATCGCACGGAACGCGATCGGCTGGATGACCTATCATCGCGACCCGGACACGCAGCGCGCTCGTTATTCGATGTGGCGCGCGGCCGTCGACCGGCTTGCACCGCCGGGCTTTCGCGCGTTCGGCGTATCGATGCGGCTCGATCTCGATGCGAATCGCGATGCACCGCCCACCGCGCTGCCGCTCGGCTATGCGACCGGTCGGAATGCGCTCATCGACATCCTGCGGGACATGCGGGCAGCCGGCACGCACCACGTCACGCTGAATCCCGGCTCGGACCGGCCCGTGCGCGAGGTCATCGAGGAAATCGCCGAGCATGTATTGCCGCTCTTTCACGACGATCGGGGTTGATTCATCGGGAATCCGGAATTCTCCGCCTATATCCCATAGTCGAAGCCACGGTTGGCAACCCATCGAATCACCGGCGAGCACGTTTCGTTCCCGATCCTGCGCCTTCGCTTGCGGCGGGACCGCATGCCAACACCCGACGACCTGCCCGCATCACGGATCGTGAACGGCCGGCGCGAGACACCGCCACGCGAAAGGAACCGCACGGCAGCGCGCAAACGCCCGCACCGCCTGCCGCATGCCCGATTCGAATATTCGTCGACGGAACTATCCGGTTCCGATGGCAATCATGTTAACTTCCGTCCATCGTCCAGACCGGCGGGCCACGTTCCGATGCGCGCCCGCACGCCTACCCATGCGATATTTCCTGCTCGGCTGGCTGCTCGCCGCCGTCGTATCGGCCGCCCACGCGGCCGCCCCTGCCCCGGCCGCCGCCTCGGCCGCCTCCGGCGCCGTGCCCGCGCTGACGCCGCAGCAGGCGCAGCAGGCCCTCTCCGTCCTGCAAAACCCGCGCGAGCGCCAGCAGGTCGAAACGACATTGCGCGCGATCGCGGCCGTCGGCGTGCTGAGCACGCCCGCGCTTGCGGCGAGCGCCGCGGCGCCGGCCAGCGCAGCATCGGCTGGCACCGCTCCGGCCGCACTCACGACGAACGGGCTCGCGTCGATGCTCGTGCGGCAGGGATCGCGCTGGGCCGGTGAAATCGGCGGCGCACTGAACGAATCGCTGCGCTCGCTGCTCGATGTCGGCTCGGTCGGCAACTGGTGGCACGAGCGGCTCGTACGCGCCGACCAACGTACCGATCTCACGCGCGCGATCTTGATCATCCTCGCCGTGCTCGTGCCCGCACTCGCCGTCGAATGGTTCGCGAAGCGGCTGCTGCGGCGCGCGCTGGCCGCGCTGAGCGCGCGCCGCACCGGATCGTCGCACCGGGCCGATGCCGATGCCGATGCCGATGCCAATGCAGATGCCAACGCCGATTCACCTGAACCCGAACCGCCCGGTCCCGGCGACCGCACTTCGACGCCGGAACCGGCCGCCTCCGCTGCCCGCGCCGACGGCACCGGCACGCCCGATACGTCGTCGCAAGGTCGCGGCCATGCGCGGCGCCACACCACGCTGCTGCGCCGCATGCCGCGCGCGCTGGTCAGCCTCGCACTGCGGGTGATACCGCTGCTGGTATTCGTCGGCATCGCGAGCCTGACGATGTCGGTCCTCGACGGCGCCGGCACGCCGACCCAAACGGCACTCGAATCGCTGATCGACATCTACGTGATCTGCCGCCTCGTGACGATCGTCAGCCGGCTGTTCTTCCAGCCCGACGCGCGGCAGCTGCGGCTGCTGCACATCAGCGACGCATGGGCCGCGTTCGCGCAGCGCTCGATCGCGCGGATCGTGATGGTCGTCGGCGCCAGCACGGCCGGGGTCGAGATCGCCGCGAGCTTCGGCCTCAGCGACGCCGGTCACGTCGCGCTGCTGAAGGCGGTCGCGCTCGTCGGCCACTTGATGATCTCGGCGCTGATCCTCCGGTGCCGCCAGCCGGTCGCCGCGCGCATCCGCGCGGCCGGCGAGGATCGGCCTGCCTTCGCGATGGTCGGCAACGCGCTCGCCGACGCGTGGGCGCCCGTGTCCGTGTTCGTCGTGATGGCGCTGTGGTTCGTGTGGGCGCTCGACGTCCACAACGGCTACCGCGTGCTGATCACGCTCGGCGGCCGCTCGATCGCCGTGATGATCGGCATGCGGATCGTGTCGATCGTCGTGTTCGGCGCGCTCGCGCGGGTGTTCCAGCGCCGCGACGACGACCGCACGCTCGTCCACCTGCACGCGTACCGCTACTACCCGCTGGTGCGCCAGGTCGTGTCGGCGGCGATCGCCGTCGTGACCGTCGTGCTGCTGCTGCAGACCTGGGGCGTGCCGATCTTCCACGCGTTCGCGACCGGCACGATCGGCCATCGGCTCGCGTCGGCGCTGATCACGATCGCGATTGCAGCCGTCGTCGCGCTGATCGTCTGGGAAGCCGCGAACATCGCGATCGAGCGCCGCCTGCAGCAATGGACACGCGAAGGCAACCTCGTGCGCGCGGCGCGCTTGCGCACGCTGCTGCCGATGCTGCGTTCGCTGCTGTTCATCATGATCGCGCTCGTCGTCGTGCTGACCGGCCTCAGCGAAATCGGCGTGAACATCGGTCCGCTGCTCGCCGGCGCCAGCATCTTCGGCGTCGCGCTCGGCTTCGGCTCGCAGAAGCTCGTGCAGGACTTCATCACAGGGATCTTCCTGCTGATGGAGAATGCGATGCAGGTGGGCGACTGGGTCACGCTCGCCGGCGTATCCGGCACGGTCGAATACCTGTCGATCCGCACCGTGCGGCTGCGCGCGGGCGACGGATCGCTGTACACGATCCCGTTCAGCTCGGTGACGACCGTCAACAATACGAATCGCGGGCTCGGCAACGCGGCCGTCAAGGTCAGCATCGCCTACGGTCAGGACATCGATCGCGCGATCGCGACGCTGAAGGAGATCGGCGCCGCGTTGCGCGACGATCCGGATTACAAGGACGGCATCCTGTCGGACTTCAGCTACTGGGGCATCGACCAGGTCGACGGCGCGGCGATCGCGCTGGCAGGACAGATCCAGTGCAAGGACTCGGCGCGCTGGGGCGTGCAGCGCGAATTCAATCGGCGCATCGCGGTGCTGTTCCGCGAACGCGGAATCCGGATCGCGAATCCGCAGCGCAGCCTCGTCGCGTATGACGAAGGTTTGCGTCCCGTCGCGCCCGAGAACGATGAGAACGGCGACCACGCCGCCGGCACGCCGGACGCCGAACCGCCGCCGCCCGTTGCGCCGGCGCGCAAGCCGGACTGATCGTACGGATGCCGCTGGCGCGACCACCGCCGGTCGCGCCGTGCGCGCGCCATCGAACGACGGATAGCCGCGCTCAACGCGCGGCGGTTTTCTTCGCGCGCCGAACGCACTTCGCTGCGTTCGCCGGCGCGGCCGGCGTCGCACCGGCATCCCGCTCGCCGCCCGCCGCACCGCCCCGCGCATAACGGGCTGACAACCCGCTCCGATATCGCATGGACGGGCCGCCTCGCACGGTGTCGAACGACGAACCGGACGCGACAGCTCGTTCAACCGCATCGATTCGTCTGACGAAGCCCGCCTCGCACCGCCTACCCCATTCCCCCGCCTTGCCGGTTCTTTCGCCGTCTCCATCGAATCTCCATCTTCCCGCATAAAAGACGCCAACCAGGCGCCGCACACTCCAGCCCGTCAAAGCAGGCAGTGGGCTGCCTGCGCTTCCTGGAGTCGCTATGAAGAATCAACAACGATGCCGCTACGGCGCCGCCGGTGCACTGACGCTGGCCCTGCTGGCGGGTTGTGGACCCGCAGAGCAGCAGGCAGCCGCGCCGGCCACCCCGGTCGCGGCGATGACGCTGGCCGCCGCACGCCTCGACGTGACCGAGGATCTGCCGGGCCGCGTCGCGGCCGTGCGGGTCGCCGAAATCCGGCCGCAGGTCAGCGGCATCGTGCAACGCCGGCTGTTCGAGCAAGGCACCGAGGTGCGCGCCGGCCAGTCGCTGTTCCAGATCAATCCCGCGCCGTTCAAGGCCGACATGGACACGGCCGCCGCGTCGCTGCAACGTGCGCAGGCCGCGCTGGAGCGCGCGAAGGTGCAGACGGCGCGCTTCAAGCCGCTCGTCGAGGCCGACGCGATCAGCCGCCAGGTGTACGACGACGCCGTGTCGCAACGCGACCAGGCCGCCGCCGACGTCGCGCAGGCCCGCGCGACGCTCGCGCGCCGCCAGCTCGACCTGAAATTCGCGACCGTGGAAGCGCCGATCGCCGGCCGCATCGACCAGGCGCTCGTGACCGAAGGCGCGCTGGTGTCGAGCGGCGACAGCCAGCCGATGGCGCGCATCCAGCAGATCGACCAGGTCTACGTGGACGTGCGCCAGCCGGCCGCGTCGCTCGACGCGCTGCGCGGCGCGCTCGCGGCACAGCCGCGGGCGGCGGACAGCAACGGCCTGCCGGTCGACGTGCTGCGCGACGACGACACGCGCTACGACGCGCGGGGCCGCATGCTGTTCTCCGGCGTCAACGTCGATCCGGGCACCGGCGACGTGCTGCTGCGCGTGCTGGTCGACAACCCGCAGCGCCAGCTGCTGCCGGGCATGTACGTGCGCGCCCGCCTTCCGCGCGCGCACTACGCCAGCGCGGTGATAGTGCCGCAGCAGGCCGTCGTGCGCGCTGGCGGCAAGCCGCAGGTGTGGGTGCTCGACGCGAAGGGCGCCGCGCATCTGAAGGCCGTCGAAGTCGGCGAACTGACGAACCGCAGCTACCGCATCAAGTCGGGCCTGCAGGCCGGCCAGAAGATCGTCGTCGAAGGGATGGAGCGCCTGGTCGACGGCGCGCCTGTCGCCGCGACCGACTGGAAGTCGCCTGACGCGGCCGCCACCGCGTCCGCGCACTGAGTCGGGAGGAGTCACCAGTCATGGCTGAATTCTTTATCCGCCGCCCGGTCTTTGCGTGGGTGATCGCCCTCTTCATCATCCTGATGGGGCTGATCGCGATCCCCCAGCTGCCGGTCGCGCGCTACCCATCGGTCGCGCCGCCGTCCGTCACGATCACCGCGAGCTACCCGGGCGCCACGCCGCAGACGATGAACGACGGCGTGCTGAGCCTCATCGAGCGCGAGCTGTCCGGCGTCAAGAACCTGCTGTACTTCGAATCGTCGGCCGATACGTCCGGCGCCGCGCAGATCACCGTGACGTTCAAGCCCGGCACCGATCCGGAACTGGCGCAGGTCGACGTGCAGAACAAGATCAAGTCGATCGAACCGCGCCTGCCCGCGGCCGTGCGCCAGAACGGGCTGATCGTCGAATCCGCGTCGTCCGGTTTCCTGATGCTGATCGGCCTGCGCTCCGACAACGGCCGCTTCGACGAAGGTGCGCTCGCCGACTACATGACGCGCAGCGTTTCCGAGGAGCTGCGGCGAGTCGACGGCGTCGGGCGCGTGCTGCAGTTCGGCTCCGAACGCGCGATGCGCGTCTGGGTCGATCCGCAGAAGCTGATCAACTTCGGCCTGTCGATGAGCGACCTGACGAGCGCGATCGGCCAGCAGAACGTGCAAATCGCGCCGGGCAGCCTCGGCGCGCTGCCCGCGCTGCCGGGCCAGCGCGTGACCGTGCCGCTCACCGCGCAGGGCCAGCTCACGACGCCGGAAGCGTTCGCGAAGGTCGTGCTGCGCGCGAACGCGGACGGCTCGAAGGTCGTGCTCGGCGACGTCGCGCGCGTCGAGCTCGGCTCGCAGAACTACCTGTTCGTGAGCCGCGAGAACAACCGGCCGGCCACCCTCGCCGGCATCCAGCTCGCACCGGGCGCCAATGCCGTGAAGACCGCCGAGGCGATCCGTGCGCGCATGGCCGAACTGAGCAAGTCGATGCCGTCCGGCATGAGCTACTCGATCCCGCTCGACACGTCGCCGTTCGTGAAGATCTCGATCGAGAAGGTGCTGGCGACACTGCTCGAGGCGATGGTGCTCGTGTTCCTCGTGATGTACCTGTTCCTGCAGAACGTGCGCTATACGCTGATCCCGGCCATCGTCGCGCCGGTCGCGATGCTCGGCACGTTCGCGGTCATGCTGCTGACGGGCTTCTCGATCAACGTGCTGACGATGTTCGGCATGGTGCTCGCGATCGGCATCATCGTCGACGATGCAATCGTCGTCGTCGAGAACGTCGAGCGCCTGATGGCCGAAGAAGGGCTGTCGCCGAAGGACGCGACGTCGAAGGCGATGAAGGAAATCACCGGCGCGATCATCGGCATCACGCTGGTGCTGACCGCCGTGTTCCTGCCAATGGCGATGGCGAGCGGTTCGGTCGGCGTGATCTACAAGCAGTTCACGCTGTCGATGGCCGTGTCGATCCTGTTCTCCGCGCTGCTCGCGCTGACGCTCACGCCTGCCCTGTGCGCGACGATGCTCAAGCCGCTCGAACCGGGTCACCACGACAAGCGCGGCTTCTTCGGTTGGTTCAACCGACGCTTCGAACACCTGACCAATTGGTACGAGACGCGCGTCGGCCGCCTGGTCGGCCGCACGGGCCGCGTGATGCTGGTGTTCGTCGCAATCTCGGGCGCACTGGTGCTCGGCTTCCGCAGCCTGCCGTCGTCGTTCCTGCCGGACGAGGACCAGGGCTACTTCATCACCAGCTTTCTGCTGCCCGCAGACGCTACCGCCGAGCGTACGCATGACGTGGTCAAGACGCTGGAGAAGCATCTTGCTGCGCGTCCGGCAATCCAGTCGAGCATTTCCGTGATCGGCTACGGCTTCTCGGGGCAAGGTCCGAACGCGGCGATCAACTGGTCCGTGATGAAGGACTGGAAGAACCGCGGCGGCTCGTCGACCGTGGAGGAAGGTTTGCTCGCGCAGCAAGCGATGGCCGGTGTGACCGAAGGCACGGTGATGAGCCTGCTGCCGCCGGCGATCGACGAACTCGGCAACAGCTCGGGCTTCTCGATGCGCCTGGAAGACCGTGCCAATCAGGGCGCCGCGGCGCTCAAGGCGGCGGAAGTCAAGCTGCTCGAACTTGCCGCGCAAAGCAGGATCGTGACCGGCGTGTACCCGGACAGTCTGCCGGCCGGCACGAGCGTGCGGCTCGAGATCGACCGCGCGAAAGCGGAGGCGCTCGGCGTGTCGTTCACGACGCTCAGCGACACGCTGTCGACCGCGATGGGCTCGACCTACGTGAACGACTTCCCGAACGCGGGACGCATGCAGCAGGTGATCATCCAGGCCGATGCGCCGGCGCGCATGCAGCTCGACAACGTGATGAAGCTGTACGTGCGCAACGCGGCCGGCGGCATGGTGCCGCTGTCCGAAGTGGTTCGCCCCGTGTGGACCGAGACGCCGCTGCAGATGGTGCGCTTCAAGGGCTACCCGTCCGCGCGGATCTCGGGCGCTGCCGCCCCGGGCCAGTCGAGCGGCGCAGCCATGGCCGAGATGGAACGTCTCGCGGCGCAACTGCCGCCGGGCTTCGCGGTCGAGTGGACCGGCCAGTCGCTGCAGGAACGCGAGTCGGCGTCGCAGGCGCCGATGCTGATGGTGCTGTCGATGATCGTCGTGTTCCTGGTGCTCGCCGCGCTGTACGAAAGCTGGTCGATCCCGCTGTCGGTGATGCTGGTGGTGCCGCTCGGCCTGCTCGGCGCGATCGGCGCGGTGCTGCTGCGCGGCTTGCCGAACGACGTGTTCTTCAAGGTCGGGATGATCACGGTGATCGGCCTGTCCGCAAAGAACGCGATCCTGATCGTCGAATTCGCGAAGCAGCTGCGTGAGGAAGGCAAGGGATTGATCGAGGCGGCCGTCGAGGCGTCGAAGCTGCGCCTGCGCCCGATCCTGATGACGTCGCTCGCGTTCGGCCTCGGCGTGGTGCCGCTGATGATCGCGACCGGCGCGAGCGCCGAAACGCAGCACGCGATCGGCACCGGCGTGTTCGGCGGCATGGTGACCGCCACGGTGCTGGCGATTTTCTTCGTCCCGGTGTTCTTCGTGTTCGTGATGAGCATCCAGGAACGCATCGGAGCATGGCGCGCCGCGCGCCGCAAGCCCGAGCCGCTGCATATCGAACAACAAGGTTGATGCCATGCGATTGCTTATTCTTTCCGCTGCGGCGTGCGCCGCCCTCGCGCTGTCAGCCTGCTCGCTGACGCCGGCGCTCGTGAAACCCGCTTTGCCGGCGCCGACCGCCTACACGGCCGCCGCTGCCGCCGACCTGCACGCGAACGCGGCCGATCTCGGCTGGCGCACGATGTTCGGCGATCGGCGCCTGCAGCGCCTGATCGAGGTCGCGCTGCGCAACAACCGCGACCTGCGGCTGGCCGCGCTGAACGTCGAGGCCGCCGAAGCGCAGTACGGCATCCAGCGCTCGGCGCGCCTGCCGTCGATCGACGCTGGCGCCAGCTTCACGCGCCAGCGCACCGCGGCCGACCCGCAGTCGAATCCGCCGCTGCTCGAATCGACGCAGAACCGGTACGGCGTCGACGTCGGCATCAGCGCGTTCGAGATCGACCTGTTCGGCCGCGTCAAGTCGCTGTCGGACGCGGCGTTCGCGCGCTACCTCGCGACTGATCACGGCCGCCGCGCGGTGCAGATCGCGCTCGTCGGCGCCGTGGCGGATGCGTACTTCGCGGAGCGCCTCGCGCAGGAGCAGCGCGCACTCGCCGAGCGCACCCTCGGCGACTGGCAGCAGTCGCTCGATCTCGCGCGCCGCCTGAAGGAAGCGCACCAGGCGAGCGGCGTCGACATCGCGCAGGCCGAAGGCCAGGTCGCGAGCGCGACCGCCGACCTCGAAGCGCGCACGCGTGCCGTGGAGCAGGCGCGCAATGCGCTGCGCCTGCTGCTCGGCAGCGAGCCGCCGAAGGACCTGCCGGACCCGCTGCCGCTCGAGCAGCAGCCGGTCATGACGCAACTGCCGGCCGGCCTGCCGTCGGAGCTGTTGTTCCGCCGGCCGGACATCCAGCAGGCCGAGCAGAACCTCGTCGCGTCCAATGCCGACATCGGCGCGGCGCGCGCCGCGTTCTTTCCGCGGCTGTCGCTGACGTCGTCGATCGGCTTCCTGAGCCCGGCGATGGGCAGCCTGTTCGCCGGCGGTCAGAACGTCTGGAGCTTTGCGCCGCAGGTCACCGTCCCGATTTTCCAGGGCGGCCGGCTGCGCTCGGAACTGCGTCTCGCGGAAGTGCGCAAGGCCAGCGCCGTCGCCGAATACGAGCGCTCGATCCAGACCGCGTTCCGCGAAGTCGCCGACGGCATCGCCGGACGCGAGACCTTCGGCCGGCAGATCGAAGCGCAGACGCGCGTGGTCGCATCGGCCGAGCGCCGCACCGACCTGTCGAACCTGCGCTACCGCGCGGGCGTCGAGGGGCGACTGGAGCTGCTCGATTCGCAGCGCCAGCTGTACGCGGCGCGGCAGGCCTTGCTCGACCTGCGCCGCGGCGAACTGTCCAATGCCGTCGCGCTCTACAAGGCGCTCGGCGGCGGGCTGACGGATACCGACGTCGCGCCGTCGACCAACGTGGCGCAGCAACGATGAGCGCGCTGATCCTGATTGCAGAGGACGAACCCGACATCTCGGACATCCTCGACGCCTACCTGACGCACGACGGTTATCGCACCTACCGCGTCGGCAACGGGCAGGCCGTGCTCGACGTGCAGCCGCACCTGGTGCCCGACCTGATCCTGCTCGACGTCAAGCTGCCGGGCCGCAACGGCTGGGACGTGCTGACCGAGCTGCGACGGCGCTGTACGACACCTGTCGTCGTCGTCACCGCGTTCGACCGCGACATCGACAGACGGCAGGCGCTGGGCGCCGGCGCTAACGACTACATCGTGAAGCCGTTCGACCCGGCCGAGGTGGTCGCACGCCTGCGCGCGATCCTGCGTCGCGCGCGCACGCCGTCGGCCGTGCACGTGCTGCGGGTCGGCTACCTGGAGATCGACACCGACAGCTATGTCGTTTGCGTGCGCACGGAATCGGTCGAGGTACCGGTGTCGCTCACGCTCACCGAATTCCGGCTGCTTGCGCACATGGCACGCGCGCCGAGCCGCGTGTTCACGCGCGGCGAACTGCTCGATGCCTGCATGGCCGACGTGAGCGCGATGGAACGCACGATCGACAGCCACATCAGCCGGCTGCGCAAGAAGCTCGAACAGGCCGGCGCGCGCGGCATGCCCGAAGTGATGCGCGGGGTCGGTTACCGGTTGCGGGGCATACAGTGAACCGGGCGGCGACGCCGAGCCGGCAAATCGGGCAGGCGATCGTGCTGCTCGCGATCGTCGCCGTGCTGGCGGCCGGCGCCGGCGTGTCGATCAGCGACACGTTGCGCCATCCGGCCGGACCATCACGCGACGCGCTGCACCACGACGCATTCACGTACCCGGTGCTCGCGGCGCTGCTGCTGGCCAGGCTGCTGGCGGCGGCCGTCGACCTGTGCCGGCTGATTCGCCGAACGCTCGAAGCGCTCGACTCGGCCGCGCACGCTGCCGGCCGGATCGTCGCCGACGATCTTTCGGTGCGCGCGGCTTACCGCGACGGTTGCCCGAGCGCCATGTCGCAATTCATCGAGGACTTCAATGCCATGACCGTTCGCCTCAAGCACGCAACTGCCTTCGAAACGACCTCGCCCGCCGATGCGGAACGCATCGTGCGCGCGCCGCTTGCGGAACTCGAAGCGCGGCTCGACGAGATCAAGATACTTGCGTCGGCAAGCGGCGACGCGCCGGACGAACGCCTGCTGCACTGTATCGACGGCCTGTTCCGGCTCATCGACGACCTGCAGGCCGTCGAGCGGCACGACACGCCGAAGCTCGAGCTTCGGCGACGGGAGCGCCGTTGAAGTTTCCGTGCGGATGGCAGACCGGATTGCGTTACGCATTCGCCGGCGAGCGCGCTGCGCGACGCATGACCGGCTCAGCCGGTGTCTACGGCTCGAATGTTTCCTCCACAACCATTCGCTCATTACGAATGGAATCGTCAATTATCCGGCGCTCCGATCCGTCATTACATCCGAAAGCGTCTTTGAAAATTACAAAATACCCCGCAATTTTTCAAAATCATTTCAGCTTATTCAATTTAATTTTGTTTCATATAATCAGAAAAAGTTTGACACCGAACTTTCGTTCTTGATACCGTCCGATTCAAGCAATCTGACGAATTGTCCACCACGCAATCGATTCCGCTCGACGCATTGCGCTTGCGCCACACCGACGTTCTCGCCGCCGACCGCCTCTTCTTCCGTTGGCGCATGCAACATCCCGATGCAATTGATTGGGCAGCTGCCGTCCGGCAGCGGGCCGAAGGATCGAACCGAATGAGCAGGACACCGAAACTGTTGCTCTAGTCATCCCGCCTGCATCAAACCCGCTGGCGCGGTCGCCCTGCTTCGCGGCGCAGCGCCTCCGTTGCCGAGCATTCCAGCATTTCGCCCCCGGAGGATCACCACCCTTGCGGACCGGGCGAAAGGCCCCGTCGCGTCCGCGCCATCCGCGCGAGCGCGGCGGATATCGGCGGCGCACGATCCGCGCCGCTGTCGACCGTCGTTGTTCGTGCCGTTCGATGTTCAACCGGAGGGGTAATTCAACATGAATCAGGTTGCAGACAAGAAACAAAAGCGCATCCGCATCGTCAAGCTCGCCTTCGCCGCCGCGGCAGCCGCTTCGTTCGGCATGGCGAGCGTCCATGCCGCACCGGCCGCCGGCTGGACGGAAACGCGCACCAAGGGCTTCCTGCCCCTCGTCCAGCAAGGTGAAAGCAGCAGTACCGCCGCCGCTGCCGCGGCAGCCACCGAGATGGCGCCCGGCGAATCGGTCGACATCGTGCTCGGGCTGAACCTGCGCAACGAAGCGCAACTCGACCAGTACCTGCACGACCTGCATACGCCCGGCTCGCCGCACTACAAGCAGTTCCTCGCGCCGGCGCAGTTCGCCGCGCAGTACGCGCCGACCGACCAGCAGGTCGCCTCCGTCGTCGCGCACCTGCGCCAGGCCGGCTTCGTCAACATCGTGGTCGCGCCGAACCGCCTGCTCGTGTCCGCCTCCGGCACCGCGGCAACGATCAAGTCGGCGTTCCGCACGACGCTCAAGCGCTTCACGCGCAACGGCCGCAGCGTCTACGCGAACACCGATGCCGCGCAGGTGCCGAACGCGATCGGCGGCATCGTCGGCGCGGTGCTGGGCCTGCAGAACGTCGAACTCATGCACACCGGCGCGGGCAGCAAGCCGCAAGGCAACACCAGCAACCTGACGATCCCCGCCGGCGCATCCGCGGTGCCGCACAACCCGACGGAATTCTCGTCGCTCTACGGCGGCGACGGCACGCCGACGGCCTCGCAGACCACGGTCGGCATCGTCGCCGAAGGCGACCTGTCGCAGACCGTCAGCGACCTCAACACGTTCGCCGCGAACAACGGCCTCGGCACGATCAGCAGCAGCGTCGTGCCGACGGGTCCGTCAGGCAGTTCGTACACCGATACATCCGGCACCGTCGAATGGAACCTCGACAGCCAGTCGATCGTCGGCGCCGCCGGCGGCAGCGTGAAGCAAGTCGTGTTCTACGTGGCACCGTCGATGACGCTCACGGCGATCACCGCCGCGTACAACAAGGCGGTGAGCGACAACGTCGCGAAAGTCATCAACGTGTCGCTCGGCGTGTGCGAATCGTCCTCGTACAGCACCGGCTCGCAAGCGACCGACGACACGATCTTCAAGCAGGCCGTCGCGCAGGGGCAGACCTTCTCCGTGTCGGCCGGCGACCACGGCGCGTACGAATGCGCGAGCGGCACGCCGTCGCGCTCGACCTATACCGTGAGCGAGCCCGCGACGTCGCCGTACGTGATCGCGGTGGGCGGCACGACGCTGTTCACCAACACGTCGACCAATGCGTACAACAGCGAAATCGTCTGGAACGATCCGAGCTGGCAGCCGGGCACCGTGTGGTCGACGGGCGGCGGCTACAGCAAGTACGAAGCCGCGCCGGCGTGGCAATCGTCGAGCCTCACCGGGTCGACCAAGCGCGCGCTGCCGGACGTCGGCTTCGACGCCGACCTGCGCACCGGCGCGATCCTCGTGGTGAACGGCCAGACGTCCGACACGCTGTGGGGCTCGGGCTATCTGAACAACGAAGGCGGCACGAGCCTCGCCGCGCCGATCTTCACCGGCATCTGGGCGCGGCTGCAATCGGCGAACAACAACGCGCTCGGCTTCCCGGCGTCGAGCATCTACAAGTACTTCCCGAGCAATGCGGCGCTGCTGCACGACGTGACGTCCGGCAACAACGGCAGCGGCACGTACGGCTACAAGGCGAAGGCCGGCTGGGATGCGACGACGGGCTTCGGCAGCGTGAACATCTCGAAGCTGAACGCGTTCATCCAGGGCACGGCGGATTTCGCGCGCTGATCGTGCGATGAGCGGTGCGGTTCCGGGTGCCGGTCGTTTCGCGCGCCCGGAACCGTGTCGGCGGCAGTGCGTGCGGCACGTCCCGATCGACGACGACCGTCGGCACACGTCGCCCGCGGCTGTCGCGCGCAGGCGAAATCACAGCTGCGATTCGATCGGAAACAAGCCGAGAAACCACACTTCCATGCGCCGCGCCGCCGACACTTCCGGTTCGTGATCGAGTTCGGTCACCTTCCCGTCCGCGTCGGTCTGAATCCACTTGAGGCGCCCTTTCCCGGCCAGATCGGTCCGCAACTCGACGCGCCACGCGATTCGATCGAGCCGCGGCTCCAGATCCATCGCGACTTCGGATGCAATCTCCGGGCTCTCGCAGTAAACGCCGATCTCGGTATTGAGGTTCAGCGAGCGCGGGTCGAGATTCATCGATCCGATGAAGATGCTCTTGCGATCGAACACATACGTCTTCGCATGCAGCGATGCGCGCGACGAGCCGATGATGACCTGCTTCGAGATGCTCTTGTCGCCGGACGGGCGTCGCTCGTAAAGGCGCACGCCGGCTTCGACGAGATCGCGCCGATAGCGCCGGTAGCCGGCATGCACGGCCGCGACGTCGGTCGATGCGAGCGAGTTGGTCAGGATCGTCACTCGGACGCCGCGCGCCGTGAGCGCACGCAGCCGTTCGACCATGTCCTTGCCCGGCACGAAGTACGGCGACACGATCAGCAGCTCCTGCTCGGGCCGCAGCGCGAGTGCGCGCAGTTGCGGCATCAGGTGCCCGTCGCTGTCCTTCGGCGAGCGTGCGATCTTCGCCGGATCGTCGTACAGGACCGTCGCGCGCCCCCACGACAGCTCGGTCCCCTGCCCGTGCACGATCTGGTCGAGCCTTTGCCGCGCCTCGAGCACGTACGGATTGTCCTCCATCGCGCGCAGGTAATCGCGCAGCCGTTCGCGCTCCCGGTCGAGGCCGCCGGGCGCCGCTTCGTGCCCGACCAGCGCATCGACCGGATATGCATACGGCGAATTCCAGAACGTATCGAATTCGGTCGAGATGTCGTTCACGACCGGGCCGTGCACGACCACGTCGAGATCGCCGAACTCCAGCATCGACGACGCGCCGAAGTACTCGTCGCCGATATTGCGGCCGCCGACGATCGCCGCCTGGTTGTCCGCGATCATCGCCTTGTTGTGCATGCGCCGGTTGACCCGCGAGAACTCGAGCACCGTGCCGATCTTCTTGAAGTGGCGTGTGGCGACCGGATTGAAGAGCCGGATCTCGATGTTCGGATGCGAGCTGATCTCGAGCAGCTTGCGGTCGTCCGCGTTCGTCCCGAGATCGTCGAGCAGCGCGCGCACGCGGACCCCGCGATCGGCCGCGCGGATGATCGCATCCGCGAGCTCGTGTCCGGTCAGGTCGTCGTGCCAGATGTAGTACTGAAGGTCCAGCGAGCGGTCCGCGCGATCGGCGAGCAGCACGCGCGCATCGAGCGCATCGACCGGGTCGCGCAGCAGATGAAACGCATCCTGCCCAGGATGGGTGGCGGCCTGCTGGCGGAACGCCGTGCCGAGGCGCGTGTTTTCGGTATCGGAGAACGCATGCGTCGGCGCACGATCAGCCTGCGGCGGCAGGCTGGCGCACGCGGCAAGCATCAGCAACGCAAGAATCGCACTCCACGAACGCAACATGATCATGATGGCCACCCCACGGTCGGGCGAAGTCTGTTTGTGTTTGTTCTGGCTGCCGGACGGGGCGCGGCGCGGATCCCCGGTCCGCACGCTGGACGAATCCCGAGCGCGCGCGCCGGTCGCGCCACAGCATACTTCGATTGACATCGGGACGGCACGCGCTCCGTGTTTCCCGGTGGCGGCGATACGACATGCGACGCGGACGTGAACACGTTCGCCACGTTCAGGCGGCGCGCAAAAGAAAAACCCGCGAGGCCTTGCGGCGTCGCGGGTTTCGAGATTTTGCCGAAGGCAAAAGAGTCGCCAGAAAGCAGGCAAAAAAACGGCATGCCACGCATGCCGTTTCGGGGATCGCACCGTGCGCCGCGAGGCTCGATACCTCTGTCCAGCGCTCGGTGCGAACAGCAACGCGTGTTAGTTCGGCAGCGCGTAAGCGATCACGTAATCGCCGAGCTTCGTGCCGAAGGAGCCGTGGCCGCCTGCGGCGATCACGACGTACTGCTTGCCGTTGATCGAGTAGCTCATCGGCGTGGCCTGGCCGCCTGCCGGCAGGCGGGCTTCCCAGAGTTGCTTGCCGTCGTTCACGTCGAACGCGCGGATGTAGTTGTCCGCCGTTGCGCCGATGAACGCCACACCACCGGCCGTGATCATCGGGCCGCCCAGCATCGGCATCCCCATCTTGAACGGCAGCGGGATCGGCGAGCTGTCACGCACCGTGCCGATACGCTTCTTCCAGACGATCTCGTTGGTCTTCAGATCGATACCGGCGATGTAGCCCCATGCCGGTTGCTTGCAGGGCAAGCCAAGCGGCGAGAGGAACGGGTTCAGCGTCACGCCAAACGGCACGCCGTACTGCGGCTGGATACCCGATTCCGTACCACTCCCCTTGGCACCCGATGCCGGTTCGATCGGGTTGCCCGGACCGCGTGGGATCAGACGCGACACGAACGGCAGCGCAATCGGGTTGGCGATGGCGATCTGACGATCGGTGTCGAGCGCAATGCCGCCCCACTCGAACATGCCCAGGTTGCCCGGGAACACCAGCGTGCCTTGCAGCGACGGCGGCGTGAAGGTGCCTTCATACCGCAGCTTGTGGAACATCACGCGGCAGACCAACTGGTCGTACATCGTCGCGCCCCACATGTCCTTGTCCGTGAGCAGGTTCTTCGGACGGAACGTGAGTTCGGAGAACGGCTGCGTCGGCGAGGTACGGTCGCCAGGCGCGGCGCCTTGCGGCACCGGCAGTTCCGGAGCCGGCACGACGGTTTCGCCGGTGCGGCGGTCGAGCACGAACAGGTTGCCGGTCTTGGCCGGCCCGTACACGACCGGCACGGTCTTGCCGTCCTTGGTCGTGATGTCGGCGAGCGTCGGCTGCGACGGCATATCCATGTCCCACAGATCATGGTGAGCGGTCTGGTAGAACCAGGCCAGCTTGCCCGTCGACGCGTGCAGCGCGAGCAGGCCGCTTGCATATCGCTCCATCTCCGGCGTACGGTCGCCGCCCCAAATGTCCGGCGTACGCACGCCCATCGGCAGATAGACGATATCGAGCTTCGCGTCGTAGGCGGCGGGCGCCCATGAGTTCGGCGAGTTCCAGGTGTAGTGCTCGTCCGGGCCCGGGATATGGTTCGGGTCACTCGCGCCCGGATCGAACGCCCACACGAGCTGGCCCGTGCGCACGTCGTAACCACGGATCACACCCGACGGTTCCCGGTTCGAGAAGTTGTCTTCCACCGCGCCCGCTACGACGATCACCTTGCTGGTGACGACCGGCGGCGAAGTGGGCTCGTACATACCCGGCGTGGTGACCGGCATGGCATGCTGGAGATCGAGGTCGCCATTGCTGCCGAAGCCCGCGCAGCGCTCGCCTGTCAGTGCGTCGAGCGCGTACAGGTGGCCGTCGTTGACGGGCAGGTAGATACGACGGCGCGAGCACGCCCCCGTGGCCGATACGGCTGCGTCGCTTGCCGGTGCGGCGGCCTGCGGCGCCGAAGCAGCAGCGTCGCTAGCGGGAGCAGCCGTTGCCGATACATCGGCACTCGCCGTCAGATCGACATACGACACGCCGCGGCAAGTCACGTGCTGGAACGACGGATCGGTCTTGAGCTTCGGATCGAAGGTCCACTTGAGCGCGCCGCTCTGTGCGTCGAGCGCGAAGAGCTTCTGGTGCGGCGAGCACAGGTAGAGCAGATTGCCGATCTTGATAGGCGTGACTTCGTCGGTGATTTCACCCGGATCGTTCGGGCCTTTCATGTCGTTCGTGCGGAACGTCCAGGCCACCTGCAGGTTCTTCACGTTGTCCCGCGTGATCTGCTGCAGCGGCGCGTAGCGCGTGCCTTCCTGAGTGCGCCCGTACGCGGGCCAGTCCGAGGCGTCGATGCCGTTGGCGTTCGCGGCGGGCGAACCGACAGACGAAGCCATCGTGCCATTGACCGTCTGCGGATCGTTGAAGCAGGCGTACACGAGCACACCCGCCCAGATCACCAGCGCGCCGACGAGCGACTGCACGCCGAGCTTGCGCGGTACTTCGAGACGCCAGCTCACGAGCAGCAGCAACCACACGCCGAACACGACGAGCACCCCCGAGCGCGGCGCGAGCGCCCAGAAGTCGGGACCCGACTCCCAGATCGACCAGATGGCAGTGCCCACGAGCACGAGCGCGTAGAGCACGAGCGCAGTGGGACTGCGGCGATATAGCAGCCACGTGACTGCCAGCAGCACGACGCCGGTCACGACGTAATACGCCGAGCCACCGAGCGAGAGCAGGTACGCGCCGCCTATCAGCAGAAAGAGCGATGTAAGCGCGATAAACAGGAGCGTTACGACGCCGATGAACCCCGGCGATGATGATTCGCTTGATCTGGTCATGATGATCTCAACCTTCTTTTGAGGACGGCGCCAGCATCGCTTGTCACTCGATGCCTGTGGCGAGGCTCGCCCGCGCGAACACCGGCGAGTCGTCCAGCCACTGCGCTGTGCCCGCAGTGGCCGGCTGTGCGGAAAACGCTCCGCGAAACGGCCTGTTGCTTTAGAAGACGTGCATCATCCCGACATACGCGCCGGTTTGCCCTTCGTCCATGTTCGGACGGGTCGGCGAGCTGGAAGCTGGAATCGCGCGCCGTCGCAAACACCGGGAAGTTACCGTTCTTGCTGTTGTCCAGGTGAGCGACCGTGCCGTACAAGAAGGCGCGCTTGCTCGGATTATAGGTGGTAGCGAGTGCGTCGAGCTCGCCTGCGGATGCCGATGGCCCGCTTCGATGCGCACCAGTCTGTCGTCGAATACGCAGACAAGCGATCGCTCGCCGCGAAATCTTCAGGAAGGCAGTTTAGGGATGGGGAACACGAACGGTCCCTACCCGTTCGGGTAGTCCGGAGCCATGGATTGCCCGGATCCGACGCGTTGAAGCCCAGAAACGAAAAAGCCGGCCCACCGGGCCGGCTTTTCGCGTCCAATCGAGGTCGGTTGCACCGCTGTGCCGTTAAGCATAACTCGTCCTCGAGATAAAGAATAAGCGGTCCACACATTATGTCACCACCTGCAATCACATTTTCCTCAAAAAACCATAAATCGACCAATCAGTTAAATATAAAGCATATCCCGTCCGAAAAATTACCAATAAAATAATCCAGTTTTTAACTTTAACGCGACGCGAATTCGAATACCATGAATGACGTGCCGCCAGTGTGGGAGACGACGTCTTCCCGCCAGGCCCTCAGCGGCGAACAGGAGATGCTCATGCCTATTTGGAGAATCGCCCCCGTAATTGACGAGCCGGGGGTCTCGCGATCGCGCTGGAGAATCTTGGAAACATCGGACGGGACTCGACATTTTGTCGGCGCAGACAACCGAGACCGCACAGGACGCGCCAGCTCTGAGGTCGTTACGTTCGACCTTGAGAGTTGACGCGGCGAGACGCGCTCCGGCCGCATTTATCAGCTCATCGGGGAGCCCGGTTGGTCAAACAATGCGGACTATGTATGGAAGCGCTGGTGCGAGCTTAATCAAACGACGAAATCCGTAGGTTATTTCTAGATCCATGGCATGAGCACCGCATAGTCGTCGGCAGTCACGACGGTGGTAACTTCGCGAACAGCCAGCCATTGCGACCGGCGACGAACGGCCCGAATTGAATAATCGATCGTAAATGCGTTCACCATGACCGTTGAAGAAGCAGCAAAGTATCTCTTCGTGAGTTGCGCTCATATCAACATGCTGCTCGCCCACGGGAAACTGATGGAAGTTTTGCCGAGAAACCCTTCTGGTCAGTTCGACATCGACCTCGCTTCCGTACAAGAGTACCGAGCGAGAAGAGACGCCGGGGCGCGAGCGTGGCTGGATTCACAGACCGAAGAAAACGACCCGCTGGGATGTTGAGAGCATACCGGCACCGGGTATTCGACATCGACCTCACGATTTCCATGGCATACCGCCGGGAGGCTGGTGCTCCGCGAAGAACCAACCAGACGCCATAACCTCGAGCTCGCTGAGGTATGGAACGGCGCCCGCCGACAAGTCACGTCCGACGAGCTGCGTTTTTCGTACGCCGACCAGTCATTTACGACCTTACAAACTGCTACTGAGCCCTATTACACCACTCAACATGACTTCGACTATGGGGTGCCGACGACTTTATGCCTAGGTCGTAGCAGTTGTGAAGAATGACGCGATCTCTTCATCACCGATATCTGCGCAATCGCCTATTGTCGGGGATCCCATCCGGTTTTGTACTCTCGGTCTTGGCTGCCGCATATCTTCCCAATTCGACTGACGCACTACTTACCGCGCCGACATCATTGGAGGAGCGTCTAGCACACTGCTCTCAACTGTAGCGTCTGCCGTAGAGACATTCGCCACCGAGTTGGGAAACCACTGCAACCCGTGCCAACGTGAATCGCTCACACGCGTTGCGTGTCCTGATCCGGCGTCGACGTCAGCCACTACCGTCCGGTTCTTGGTCGCGAGTCCGAGATACCGCGACGACACGTCCAGCAGACATCCAGCAAAATCAACCATCATTTCGTTGTTTCCCCTGCATTCGTATAAGCAAGATATTCATCAAGCTGCGCACGGCGTTAGCGTCGCCTGCGTCGCTGCAATCTGAGTAATGTTCGGTACAGCCACCATTGCGCCAACCTCGTCGCGCTGCTCGCCGAAGGCGTCGAGCAAATAATCGGTCAATCTGCGCACCCGCGCGGGGAGATTGCGTCTGGACCGGTAGACGAGGCAGGCTTCCAGTGGCGCCACCTGCCACGCATCGAGCACGCACACGAGTTCGCCGCGATTGAGCGCCGCTTGTGCGAGCTGGTTGGGCAGGATTGCTACCCCCTCGCCGTCGACGGCCGCCGCGAGAAGCGCATGAGGACAATTCGTGCGCAGCGCCGCGCGCGGGGCAAGCGACACACACTCCCCGGATGCTTCATGGCTGACCGTCCACACCGAATGCTGTGCCCCCGTCGCGAGGCAAGCCTCGGCAGGCACATCGAGCGGGTGAGCGAGATCGTTGGTCCGTTCGAGCCAGGCAGGACTCGCATAGAGCCCGAAAGGCACGTCCGCGAGTGCTCGCGCGATGCACGACGACGGCGCCGAGCGACCGACGACGATTGCGAGGTCTGCAAGATCGCCGAGCGTGTCGGCCAGGTGGTCGACGCGCCGTACGTCGACCCGTACTTTCGGCCAGGCGCGCATGAAGCGGACCAGGACGGAAGTGAGGCGGGCGGTATCGAAGATTGCCGGCACCTCGATGCGGACGTTACCCGCGCAATCGCCGGCTTCGTCGCTGCCGGTACGCGCGAGGTCTTCATAGGAGGACAGGACGCCCGTGACGCGCTCGAGTACCGCATGGCCCGCCGTGGTCAACGCGACGCGGCGCGTGGTCCGGTTGAAGAGCTGCACACCGAGCATCGTTTCAAGATCCTGCACCGCGCGGCTCACCGACGGTACGCCAATATTCGTGGCGTCCGCCGCCCGCGTGAAACTGCCGTGGTCCGCCACTGCCTTGAATACCTCCAGCGCTTTCAGACGCTCCATATCGACCTCCGATCATTGATTGGCTTGCATGGAGCAATGTTGGCGGGGAGACGCGCATCGGGCCAGTTACGACTTGTTAAGCGTTGCTAAGTCGGCGCCCGGATCCGTGCCAAGCTTCGTCGGCTGGAACAAAGCGGTTTTTTTAAGATCTTTTAAGGGCGCGTACTGCGCTTCTGCGCAATGATTGGCTGTTTTTGCGTCAGTGTGCGCGACCAGCGCACCGTATTGGCCGACACTCAACCCGCGCGATGACGCTCTCGATGACCGCTCCTTACAGCCTCGCGTTCGGCCCTTTTACGCTGCAATTCCCGCAACGAGTCCTGCTCAAGGACGGGACGCCGCTGAAAATCGGCAGCCGCGCGCTCGACATTCTCGTCGTACTTGTCGAGCATGCGGGCGCGCTGGTCTCGACGCGCAATCTGTGCGACAGCGTCTGGGTGGACAACGTCGTCGAGGAAGGTGCGCTGCGCGTGCATCTGTCGGCGCTGCGCAAGGTGCTCGGCGACGGACCGGACGGTGTGCGTTACATCGTCAACGAGACCGGACGCGGCTATCGTTTCGCCGCGCCCGTTACCCGGGCCGAAGCAGCGGACCCTGCCGCACCACGGCCTCATCCGCACGCAGTGCAGCCTTCCACCGGGTCCGAAAGCGGTTCACGCAGTCTGCCGGTCACGCTCGCTCGCGTGATAGGCCGCGAGGACGTCATCGCAGGTCTGACTGACCACTTGCCCGAGCGACGCTTGCTCACCATCGCCGGCCCGGGAGGCATGGGCAAGACGACCGTGGCCGTCGCTGTCGCGCATCGCTTCGCCCAGCGCACCGGCATGCGCGCCGTGTTCGTCAATTTCGCGCCGGTCTCCGCGGCCGCGAGCGCGGCCAGTACGATCGCGTCGGCGCTAGGTGTTGCCGTCCCGAGCGGCGATCCGGTGCCCGATCTTGTCCAGGCGCTTGGGGCGTCGCCGGTGCTGCTGGTGCTGGATAACTGCGAGCATCTGATCGATGCCGTTGCCGTACTCGCCGAGCAACTGCTGCAAGGCGCGTCCGGCGTGCATTTGCTGGTCACGAGCCGCGAGCCGCTGCGCGCGGAAGGCGAATCCGTCCATCGCCTCGCCGCGTTGCCGTCGCCCGACACTGACGCAGGCGTGAGCCTCCACGACGCCGTGCAGTTCCCGGCGATCGCCCTGTTTCACGACCGCGCACGCGCCGCCAATGACCGGTTTGCGTTGAGCGAGGCGAATCTGGGCCCCGTGATCGATATTTGCCGACGGCTCGACGGTATCCCGCTCGCGATCGAGTTTGCGGCGGCGCGCGTCGGCTTGATGGACGTGCATTCGATTGCAGCGCGGCTCGACGACCGCTTCGCGCTACTCACGCAGGGCCGCCGCACGGCACTTCCGCGCCAGCAGACGCTGCGCGCGACGCTCGACTGGAGCTATGAATTGCTCCGGCCGGAGGAGCGCCAGGTGCTGCGCCGCCTCTCAGTCATGCGGGCTGCCTTCGGCATAGATGCCGCTGCGGCTGTCGCGGCCAGTGGCGACGTCGATGACCTCGCCGCCTTCGACGCCGTCACTGGCCTGATCGCCAAGTCGCTGATCGCCTGCGTAATCGACGATTCGGACCATCCCTATCGACTGCTCGACACGACGCGCCATTACGCATATATGCGACTTGAAGAGGCGGACGAACTCGATGAAGCGCGCCGCCGTCATGCGTTGTACTGCTGTGCGATCTTTGCCGACCCCGTGGCGGCGTGGGAAGGCAAGGCGCCGCGTCAGTGGCTCGCGATTCACAGCCAGCGAATCGACGACGTGCGAGCCGCTTTTGATTGGGCAGCCGGCCAGGATGGCGAGCCGAAGCTCGCGATCGACCTGCTCATCGCGACGGCGCCGCTGTGGTTCCATCTTTCGCTCCCTCACGAGTTCCTCGGGATGGCCGAGCGCGCGATCGCCGCGGCGGAAAACTCGGATCTGGCGGGTAAGGAGCAGTATATCGAGCTGCTCGCCGCGTACGGTCACGCGCTGTGGCACACGCGTGGGCCGACGGCGGACATGGCGAACGCGTTCGACGCCGCACAGGCCGCCGCGCAGCGCCTCGGCGACGACCGGCTCGCATTGCGCACGCTGTGGGGCGTGTGGGCGCATCGGACGCTCGCGGGCGCGTATGCGGAAAGCCTCGAACATGCGCGTGCGTTTCGCGCTGCCGCCGCGCGGACGGGCGATTTTGCGACGACGCAAACCGGCGAGCGGATGTGCGCGTTGTCACATCACTTCCTCGGGGACCACGATATCGCGCGGGCGCTGATCGAAGGGGTGATGGCTCGCGACAAGGACCCGGTGCGCGCGACGCACGCGAATCACGCGCAGGTCGACGCGCATATCGCTGCGATTTCCATTCTGATGCGCATTCTGTGGCTGCAAGGCGAGACCGACGCGGCGATGGCGCTCGCGCGCGACTGCGCGACGGAGGCGCTGGCGATCGATCACGATCTGACCGTCTGTTATGGGCTCGCGATCGGCTCGATCGCCGTCGCGACATGGGAAGGTGAAGTCGCGCTCGCGCGCGAATGGACCGCACGGCTTCGCGAGCGCACGCGCCGGCGCGGTCTCGCGTATTGGGACAAATGGGGCGAGGGCTTCGAGGCCATTCACGAAGGGAGACCTGTCACGCCGGACGGCGCAACCCCGATGCAACTCGAAGTGTTCGCGCGCGCTGGCGACGCAGGGAGCGCAAACGCATTGATCGAAGCTGGACGGGGGAACACGCCGTCGTGGTTACAGGTGCATTTGCAGGAGGCTGCGGCAATGCGCGGTGTGCAGACCTGAAGCGACGGTAAATCGGCTCGAAGCGTGCGTCACTAGCCTGAACGCTTTGCTGGACACGGGCTTAACGCCTCTTAGCAACGCTTAACTGTGGCTCGTGCGGGAATCCGATGAAAATTTGTTCTGTCGACGGCCAACGGTGCCGGATCGACAAGCAAGCCTTACTCATCGGAAACTGCCCCATGGATGATTTCACGTCTGCCCGTCCGCCCGAAGACGCCGCACCGGGCCTGATCAGATCCGCAGACTCGTATCCGGTCCTCGATGCGGAAACGCAATCGTTCCTCGACCATGCCACTGAGGCAGGGGTTCCGGCAGCGCGTCTGCGCGAATGGGCAAACGGCGATGCTACGGATGCGATCCACGCCGAAGAAATCGCGCTGAAAGCTGGCGCTGCGGATCCGGGCTTCACGATACGGATCGTACGACCGCCGCAGGCGGCGCCCACTCCGCTGCCCGCCGTGCTCTTCCTGCCGGGCAGCGTGAGCTTCGCGGGTGGCCAAAGCGACAACCGGCTCGCGCGCAGGATTGCCACCGACGCCGAGGCGGCCGTCGTGCTCGTCGATTACACCTCGGCACCCGCTGCGTGCTTTCAGACCCAAAACGAGCAGGCATTCACCGCGCTCGTCCATCTGCACGAGCACGCACGCGCATTGAATCTCGACGCAGGCACCCTTATCGTCGCAGGCGAAGGCACGGGCGGTCATCTCGCCGCCACCCTCGCGCTGCTCGTCAAGGCGCGCCGTGGCCCCCGTATCGCGCTTCAGGTCATGCTGTGTCCGACGCTTTCCACAAGCCCGGCGGGCGCCTCGGCAGCGAAATACGCCGACGGTCCCGGCTTGACCCCACACACCGGGCGCATGCACGCACGGACGCGCTTTTCGTCAGAAAACCTCGGCGAAATAATCGCAATGCCGCTAAACGCGAGTTACACGGACCTCGAAGACCTGCCTCCCGCGCTGATCGTCACAGCCGAAAACGATGTCGCACGTGACGACGGCGAAGCCTACGCCCGCAAGCTGATGCTCGCCGGGGTTCGCGTAAGCGCGGTTCGCTGCCTCGGCACGATTCACGATTTCACGGTACTCGACGGCCTCGCCGACACGCCGCCTACCGAGGCTGCATTGCGATTGGCATGCGGCACGATCCGCGCGACGCTACGCGGACACTGAATATGGGACAGATCGATATGTCCGTTGACTGCATTGACGAACGCCACAGCTCAACCTTCCCATCCCCTCAGGAAATCGAGTAGTAGACCGCGATGCCTGCGGTAGTCATGCAGTCGAGGTTCTGCACTGTCTTGAGGAAGCTGCGCAGGGATGCACCGTCGACAGAACTGGGACTCTCGTCGCTCGTGTATATCGCGACTCTGTTATGGATAGGCGTGCGCCTTTTTGAGCGCAGACGACGGCCGGGCCACCGCCCTCCGAAAGTCGACGCGCGCAGACGGCCATCTTCGAGCAACTGCTGCGTGCCGGTCGATCAGTCGCCGGCGCAGTCGTTCAACCCGGATGCCCCGTGAAACCATGACCGGCATCCGAGGCGTCATAATCGCGAAATAAGGCATAACGTGTCCAGGTGGACAACTTATGCTCAACGGCACAGACTTCCCCGGATAACCCTGGAAGCGAATCTGGTGGGCCCCCCGGGAGTCGAACCCGGCACCAACGAATTATGAGTTCGCTGCTCTAACCAAGCATGAGCTAGGGGCCCAGACGGGAAGCAACCGGTGCTACACGCCACCCCGGCAACGAAGCCGGGCCGGCATTGTAACAACAAAGCCGCTAAAGAGGACAAACGCCACCGGCATCACGCGGATACCGGCGGCGTTCGCAAGTGAGACGCTGGAAATCAGTTCCCTTCGAGGAACGACTTCAGCTTGTCGGAACGGCTCGGGTGACGCAGCTTGCGCAGCGCCTTGGCCTCGATCTGACGGATCCGCTCGCGGGTAACGTCGAACTGCTTGCCGACTTCCTCGAGCGTGTGATCGGTGCTCATCTCGATACCGAAGCGCATCCGCAGCACCTTCGCCTCACGCGGCGTCAGCGAATCGAGCACGTCCTTCACGACGTCGCGCATGCTGGCATGCAGCGCGGCATCCGCCGGCGCGACCGTGTTGTTGTCCTCGATGAAGTCGCCGAGATGGGAATCGTCGTCGTCACCGATCGGCGTTTCCATCGAGATCGGCTCCTTCGCGATCTTCATGATCTTGCGGATCTTGTCTTCCGGCATCTCCATCTTCTCGGCGAGCGTTGCCGGATCCGGCTCGAGACCGGTTTCCTGCAGGATCTGCCGCGAGATGCGGTTCATCTTGTTGATCGTTTCGATCATGTGAACCGGAATACGGATCGTGCGCGCCTGGTCCGCGATCGAACGCGTGATGGCCTGGCGGATCCACCACGTCGCATAGGTCGAGAACTTGTAGCCGCGACGGTATTCGAACTTGTCCACCGCCTTCATCAGGCCGATGTTGCCTTCCTGGATCAGGTCGAGGAACTGCAGGCCGCGGTTCGTGTACTTCTTCGCGATCGAGATCACGAGACGCAGGTTCGCCTCGGTCATTTCACGCTTCGCCTGACGCGCCTTCAGTTCGCCGGCCGCCATCTGGCGGTTGGTTTCCTTCAGGTCCTTCAGCGGCAGCACGACGCGCGCCTGCAGGTCGATCAGACGCTGCTGCTGCTCGCGGATCGCCGGAACGTTACGCGACAGGACCGCGCTGTACGCGTGGCCTTCGGCCGCGATCTTCTCGGCCCAGTCGAGATCCGTCTCGCTGCCGGGGAAGCGCGCGATGAATTCCGAACGCGGCATGCCGCACTTGTCGACGACGATGTGCAGGATCTGACGCTCGACCTGACGCACTTCGTCCACTTGCGCACGCAGCGTGTCGCACAGACGCTCGACGGTACGCGCGGTGAAGCGGATCGTCATCAGTTCGGTCTGGATCGTTTCCTGCGCCTTCAAGTAGGATTTCGACTTGTAGCCTTCCTTCTCGAACGCGCGGCGCATCTTGTCGAACCACTCGCTGATCTGCGAGAACTTGTCGAGCGAGGCGCGCTTGAGGGCTTCGAGCTGGGCGGCATTGGCCGACGCCTGAGCGGCACCGTCGTCTTCCTCCTCTTCCTCTTCTTCCTCTTCCTCTTCGGCTTCCTCGTCCTCGTTCTCGATCGCTTCCGCTTCCTTCGCGGAGAAACCGTCCGTATCGGCGGAGTCCGAAGCATTCGGATCGAGCAGGCCGTCGACGAGCTCGTCGACGCGGATCTCTTCGTTCGCGACGCGCTCGGCCATCGCGAGGATGTCGGCGATCGTCGTCGGGCACGCGGAAATCGCCATCACCATGTGGCGCAGGCCGTCCTCGATCCGCTTCGCGATCTCGATTTCGCCTTCGCGCGTGAGCAGCTCGACCGTGCCCATCTCGCGCATGTACATCCGGACCGGATCGGTCGTGCGGCCGAATTCCGAATCGACGGTCGACAGCGCGACTTCCGCTTCTTCCTCGACTTCATCGTCCGACGACGCGGCCGGCGCGTTGTCGTTCAGGAGCAGCGTTTCCGCGTCCGGAGCCTGCTCGTAAACCGCCACGCCCATGTCGTTGAACGTGCCGATGATGCCTTCGAGGGCTTCGGTCTCGGTGAAGTTGTCCGGCAGATGGTCGTTGATTTCGGCATACGTGAGGAAGCCGCGCTCCTTGCCGAGCTTGATCAGCGCGCGCAGTTTCACGCGGCGCTCTTCGAGCTCCTCGGCCGTGCCGGGCGTGCTCGTCGCGAACGCTTCCTTCAGCAGCGCCTTTTCCTTGGCGCGACGATCGCGCACCTTGGATTTGCCCGGGGCAGCCGCGGCTGCGGGCTGCTCGTCGCTCTGATTTGCGTCGTCATCGACGGATACTTCGTTCAGCTTTTTGGTCATGGAGTTCGCCGTACCGGCTATATCGACTCGCGGCTGCTGGACGACAGCCGGTTGAACCGTAGGTGCATGAGTAGTACGTACTGCCGTTTCGTCCGCGGCGGCAGTCGTGTCCCTTGCGCTTTTCGCACTTGCCCGCTTCGCCGCCGGCTGGGCCGGCCCGGAGTCGGGTCTGGCGGCAGCCCGTGTTCTGGCTGCCGGCGCCGGCGCAGCCTGAGCAGTGCCGGCCGCGGTTTTCTTTCCTGCAGGGGCTGACGTGGCTGAAGACGTTGTCCTGGTGGAAGAAGCAGACTTGGCCGCTGTGACCTTGGTGGTCGGCTCCGTCGAGCCCTTGCCTGCTGCTTTCTTTCCGCCTGTCGTCTTTGCCATCGCGAATCTCGCCTCTGCTTAGAAAACAAACCGCTGGAAACCTTATATTATAGCACGCTGGGGCGCCCTCTCTCAGCGCCCCGGCCGCCTACAGCCCGAGCCGACGTTTCATGTCGGTTCGCTGCTGGTTCAATTCCGTCAATTCGGCCAGTTCCTCGGGTGTGAAGGTCGATTGCCGCGCCAGCCGATCGAGCCGGTCGCAGCAGGCGTCATAGCGCATCTTGAGCACCGCGGCCTGCAGTTCCTCCCCCGCGATCCGTTCCTGTTCACGCTGCCGCTCGGGCACCGTCTCGTCTTCCGGATTCTGTAACAGCAAATCGCGGACGTTTTCATCATAGTCCAGAATTTCGCGGAAGATTTCCTCGTAAGTCGCGCCGTTCGAGGAGGTCCGCAGGACATCGGACAGCAGCCGGAACTCCGCGCCGTCGCCCAGCGCACGCGCATGCTCGACGACTTCGGCGAACAGCTCGCCGATCCGCGGCAGCGCGCGCAGGGTCGCAAGCTGTTCGTCGTCGAGCTGCGACGCGATCCGCGGATGCATCACGAGCGTGCGCAACGCGCGCTTTTCGCTGTCCGTCACGCGCCGCCGCTCGCTGCGCGCGGGCGCCTGGCGCGGCGGCGCCGCGATGCGCGCATCGACGTCCGACAACCCCGCGACTTCCTCGAACGGGATATCGAGACGGTCGGCGAACATGTGCATGATCTGCGCGCGCAACGCGTTTGCCGGCAGCGCCTGCAACAGCGGCTTCGCGTCGAACAGCGCCTTCGCGCGACCTTCCGGCTGATCGAGCGCCTTGCCCGCAATTGCTTCGTTCAACAGAAATTGCGACAGCGGCATCGCGCGCTCGACCTGCTCGGAGAACGCGTCCGCGCCGAATTCGCGTACATAGCTGTCCGGATCGTGCTCGGCCGGCAGGAAAAGGAATCGGATCGTCCGGTTGTCCGCCGCATGCGGCAGGCACGCTTCGAGCGCGCGGCGCGCCGCGCGCCGGCCGGCCGAGTCGCCGTCGAAGCTGAAAATGACCGTGTCGGTCTGGCGCAGCAACTTCTGCACGTGGATCGGCGTGCATGCCGTGCCGAGCGTCGCGACCGCGTTCGGGAAGCCGAGCTGGGCGAGCGCGACGACGTCCATGTAGCCTTCGACGACCAGCACGTACTTGCGCTCGCGGATCGCGAGGCGCGCCTCGAACAGCCCGTACAGTTCGCTGCCCTTGTTGAACAGCGGCGTTTCCGGCGAATTCAGGTACTTCGGCTCGCCGCTGCCGAGCACGCGTCCGCCGAACCCGATCACCTGCCCCTTCACGTTGCGGATCGGAAACATGATCCGCTCGCGGAACCGGTCGTAGCGTCGCGCCACGCCCTGCGCGTCGGTTTTCTCGCTGACGATCACGAGCCCCGATTCGACGAGCGAGTCGTCGCGATAGTCCGGGAACGCCGTTTCGAGGTTCTGCCAGCCGTCCGGCGCATAGCCGAGCCCGAAGCGCGCGGCGATCTCGCCGGTCAGGCCCCGGTTCTTCAGGTACTGGATCGCGACGGTCGCGCCACGCAGTTGCTTGCGGTAGTAGTCGCACGCGGCGGACATCACGTCGGACAGCGCGGTCGCGACCGATTTCGACACGGGCGCCGGATAGTCGCCGCCGCCCCCACCGCCGCCGCCGCGCATCGACGGCTCGTGCGGCACGGTCAGGCCGACCGACTGCGCGAGCTCCTGCACGGCTTCCGGGAACGTGAGCCCCGCATGCTCCATCAGGAAGCCGATCGCCGTGCCGTGCGCGCCGCAGCCGAAGCAGTGATAGAACTGCTTGGTCGGGCTGACGGTAAACGACGGGCTCTTCTCGTTATGGAACGGGCACAACCCCATGAAGTTGGCGCCGCCCTTCTTGAGCTGCACGTACCGGCCCACCACGTCGACGATATCGACGCGGTTCAGCAAATCCTGCAGGAACGAATGCGGAATCACCGTGGGATCGAGCGAAAAAAAGACAATACGACGCTCCGGCGCACGCGCATGCGACGCGCCGGGAAGCGGGTTTTACTTCGACAGCGCGGCCTTGACCTGCGCGGAAACGGCCGTCATGTCGGCGCGGCCGGCGAGCTTGCCCTTCAGCACGCCCATCACCTTGCCCATGTCCTGCGGGCCGGCTGCGCCGGTTGCCGCGACCGCGGCCTCGACTTCGGCAGCCACTTCGGCGTCCGACAGCTGCGCGGGCATGTAGGCGCCCAGCACCGTCAGTTCGGCCTGCTCCTTCGCGACGAGATCGTCGCGGCCGGCGGCCTCGAACTGGCTGATCGAGTCCTTGCGCTGCTTGATCATCTTGTCGATCACCGCGGTGATGCCCGCGTCGTCGAGGGTCACCCGATCATCGACCTCGCGCTGCTTGATCGCGGCCATCAGCAGGCGAATCGTCGCCAGACGCTCGCTTTCCTTCGCGCGCATCGCGGCCTTCATGTCTTCGCTGATCTGCTCTTTCAAACTCATCTTGCACCCGGGATGGAAACGTGACTTCGACGCCCGCGAACGGGCGTCAACACAAAAACCCGCTTGGGACTAAGTCTCAAGCGGGTTGCTCGAATCCGGCATCGGCGACTCGCGGCCCCGGAACGAGGCCGATCGTGCGGAGGTCGCCGGTGCGCCGCTCAGCGAACCGCGCGGCGCTCAATCGTTCAGTACAGCTTCTTCGGCAGCGTCTGGCTGCGAATCCGCTTGTAATGACGCTTCACCGCAGCAGCCTTCTTGCGCTTGCGCTCGGCGGTCGGCTTTTCGTAGAACTCCCGCGCACGAAGCTCGGTCAGCAGACCGTTCTTCTCGATCGTGCGCTTGAAGCGACGCATGGCGACTTCGAACGGCTCGTTTTCTTTAACGCGAATGATCGTCATGATCCGACACGAATAAAGGTTTGCAGGGAAGACTTACGAGTATAGCAGAGCGTCGTGCAAAGACATAAGGGCCGGGTCCCGTCAACGGCAGGGCGCGCAGCCGTGTCAGGCGCCGCGCGAGAACTCCGCCGCCGCCTGCCCGGCCGCCGTGCCCGACGCCCATGCCCACTGGAAGTTGTAGCCGCCGAGCCAGCCCGTCACGTCCACCGCCTCGCCGATGAAGAACAGCCCCGGCACCCGCGCGCTCATCATCGTCGCCGACGACAGTTCGCGCGTATCGACGCCCCCTTTCGTCACCTCGGCCTTCTTGTAGCCCTCGGTGCCGTTCGGCGTCAGCGTCCAGCCGGACAGCGCGTCGCCGATCTGGCGCAGCGTCTTGTCGGGCAGGTCCGCGAGCCGGGCGTCGGCCGCGACGCGGTGCGTGTCGAGCCAGACGTGGGCGAGGCGCGACGGCACCCAGTCCGCGAGCAGCGAGCCGATCTGGCGCTTCGACGTGCGCTTCGCGTCGAGCAGGTCGGCCACCGCGTCGCGCTGCGGCAGCAGGTCGATACGGATCGGGTCGCCGGAGTGCCAGTAGCTGGAGATCTGCAGGATGCCCGGGCCCGACAGGCCGCGATGGGTCAGCAGCAGGTCCTCGACGAATTCGCCGCCGCGCTTCTTGTCGCCGGTCGACACGCGCACTTCGAGCGACACGCCGGACAGCGCCGCGAACGGCTCCCAGTCCTGCGACGCAAAGGTGAGCGGCACGAGCGCGGGCCGCGTATCGACGAGCTTGTGGCCGAACTGCTTCGCGAGCCGGTAGCCGAAGTCGGTGGCACCGATCTTCGGGATCGACAGGCCGCCGGTGGCGACGATCAGCGCGCGTGCGCGGATCGGCCCCGCCTGCTGCGTGTCGAGCGTGAAGCCGTCGGACGGCGCGTGGCGCACCGCGTCGACGACCACCGGCCGGCGCCAGGCGATGCCGCCCGCGTCGCATTCATGCTTCAGCACGTCGATGACCGCGTCGCTGCCGTGATCGCAAAAGAGCTGCCCCTTGTGCTTTTCGTGCCAGGTCACGTGGTGACGCTTGAGCAACCCGAGGAAGTCGCGCGGCGTGTAGCGCGCAAGCGCCGAGCGCGCGAAATGCGGATTCGACGACAGGTAGTTGTCGGGACCCGCATGGAGGTTCGTGAAGTTGCAGCGGCCGCCGCCCGAGATTCGGATTTTCTCGGCGAGCCGCGGCGCATGGTCGATCAGCACCACGCGGCGGCCGAGTTGCCCGGCGACCGCGGCGCTCATCATCCCGGCGGCGCCCGCGCCGATCACGGCGATGTCGTAAGTTTCCATGGCGCGGTTTGTTCAGGAACTTTGCATAGGCTAGGAATTATGCATATTTATCAGCCACTTAGAGGTAGGCGACTGATGAATATCTTGAGGAAGGGCGAATGATACATGCGACGGCGGAGAACGCAACGCTTGGATGGCCGCAGCTTCGATTCCCAGGTTGCGCTCGCAACCGTGAATCGACGGCCCTCATCCTTGCTGGTCGGCAGGAGAACCTGAATGCGGCTGATCTCATCCACCAGCGAACTTCCTCGTCAGCAGCCGGCCCGATCCCGGGTTCCCGATCCTGCCTTGGGACAACATGAACGGTTGCCGTCCAGAGACACTCTCGGATTCGGTTCGGACGATGCGCTTGCTCTCTTTCCATTGACCGCACGGTGTTTGATTGTTTTTAGTGGAAGTCAAGGTCGCATTGAAACTGGCTCCGCACAGCCCGGGCAGGTTGAGCGAGTCAATGAGGTCACTTGTGAAGCTGCGAGGCGCTTACGAACATTCACTTGCCCCTGCAGATCGATCGTCCCAATCGATGAATGAGGTGACATTTGACCAAACCGACGCTTATGGATTTCGGCTGCCCGATCAAGTCTCGGCGCGGCTCGCTCCTGAGTTGGCTGCTGAGGTCATCCTGGCGATCACGGCCCCACGTCGATGCGGCCATAGAGACCATCCGCTTCGTCGTTCGTGCCGGCCGCGAAGAACAGCGTATTAGTGGGCTGACTGTTGAGCCCATTCCCGAATGCGATGCCCCACAGTCCGGCCTCGACGATTGCGCTGCCGTCAGCGTGCTCAAGGGTCCCGAGCATGGCCCCGGAAGTCGCATCGAACGCGTGGATCATGCCATCGCCAAAGTTGCCGATCAGGACGGCGTTGCTGAAGCGTCCAAAATTCGCGGGAGCCAGTGCCATACCCCACGGCGCATTCAGCGACCCACCGGTAGCGAAGCGCTGCAGGAATTGTCCCGACGGACTGAACACATCTATCACGCCGAAGCCTGCGCCCTTGACGTCATCATGTGCTGCCGCATCCTGCTTCGCGTAGGCGACGAACAGTTTCGAGCCGAGCGCCTGGATGCCGAATGGCGCGAATCCCGCAGGTAAAGCGGGATCCTGAAACGCGCCGACTGGCGTGACTTTGGCGAAGGTCCGGTCGAACACGTCGATCCGGTTGTTGTGGAAGTCCGTCGCGTACAGGAAATTCGCCCCGTTGTTACTGGCAATCGCGAGCCCCTTGTAGACGGCGGCGCCGCCGCTGTCGAACACGGTGATTGCCGACGTCGGGTTGACCGCGGGCGACCATGCGGTCATGGTCCCGCCCTCGCCAACGAAAATGAACGCTGCAGGCCCCGATTTGGCGCCCTGGGTCACCATGAAGTCATTCGTGCCATTGAACACGATCCCGGTCGGAGCGGGGTCGCCGCTCGTGCCCGGCGGGATCGTCACGACGAGCGATTGCGGCACGCCGTTGCCATCGTAGAGCGTCGCGTGCTGCGTGCCGTTATCCGCGACCCAGACGAAGCCCTTGGGATTGAAGGCAATGCCCCACGGATTCTTCAGGTTGGCATCCACATGCGCAGCCGGAACAGCGCCGTCGGAGACCAGCGCACTGACCGCGTACTGTCTCTCGTGAGACGAACCGCCGCCACACGCCACGACGCTCGCCAGCACGACAGCCGACAACGCAGCACCGAACGCCGCATGGATCTGTTTCATGATGGAACTCCGAACGTGGAAGAGCAGCTAGTAAACGAATCGGCAACCTCGTTTATTCCGCCCGTCTCGCCCGCGCATCATGAATTTTCGAAGCATGGTCACCGAAGCGGGCGAACTCGCTTCGATCGATGTCGATCCATAGTTGTCGGCGGAAGCCGAACGCCGATGCACGTAAGTCTCCTCATATCGACACGTGTCGTTGACGGCCATTGTTCTAGCAAGCCCGCGTTGCAATTCACGGTGCCACGACAAGCACTGTGTGCATGCCGGATTCATAGTGCCCCGGCTTGTTGCAGATCAGCACGTAGTGGCCGGGTGCGAGCTTGAATGACACACGCTTGCTCCTGCCGGGCGCGATATCTTCGACTTCCCCGATTTTCGTCAGCCTGTGCTCCATTACCTCTCCTTTTCTGACAGGGAGCGCATCGTCAGACAGATCCGTCTTGAGCACGACGAGCTCATGTTCCATGTTGTTGTCAGCGGCATTTTTGACATCAAGCGTGACCCGACCAGACTTCACGGTGTGCGTCTTGAGCTGAATCGAGTTCGATAGCAATGTCGCGTCGACTGTATGCTGCGCCCAGCTTGCCTGCGGCGTCACACCAAGGACGACCGCGCCCGCGACGACGATGACTCTGCAAATGGCATACATGGCTCCCTCCATAGACATTGAAGCATCGCGTCTGCCGCGAGTTGAGCGACTGCCGTGCGCTATTCATCGAGCGCGCAAGGCCCCCCTGCCTGTGTGACGGCATGAACGTTCTCGGGAGGCGCGCGATACCTAAACGTACGCATCGGGGCACTTATTCCCGGAGCCGCGCAGGGGCGGCGCCGTCCATTCTCGCCGCGTTCATCACGGTACTGGCCATCGTCTTCCTGCAATGGTCGTTCCGTGCAACGCAGGTGCGTAACCGCCAACTCGCACATGTTGGCTGGCTCCATGCAGCCTTTGCCGCGATGCTGTTCGCCATCTGACGAAATCGGCGGCGGCATCGACGCGTGAAGATCGATGCCGTCGCGCAAGTGTCCGGCAACTCGCTTCAGCTCGATTTCACCGGAAACGCGCTGCATCGGCCGTCACCCTGGCCGTCGTGTGCCGGCTGTGCATTCGCGCGACTCATACGTCTTCCCCGGTACAGGGAGGCGATCTGGAACATGGCCTACTCCGAGCCTCCACGAGAACGCGGCCGAGAGTCTTGACGTCTGTCGCCACAGAGCCATCCGTCGTCGACCGGCGCGGATGGGAACCGCGTTGAAGCGACTCAGCATCCTGTTCGACATGTGAACCGACCCCACGAAGGTTCCAGAAGCGTTGTACCTGCCCGGCCTGCGGCCCGGGCCGCGCAAAGCGGCGATCGACCCTCGCCTGCTATAATTTGCGGTTACGTCTACCTTCCTGCGGCGCGCTCGATGCAGCGCGCCCCGCCCTGACCCATGCTCGTTCTCGGCATCGAAAGCTCCTGCGACGAAACCGGCCTCGCGCTCTACGACACGCAGCGCGGCCTGCTCGCGCACGCGCTCCATTCGCAGATCGCGATGCACCGCGAATACGGCGGCGTCGTGCCCGAGCTCGCGTCGCGCGACCACATCCGCCGCGCGCTGCCGCTGCTCGAGGAAGTCATGGCGCAAAGCGGCACGCGCCGCGACGACATCGACGCGATCGCATTCACGCAAGGCCCCGGCCTCGCCGGCGCGCTGCTGGTCGGCGCAAGCATCGCGAATGCGCTCGCGCTCGCATGGAACAAGCCGACCGTCGGCATCCATCACCTCGAAGGCCACCTGCTGTCGCCGCTGCTCGTCGACGAGCCGCCGCCGTTCCCGTTCATCGCGCTGCTGGTGTCGGGCGGCCACACGCAACTGATGCGCGTGACCGACGTCGGCGTGTACGAGACGCTCGGCGAGACGCTCGACGACGCAGCCGGCGAAGCGTTCGACAAGACGGCGAAGCTGATCGGCCTCGGCTATCCGGGCGGCCCGGAAGTGTCGAAGCTCGCGGAAACGGGCACGCCGGGCGCGGTCGTGCTGCCGCGCCCGATGCTGCATTCGGGCGATCTCGACTTCAGCTTCAGCGGCCTGAAGACGGCCGTGCTCACGCAGATGAAGAAGTTCGAAGCGGCGAAGCTGGAGGGCGTTGCGCTCGAGCGCGCGAAGGCCGATCTCGCGCGCGGCTTCGTCGACGCAGCCGTCGACGTGCTCGTCGCGAAATCGCTCGCCGCGCTCAAGAAGACGAAGCTCAAGCGCCTCGTGGTCGCGGGCGGCGTCGGTGCGAACCGCCAGTTGCGCGCGGCGCTGTCGGCCGCCGCGGCCAAGCGCGGCTTCGACGTGCACTACCCCGATCTCGCGCTCTGCACCGACAACGGCGCAATGATCGCGCTCGCCGGCGCACTGCGGCTCGGCCGCTGGCCCGAGCAGGCGAATGCGGACTACGCGTTCACGGTGAAGCCACGCTGGGATCTCGCGTCGCTCGCACGCTGAATCGTGCGGCGCGGCGCGGCGCAACGTCGCTCGCACCTGCACGCGCCGGACGGAAAACAAGAAGGCCGCTCGATTCGAGCGGCCTTTTTCATTGCAGCGGCAATTCGACGCAGCGCCGCAGCGATGCGACGTTACGCAGCGTGTCGCTTGTCGCGCTCGATCAGCGCATACGCGCTGTGATTGTGGATCGACTCGAAGTTCTCGGCTTCGAGCACGTAGGCGATCACGCGCTCGTCCGCGTCGAGACGCTGCGCGACGTCGCGCACCAGATCCTCGACGAACTTCGGGTTTTCGTACGCGCGCTCCGTCACGAACTTCTCGTCCGGACGCTTCAGCAAGCCCCACAGCTCGCACGACGCCTCTTCTTCCGCGATGCGGATCAGCGCCTCGACCGGCAGGTCGGCTGCGAGTTCGGCATCGATCGTCACGTGCGAGCGCTGGTTGTGCGCGCCGTACTGCGAAATCTTCTTCGAACACGGGCACAGGCTCGTCACCGGCACGAGCACCTTCAGGAACAGGCGTGTTTCGCCGTCGCGGCATTCGCCCGCGAGCGTCACTTCGTAGTCGAGCAGGCTCTGCACGCCCGACACCGGCGCCGTCTTGTTCACGAAGTACGGGAACGTGACCTCGATGCGGCCGGCCTCGGCTTCCAGCTTCTCGAGCATCGACGCGAGCATCGCGCGGAAGCGCTCGACCGTCAGCGGCGCACGGTTCTCTTCGAGCAGCGCGACGAAGCGCGACATGTGCGTGCCCTTCTGATCGGCAGGCAGGCGCACGTCGAGATTCCAGACGCCGACGCTCGGCTGCACGTCGCCGCTCTCGGTGCACACCGTCAACGGATGCCGGACCGCCTTCACGCCCACGCGCTGAATCGGAATCTGGCGGGTATCCACCGTGCTCTGCACGTCGGGCATCACGAAGGCGGGATTCATCTGGTTCATCTTGTTCAATCCTTGTAAGCCGCGCGTTCGACGACGCGCACGCCGCGTCACGCGGCAGCCGGAAAAGCAACATGGGCCCGCAGGCCCATGTTTTCCGCATCAATGTAGACCGGTTGCGCCAGTCGCACCGACGCCGCCCGCAGGCGGCGCCAGCTTATGCGACGCGCTTCGCCTGATCGGCGACATCGGCCGCCGGGCTCAGGAAGCGTTCGCGAATCGATTTCGCGATGCCCGCGCCGTCGAGGCCGCATTGCGACAGCAGCTTCGCGGGATCGCCATGATCGATGAACTGGTCAGGGAGGCCCAATTGTATTACGGGTCGGATAACCCCACTCTCCATCAGGGCTTCGACGCAGGCCGAGCCCGCACCGCCCATCACGCAGCCTTCCTCGACCGTGACGAGGTAGTCGTGCGTCTCGGCGAGTTCACGCACGAGCGCCGCATCGACCGGCTTCACGAAACGCATGTTCGCGACCGTGGCGTCGAGCTCCTCGCCCGCCGCGAGCGACGGCGCGACCATCGTGCCGAACGCGAGGATCGCGACGCGCTTGCCTTCCGGCTGCGACGTACGGCGACGCACCTCACCCTTGCCGAGCGGGATCTCGGTGAATTCCTTGACCGTCGGCACGCCGGTGCCCGCGCCGCGCGGATAGCGCACCGCGGTCGGGTTCGGCTGCTGCAGCGCCGTGTGCAGCATCTGGCGGCACTCGTCCTCGTCGGACGCGGCCATGATCGTCATGTTCGGGATGCAGCGCATGAACGCGAGATCGTATGCGCCCGCGTGCGTCGCGCCGTCGGCGCCGACGAGGCCCGCGCGGTCGATCGCGAACACGACCGGCAGGTTCTGCAGCGCGACGTCGTGGATCAGCTGGTCGTACGCACGTTGCAGGAACGTCGAGTAGATCGCGACGACGGGCTTCAGCCCTTCGGTCGCGAGACCACCCGCGAACGTCACCGCGTGCTGCTCGGCGATGCCGACGTCGTAGTAGCGATCCTTGAAACGCTTCTCGAACTCGACCATGCCCGAGCCTTCGCGCATCGCGGGCGTGATGCCGACGACGCGCGTATCGCGCTCGGCTTCATCGCACAGCCATTCGCCGAATACTTGCGTATAAGTCTTTTTCGCGGGCGTGGCCGACGGCTTGATGCCTTCCGCCGGGTTGAACTTGCCGGGGCCGTGATAGAGCACGGGATCCGCTTCGGCCAGCTTGTAGCCCTGGCCTTTCTTCGTCACCACGTGCAGGAATTGCGGGCCGCGCAGTTCGCGGATGTTCTGCAGCGTCGGGATCAGCGAATCGAGATCGTGACCGTCGATCGGGCCGATGTAGTTGAAGCCGAACTCCTCGAACAGCGTGGCCGGCACGACCATGCCCTTCGCGTGCTCCTCGAGCTTGCGCGCGAGTTCGAGCACCGGCGGCGCCACGCTCAGCACGCGCTCGACGCCCGCACGCGCGGCCGCGTAGAAGCGGCCCGACATCAGGCGCGCGAGATGGCGGTTCAGCGCGCCGACCGGCGGCGAAATCGACATGTCGTTGTCGTTGAGGATCACGAGCAGCTTCGCATCCTCCGACACGCCCGCGTTGTTCATCGCCTCGAACGCCATGCCGGCCGTCATTGCGCCGTCGCCGATCACCGCGATCGAGAAGCGGTCGTCGCCGTTCAGCTGGCTGCCGATCGCCATCCCGAGCGCCGCCGAGATCGACGTGCTCGAGTGCGCGGTGCCGAACGTGTCGTATTCCGACTCGCTGCGGCGCGGGAAACCCGAGATGCCGTCGTACTGGCGCAGCGAATGCATCTGGTCGCGGCGGCCCGTCAGGATCTTGTGCGGGTAGGTCTGGTGACCCACGTCCCAGACGATCCGGTCGTTCGGCGTGTTGAACACGTAGTGCAACGCGATCGTCAGCTCGACCGTCCCGAGGTTGGACGACAGATGGCCGCCCGTCTTCGACACGCTGTCGAGCACGAACGCGCGCAGTTCATCCGCGAGCGGTTGGAGTTGGCGACGATCGAGGCGGCGCAGATCCGCCGGGTCGTCGATGGTTTTCAGCAAGTCGTACATCGTCGTTCCATTGTAGGAAATCAAACGCGCCCGCATTCTATTGCACGCACCGTAGCGTGTGCGCAGCGGCGGGCTTCGCGTCAGCTGACCCGGTTCACCACCAGGTCGGCAAGTTCGGCGAGACGCTGTGCGCGTGCGCCGAACGGTTTCAGCGCATCATGCGCTTCGGCGCGCAGCTGGGCTGCGAGCTCACGCGACGCGTCGAGGCCGAGGATCGATACGTAGGTCGGCTTGTCGTTCGCCGCATCCTTGCCGGCCGTCTTGCCGAGCGTCGCCGAATCGGTCGTGACGTCGAGAATGTCGTCGACGACCTGGAAGGCCAGACCCACGGCCCCCGCATAGACGTCGAGCGCGGCCATCGCCTCCGCCGACGGCGTGTCGCCCGCCAGCGCGCCCATCCGCACGGCCGCGCGCAACAGCGCGCCCGTCTTCATCCGGTGCATCGTCTCGAGCTGCTCGCGCGTCAGCTTGAGGCCGACGCTCGCCAGGTCGATCGCCTGCCCGCCGGCCATGCCGATCGAGCCGCTCGCCAGCGCCAGCTCGCGCACAAGCGCGGCCTGCTGCACCGGCGACAGCGCGGCGGCGTCGGTCAGCGCGACGAAGGCCTGCGACTGCAGCGCATCGCCGACCAGCAGCGCCGTCGGCTCGTCGTACTGCACGTGCACGGTCGGCTTGCCGCGTCGCAGCGCGTCGTCGTCCATGCACGGCATGTCGTCGTGCACGAGCGAGTAGACGTGGATCATCTCCAGCGCCGCCGCTGCCGCGTTGCGCGCCGCTTCGGTCGCGCCGGTCAGTTCGCCTGCTGCATGGCACAGCAGCGGGCGAACGCGTTTGCCGCCGCCGAGGACCGCGTAGCGCATCGCTTCGTGGAGTTGCGTGGGCACCACGTTGTCAGCCGGCAAATAGTGGCCGAGTGCGTCCTCGACACGGTCGAGCACGGACCGCATCCATTGTTCGAATGTCATAGATCGTCGTCTTCGCCGTCCGTGGCGGCCGTTCCGGACGAAAGCGTCTTCAGCGTCGCGCCGTCGAGCACGCGAACCTGCTGTTCCACTTTCTCGAGCTGCTGTTGGCAAAACGCAACGAGAGTCGCACCGCGGCGATACGCAGCGAGCGAATCCTCGAGGCTCAACGTGCCGCCTTCCATCCGGGCAACCAGCGTCTCGAGTTCCGCGAGCGCCGTTTCATAGTTGTCCGGCAACGGTTCGGTGCCATTGCCGGGCGGGGCGGCGCCTTGGGGTGCGGTTTTCGCCATGGACGAGGGTGTCAAATTTCAAAACAAGTCGGACATTCTACGGCAAAAGAGAATTTTCCGACCTGCCGACTTGGGCACCCGGGCACGCATTCGGGCCCCTTCTTCGACACACATTGTGCGCCACCCGATCGCCGCCGGACAAAAAATTGACACAAATCAGGCACTTAATCCTAGCCTTGCGAGGCGAACCGGGTATAATTCCGCGTTTCCCTAAATCGATTTTTCGATGGTTGGGTTGTTCACTGCTTTCACGCTAACACCGGGAGTGGGAATGTCCAATCTGAGCGATGCGCTTCAGTTGAAGTCGGCTCACAGCCAGCTTCCAGTCACTGCATACTTCGATGAGGCGCTGCTCGAGCGCGAGATCGAAACCCTCTTCAAGAAAGGACCTCGTTACGTCGGGCACGAGTTGATGGTGCCCGAGGCGGGGGATTATTTTGCGCTGCCGTCCGAGAAGGAAGGCCGCGTGCTGGTCCGCAACCCGGCGAACCAGATCGAACTGCTGTCGAACGTGTGCCGCCACCGGCAGGCGATCATGCTGAACGGGCGCGGCCACACGCAGAACATCGTGTGTCCGCTGCACCGCTGGACGTACGATCTGGAAGGCCAGCTGCTCGGCGCGCCGCACTTCCCCGACAAGCCGTGCCTGAACCTCGGCAAGAGCCCGCTGCAGAACTGGCAGGGGCTGCTGTTCGAGGCCGAAGGCCGCAACGTCGCGCGCGATCTCGCGAACCTCGGCACGAAGCATCACTTCGACTTCTCCGAGTATCACTTCGATCACGTCGAAGTGCACGAGTGCGATTACAACTGGAAGACGTTCATCGAGGTCTACCTCGAGGATTACCACGTCGTCCCGTTCCACCCGGGCCTCGGCAGCTTCGTGTCGTGCGACGATCTCAAATGGGAGTTCGGCGACTGGTACAGCGTGCAGACGGTCGGCGTGCACAACGCGCTCGCGAAACCGGGCAGCGCGACCTACAAGACGTGGCACGAGCAGGTGCTCAAGTTCCGCAACGGCGTGCCGCCGGAGTTCGGCGCGATCTGGATGGTCTACTACCCGGGCCTGATGATCGAGTGGTATCCGCACGTGCTCGTCGTGTCGTGGCTGATTCCGCGCGGCCCGCAGAAGACGACCAACATCGTCGAGTTCTACTATCCCGAGGAAATCGCGCTGTTCGAGCGCGAGTTCGTCGAGGCCGAGCGCGCCGCCTATATGGAGACGGCCATCGAGGACGACGAAATCGCGATGCGGATGGACGCAGGCCGCCGTGCACTGATGGCGCGCGGCGAATCGCAGGTCGGCCCGTACCAGAGCCCGATGGAAGACGGCATGCAGCACTTCCACGAGTTCCTGCGCCGCCACCTCGGCGATCTCTGACCTGCACGCGGCGCTTGCGCGCCGCACGGCATTCGGCATATGAAAAGACGGGTTCCGGCCCGTCTTTTTTTGTTTAGACTTGGAGTATCAGGCCGTTTGCACTCCAGGGAGCCGTCATGCCACATACCCACTACACCACGCTCATCTCAGCAACCAATCTCGCCGAGCGCCTGGCCGCGGCGCCGGGCAGCGTTGCCGTGTTCGACTGCCGCTTCGATCTCGCCGATCCGGGCGCAGGCGAAGCCGCCTACGCAGCCGGCCATATCGCGGGCGCACAGTATCTCCATCTCGACCGCGACCTGTCCGGCCGCAAGACCGGCACCAACGGCCGCCATCCGCTGCCGACCCGCGACGCGCTCGCCACGCTGCTCGCCAGCCGCGGCGTCAAGCAGGGCCAGCAGGTCGTCGCCTATGATGCACACGGCGGCGCCTATGCGGCGCGCCTGTGGTGGCTGCTGCGCTGGCTCGGGCACGACTCCGTCGCGGTGCTCGACGGCGGCCTGCAGGCATGGGAAGCAGCCGGCCAGCCGCTGACCGCCGACGTGCCGCACCCGGCCGCCGGCGACTTCCGCGCGGCGGCCCCGCTCGAATCGACGGTCGACGCGGCAGCCGTGCTCGCGAACGTGACGTCGGCCCAGCGCGTCGTGATCGATGCGCGCGCGCCGGATCGCTATCGCGGCGAAAACGAAACGATCGATCGTGTCGGCGGCCATATTCCCGGCGCACGCAACCGGTTCTTCAAGGACAACCTGGCCGCCGACGGCCGCTTCAAGACCGGCCACGAACTGCGCGAGACGTTCACCGCGCTGCTGGCCGGCACCGAACCGAACAACGCGATCCTGCAATGCGGATCCGGCGTGACCGCGTGCCACAACGCACTCGCACTCGAGATCGCCGGGCTTCACGGTGCGTCGCTGTATCCGGGCTCGTGGAGCGAATGGAGCGCCGATCCGTCGCGGCCGATCGCGACCGGCCCGAACCCGTAAGCACCGGCGCGACACGTCGACGAGGCGGCGGCATCTGCCGCCTTGTCGCTTACATCACGCCGTACTTGTGGAACCACTCGATCGCGCGCTTCCAGCCGTCCTCGGCATCGCCCTTCACGTAACTCGGCCGGTAATCCGCGAAGAACGCATGACCGGCATCCGGATAGACGACGATCTCCGATTGGCGCGCGAGCTTCGAATCGCTCGCCTGGATCGCCTTGCGCATGTTCGCAAGCGCCGCCTGCGTGATGTTCGTATCCTTCTCGCCGTACAGCCCGAGCACCGGCACCTTCAGCAACGACGCATGATCGACCGGATTGAACGGCGTCATCTCGTCGGTCTTGCCTTCGACGAACCCGTACCACGCGACGGCCGCCAGCACGTGCGGATTGTGCTCCGCATACAGCCACGCCTGGCGGCCGCCCCAGCAGAACCCCGTCACGCCGAGACGCGACAGGTCGCCGCCGTTCTTGCCGGCCCACGCGACGGTCGCATCGAGATCCTCGGTGACCTGACGGTCCGGCACCTTGTTGACGATGTTGTCGACGAGCGCCTGGATGGTCGGATACTTCGACACGTCGCCCTGGCGCGCGAACAGGTCGGGCGCGATCGCGAGATAGCCGAGCTTCGCGAAGCGACGGCAGACGTCGGCGATATGCGCATGCACGCCGAAGACCTCGTGGATCACGATGACGACCGGCAGGTTCGTCTTGCCGACCGGCTGCGCGCGATACGCGGGGATGCTCGCGTCGCCCGAGCGGATCTCGATGGTGTCGACGTCCAGCCCGGCGCTGTCGGTCGTGATCGTCTGCGCCGACACGGGCAGCACGGCCGCCGCGAAGGTGCCGCCCAGCGCGGCCTGCATGAACTTGCGGCGCGAGAACGGAACACGGGGAACCAGGCTGTCGACTTCGGGTTTCAACATGAATGCACTCCTCGATTGGGCGCCGCCGTCACGGTCATGGCTTGGACCTGACGGGGCATCGCGCCGGCGGACGGCGCGGATGTCGCGGCGGTTGACACTCCGCCGCAAGCGGAAACCCGCACAAGATGCCCAATAATCCGTTGTCACGTCAACTGTCAGATGTGTAAGACTCGATTACGAAGGCGTAATCCGGCGGCGTCCGTCGCGGTATCGACAACCGCGATCCGGCCCGGCAAGTTCATCCGCGGCGCACATGCGGCAAGCGCCTTCACGCGCTCGAATACTTGCGGGTCGGCACGAAACGACGCGCAATAGAGATGCGCAATAAACAGGCCCGACACGCGAACGCACGACCACCCTGCACTTGAAACGACAACGGGCAGGAAATGCGCGCGATGCGCATTCCCTGCCCGCCCGGCGCACGAACGTGCAGCCGCGTCAGTGCAGCTTGACGCGCGGCAGCGTCGTGCGGCGCAGCCAGTGCGCGACCGTATCGAGCATCATGCGCGGATAGCCGTGCAGCGCCGCGATGTGCAGCCGGTACAGCGACATGTACATGAAGCGCGCGAACAGCCCTTCGATCAGCATGTTGCCGCCGATCAGCCCGCCCATCAGGTTGCCGACCGCGCTGAAATGACCGAGCGACACGAGCGATCCGAAATCGCGATACGTGAATTCCGGCAGCGAACGCCCGTCGAGCCGGCAACCGATCGCCTTCAGCAGGAAGCTCGCCTGCTGGTGCGCCGCCTGCGCGCGCGGCGGCACGTTGCGCTCGTTGCCGGGCCATACGCAGGCCGCGCAATCGCCGAGCGCGAATACGTTGTCGTCGGTGAAGGTCTGCAGCGTGCGGCGCACGTCGAGCTGGCCGAGCTTGTTGACCTGCAGGCCATCGAGATCCGACAGCACGGACGGCGCCTTGATGCCGGCCGCCCAGACCGTGAGATCCGCACGCACCGTCTTGCCGCTCGCGGTGTGCACGAAACCCGGCGCGACTTCGGTCACGCGCTCGGCGAGCATCAAGCGCACGCCGAGCTTTTCGAGCAGCTCGGCCGTTGCCGTCGATACGCGCTCCTGCAGCGCGGGCAGAATCCGCGGCCCCGATTCGATCAGCACGATGCCGACGTCGTGCTGCGGGTCGAGCTTGTGCAGCCCATAGACGGACAGCACCTGCGCGGTATTGCGCAGCTCGGCGGACAACTCGACGCCCGTCGCGCCGCCACCGACGATCACGACCTGGATGCGCGGTTCGGCCGCCGCCCCGGGCGCGGGCTGCGCCGGCGCCTGATGCTCGGCGCGCATGCACGCGGCGATCAGGCGCTTGCGGAAGCGCTCGGCCTCGCCGACCGTATCGAGCGCGATCGCGTTTTCGGCCGCGCCCTGCACGCCGAAGAAGTGCGTCGTGCTGCCGATCGCGATCACGAGCGTGTCGTATTCCAGGTCGCGTGCCGGCAGCAGCTCCGCGCCGTCGCTGTCGTTGACGGGCGACAGCGTGATGCGCTTCGCCGTGCGGTCGAGCGCGGTCAGTTCGCCCTGCTGAAACTCGAAGCCATGCCAGCGCGCCTGCGCCGCGTATTCGAGCTCCTGCGTGAACGGGTCCATGCTGCCGGCCGCGACCTCGTGCAGCAACGGCTTCCAGATGTGGGTCGGATTGCGGTCGACGAGCGTGACGAGCGCACGTGCGGGACGATTGCCGCGCGCGCCGTAACGGTCGCCGAGCCGCGTCGCCAGTTCCAGGCCGCCCGCGCCGCCGCCTACGATGATGATCCGATGCATCTGATTCCCCCTTTGCGATTCGAAACTGCTGCCGCCGCACGAGGCAGACGCGATGCGTTCGCGCCGCCCGTTGGATTAACCGGTTCGAACATCATCGATGTGCAGTTCGAAACACTTCGATGCGTCCGATGCCGGAACACGGGGCGCGCTGCCCCCGCGACAATGACCTGACTGACTTGCATTGTCCGGGAGCTTGCGCGTTGACCACAAGCAAACCATCGCGATATTCAGCATCCCTGCAACAATATGCCGCGGGAAACGGGAATCGCACGGGGGTGCGTCAGTGTGCCTCTTCCCAGTTCGCGCCGGCGCCCACTTCGGCGACCAGCGGCACCTTCAGCTTCGCCACGCCGCACATCATTTCCGGCAGTTTCTCGCGCACGAGCGACAGTTCTGCGTCGGGCACCTCGAGCACCAGTTCGTCGTGCACCTGCATGATCATCCGTGACGCGAGCCGGTCGCGCGTGAGCCAGTCGTCCACCGCGATCATCGACAGCTTGATCAGGTCGGCCGCCGTGCCCTGCATCGGTGCGTTGATGGCGGCGCGCTCGGCGGCCTGACGGCGCGGGCCGTTGCCGCCGTTGATCTCCGGCAGCCACAGGCGGCGGCCGAAAACGGTTTCGACGTAGCCCTTCTCCTTCGCCACCGTGCGCGTGTTTTCCATGTACTGCGCGACGCCCGGGTAGCGCGCGAAATAGCGGTCGATGTAGAGCTTCGCCGCATCGCGCGTGATGCCGAGGTTCGACGCGAGGCCGAACGCGCTCATCCCGTAGATGAGCCCGAAGTTGATCACCTTCGCGATCCGGCGCTGGTCGGAATTGACCTCCAGCGGCGTCACGCCGAACACTTCGGCGGCGGTTGCGCGGTGGATGTCCTCGCCCTGCGAGAACGCGCGCAGCAGCGACGCGTCGCCGGAAATGTGCGCCATGATCCGCAGTTCGATCTGCGAATAGTCGGCCGACACGATGCGATGCCCCGGCGATGCGATGAACGCCTCGCGGATCCGCCGGCCTTCGGCCGTGCGCACCGGAATGTTCTGAAGATTGGGATCGTTCGACGCGAGACGGCCCGTGACCGCGACCGCCTGCGCATAGTTCGTGTGCACGCGGCCCGTTGCGGGATTCACCATGCGCGGCAGCTTGTCGGTGTAGGTCGACTTCAGCTTCGACAGCCCGCGATGCTCGAGCAGCAGCTTCGGCAGCGGGTAATCCTCGGCGAGCTTCTGCAGCACTTCCTCGTCGGTCGACGGCGCGCCGCTCGGCGTCTTCTTCACGACCGGCAACTGCAGCTTCTCGAAGAAGATCTGCCCGATCTGCTTCGGCGAGCCGAGATTGAACTCGCCGCCCGCCAGTTCGTACGCCTGGCCCTCGAGCTCGATGAGCCGCGTCGCGATCTCGCTGCTTTGCGCCTGCAGGCGTGCGTCGTCGATCAGCACGCCGGTGCGCTCCATCTTGCGCAGCACGAGCGACACCGGCATCTCGATCTCGCGATACACGCGCTCGAGGCCCGCCTCGCGCGCGACCTGCGGATACAGCGCCTGATGCAGCTGCAGCGTGATGTCCGCATCCTCGGCCGCATACGCCGCGGCCTGCTCGAGCGCCACTTCGTCGAAGCCGATCTGCTTCGCGCCCTTGCCGGCCACGTCTTCGTACTTGATCGTCTTGACGCCCAGATGACGCAGCGCGAGGCTGTCCATGTCGTGCGTGCGGTGCGATTCGAGCACGTACGATTCGAGCAGCGTGTCGTGCTCGATGCCGTTCAGCGCGATGTCGTAGTTCGCGAGCACCTGCGCGTCGTACTTCAGGTGCTGGCCGACCTTCTTGCGGTCGGCCGATTCGAGCCACGGCTTCAGGCGCGCGAGCACGTCGTCGATCGGCAGCTGCTCGGGCAGGTCGGGACCGCGATGCGCGACCGGAAGATACGCGGCCTTGCCCGGCTCGACCGAGAACGACAGGCCGACGAGCCGCGCGGTCATCGGGTCGAGCGACGTGGTTTCGGTGTCGAACGCGGTCAGCGCGGCCGCGTCGATCTTCGCGAACCATGCGTCGAACTGCTCCCAGGTCTGGATCGTGTCGTACTCGCGGACGATGTCTGCGGCCACCACCGGGGCGGGGTCACCTTCCGGCGCATCGGCGCCGCCGCCTTCGGCGGGTGCGCTGTCGACTTCGCGCAGCCACGTCTTGAAGCCGTAGCGCGCGAAGATGTCGCGCAGCAGGTCGCGTGCTTCGCCGTCGCTCTTCAGCGACGCTTCGATCGATTCGAGATGCGGCGCGAGATCGCAGGCCGTGTCGACGGTCACGAGCTTGCGGCCGAGCGGCAGGAAGTCGAGCGCGCGACGCAGGTTGTCGCCGACCACCCCCTTGATCTCGCCTGCGTGTTCGATCACGCCGTCGAGGCTGTCGTATTGCGACAGCCACTTCACGGCCGTCTTCGGCCCGCACTTCTCGACGCCGGGCACGTTGTCGACGGTGTCGCCGATCAGCGCGAGGTAGTCGATGATCCGCTCGGGCGGCACGCCGAACTTCGCGACCACGCCGTCGCGATCGAGCGTCTCGTTGGTCATCGTGTTGACGAGCGTGACGTGATCGGTGACGAGTTGCGCGAGGTCCTTGTCGCCGGTCGATACGATCACGTTCATCCCGTGCCGCTCGGCTTCGCGCGCGAGCGTGCCGATCACGTCGTCGGCCTCGACGCCCTCGACCATCAGCAGCGGCCAGCCGAGCGCGCGCACGGCGCCGTGAATCGGTTCGACCTGCAATGCAAGATCGGGCGGCATCGACGGACGGTTTGCCTTATAGTCGGCATAAAGGTCGTCGCGGAACGTCTTGCCCTTTGCATCGAACACGCAAGCGCTATACTCTGCACTGACTTCCTTGCGCATACGACGCAGCATGTTGATGATTCCGTAGAGCGCTCCGGTCGGCTCCCCGCCAGGGCCACGCAAATCAGGCATCGCATGGTAAGCCCGATACAGATAGCTCGAACCGTCAACCAATAGCAGGGTCTTACCTTCCAGATTTCGTTCTTCAGGCATTATGAACAAGAGAAAAGTGATTCCGAGTCTGCGTTCGCTCGCAGATCAAGAACGCGCGACGGCCAAGAAGGCGCGCGCATCGTGGCAGATGTTCACGATTATGGCAGAGTTTATCGAGGCGACCGAGTACCTGTCGGAGATCCGCCCGGCCGTCAGCATCTACGGTTCTGCCCGTCTGAAGCCCGATACGCCGCACTACAAGTTGGCCGTGCAGATCGCGCGCAAGCTGTCCGACGCCGGCTTCGCGGTGATCTCCGGCGGCGGCCCCGGCATCATGGAAGCCGCGAACAAGGGCGCGCACGCCGGCAAGGCGCCGTCGGTCGGCCTGAACATCGAGCTGCCGCACGAGCAGGCCGGCAACCACTACCAGGACATCTCGCTGCGCTTCCGCCACTTCTTCACGCGCAAGGTCACGTTCGTGAAGAACTCCGACGCGGTGATCGTGATGCCGGGCGGCTTCGGCACGCTCGACGAACTGTCCGAAGTGCTCACGCTGATCCAGACGAAGAAGTCGCGCCTCGTGCCGATCATTCTCGTCGGCAGCACGTTCTGGCAGGGGCTGCTGCAATGGTTCCGCGACCAGTTGATCCCGAACGGCCTCATCAATCCGGAAGACATGGACCTGATGCAGGTGATCGACGATCCCGACCAGGTGCTCGACGCCGTGCTCGCGTTCTACGAGGACAGCGGCGAGGAAGAAGGCGCGGACGGCGACGATCATCCGCCGCGGCCCGAAGAAGACCGCATGTTCTATCTGTAATTCGATCGGCTCGATGGCCGGCCTTTACGGCCGGCATCCCGCTTCCCGCGCGGCAGGCATGGCGATTCCGCCACCTGCCGCGCGTCATTTTGTAACGCCGCGTTAATCCCGCAACGCAGCCGCGCACCGTCGAATGTCAAATTCGGGCGGCCGGTGCCGCACAACGCATTCGACGCGTGCCACGCCCGGGACCGACCATTGTCAAATCACGCTGCCTGCCATCGGTCCAGCCGGCCGGCCTGACGTCAATCTGCCGTAACAAATGCCGCTCGCATTTTCCGTGCGGCGCCCGCACACTGCCTCTTGTCGGCGTGGCGTCCCCCCGGTGGAACGATCCCCCCTCGCGTCCATCGCGTCGCGCCGGCCCTTTGACAACGACATCACGGAAAACAACATGAAACGTTCGCTGATCGCCCTCGCCTTCGCCGGCCTCGGTGTTTCGCTGTCCGGCCTCGCCCACGCCGTCAACGTCGACGTCAACATCGGCACGCCCGCGCCGGTCGTCGTCGCGCCCGCGCCTGTCGTGGTCGCACCAGCGCCCGCGGTCATCGTCGGCTGGCATGGCGACCGTTACTGGGACGGCCGCCGCTACTGGGAACGCCGCGAGTGGGAAGATCACGAGCGCCATCATGGTCACGGCGGCTACCACTGCCCGCCGGGACACGCGAAGAAGGGCGAGTGCTGAGCATCCGAGTGCGGGTTCGATCGGGCTCGCGCACTGCAGGACAAAGAACAAGGCCGCACGTGAACGAAAGTTCGCGTGCGGCCTTTGTCGTTACGCCCGCGGCTTGCGCGGCGTTCACATCACTGAAACGCCACTTCCGCGAAGCTCCGCAGCTTCCGGCTATGCAGCTTGTCGAGCCCGTTCGTGCGCAGGATCTCCATCGCCTTCACGCCGATCTGCAGATGCTGGTCGACCTGCCCGCGATAGAACGTGTCGGCCATGCCCGGCAGCTTCAGCTCGCCGTGCAGCGGCTTGTCGGACACGCACAGCAGCGTGCCGTACGGCACGCGGAACCGGAACCCGTTCGCGGCGATCGTCGCGCTTTCCATGTCGAGCGCGATCGCACGGCTCTGCGACAGCCGCTGCACGGGTTCGCGGTGATCGCGCAGCTCCCAGTTGCGGTTGTCGACGCTCGCGACCGTGCCCGTGCGCATCACGCGCTTCAGTTCGGCACCTTCGAGACGGGTGACCTCGGCCACGCCGCGCTCGAGCGCGAGCTGCACTTCGGCGAGCGCCGGGATCGGCACCCACAGCGGCAGGTCCGCATCCAGCACGTGATCCTCGCGCACGTAACCGTGCGCGAGCACGTAGTCGCCGAGGCGCTGCGTGTTGCGCAGGCCCGCGCAGTGGCCGAGCATCACCCACGCGTGCGGACGCAGCACCGCGATGTGATCGGTGATCGTCTTCGCGTTTGACGGGCCGACACCGATGTTGACCATCGTGATCCCGCTGCCGTCCGCGCGCTTCAGGTGATACGCGGGCATCTGCGGCAGCCGCGGCGGCGCGGCGCCCTCGGCCGGCTCGCTGCCGAGGTTCGCGTTGTACGTGATGACGTCGCCCGGCTCGACGAACGCGCTGTACTGGCTGCGGTACGCGCGTACCTCGGGATCGTCGCTCTCCGTCATCATCGTGCGGCCGAGCTTCACGAATTCGTCGATGTAGAACTGGTAGTTCGTGTAGAGCACGTAGTTCTGGAAGTGCGTGGGCGACGTCGCCGTGTAGTGACGCAGCCGGTGCAGCGAGAAGTCGACGCGTGCGGCGGTGAACAGCGCGAGCGGATGCGGCTCGCCGGGCGCCGGCTCGAACGTGCCGTTGACGATGCGGTCGTCGAGGTACGACAGGTCGGGCGTGTCGAAGATGTCGCGCATCGCGAGCAGGCGGTCGCGGTCGAGCTCGCCTTCGAGGTGGATGCCTTCGGGAAACGCGAAGTGAACCGGAATCGGCTGCGACGACACACCGATCTCGATCTTCACATGGTGGTTCTTCGACAGCAGGCGCAGTTGCTCGCGATAGTAGTTCGCGAACAGGTCGGGGCGCGTGACGGTCGTCTCGAACACGCCGGGACCCGCGACGAAACCGTACGAACGGCGCGAATCGACGTGCGTGTTGACGTCGGTACGAATCCGCACGAACGGATAGCACGCACGCACGTGCTCGGTGATCGGTTCGTGGCGGCGATAACGCGCGAAGGCATCGCGCAGGAAGCCCGTGTTGGTGTCGTAGATGGCCGACAGCCGCGCGACGGCGGCGACGGAATCGTCGAATGCTTCGACGGGCGGACTCTCGGGCGTCAGCACCCGATGCCGGCGGCTCAAATCGTTCTTCATTTTCATCACCTCGTCTGATCGGACGACATTACCACGGAACCCGGTCACGCTCGTGGCCGCCCGCTTGCACGCCGCTTGCACGCGAGGGCCGGGCCGCGCGCAGTATTTGCTAAAATCGGAAGGTTCACTGGAGACTCATCATGAAGCCGCTCATTCTCGTCGCCGCTGCCGCCGTGTTCGCGGGCACGTTTGCCGCTGCCGGCGCCGCTTACGCCGCCGGCGGCATGCCTGACGCCGACGCGCAGGCCCGGGCCGAGGCCAACGAGGCCGCCGGCCTGCCCGATCTCCGCAAGATCAACCGGCCGGGCGCCGAAGTCACGTCGAAAGTCGACTTCGCCGACATCCGCCGCACGCCGAGCTTCCATGCCAAGAGCAAGAGCGGCACCGAGGTCACCGAGTATCGCGATCGCGGCAAGCCGGTCGAGATCGACGTGAAGTCGAACTTCGGCACGCGCTACCAGATGAGCTCGACGCTCGACACGTCGCCGAAGCCGCACGACGCGGGCGTCCCGATCACGCGCCTGCCGTCGGTCAACCTGCGCTACTGATTTCCTGCCGCGCCGCGTCGGTCCCGACGCGGCGCGCCGGCATTCCCTTCACCTCCTGTCGCGCTGCACGCCGCGCGCGTGCCGACAACTGACCAGACGCATCTCGCATGGCCGTTTTCACCGCTGTTTCCGACTCCGATCTCGCGCAATGGATGCGCCACTACGAACTGGGCGACGTGCTGGCGTTCCGCGGCATTCCGTCCGGCATCGAGAACAGCAACTTCTTCCTGACGACGACGCGCGGCGAGTACGTCCTGACGATCTTCGAAAAGCTGACGGCGGAACAGCTGCCGTTCTACCTCGACCTGATGCGCCATCTGGCGAGCCACGGCGTGCCGGTGCCGGATCCGGTCCCGCGCGACGACGGCGCACTCTTCGGCGAGCTGCACGGCAAGCCGGCGGCGATCGTCACGAAGCTCGACGGCGCCGCCGAACTCGCGCCGGGGGTCGAACACTGCATCGAGGTCGGGCAGATGCTCGCGCGCCTGCACCTCGCGGGGCGCGACTATGCGCGTCACCAGCCGAACCTGCGCAGCCTGCCGTGGTGGCAGGAGAACGTGCCGGCGATCGTCCCGTTCGTTTCCGACACGCAGCGCACGCTGCTCGAGGACGAACTCGCGCACCAGGCCGCGTTCTTCGCGTCGGACGACTACGCGGCGCTGCCGGGTGGCCCGTGCCACTGCGACCTGTTCCGCGACAACGTGCTGTTCGCGCACGCGGCGCCCGGCACCGGTCATGAGGTACGGCTCGGCGGCTTCTTCGATTTCTATTTCGCGGGCTGCGACAAATGGCTGTTCGACGTCGCGGTCACCGTCAACGACTGGTGCGTCGACCTCGCGACGGGCGTGCTCGACGTCGCGCGCGCCGATGCGCTGGTGCGCGCCTACCAGACGGTCCGGCCGTTCACGGCCGAGGAGCGCCGCCACTGGAGCGACATGCTGCGCGCGGGCGCGTACCGCTTCTGGGTGTCGCGCCTGTACGACTTCTACCTGCCGCGCGCGGCCGAAATGCTCAAACCGCACGATCCCGGTCATTTCGAACGCATCCTGCGTGAGCGTATCGCCCACACGCCCGCGCTTCCCGAGACCTATACCGCATGCAACTGATCGAAGTGCCCGCGAAAGCGGGCTATGTCTGGTTCCGTCAAGGCATCTGGCTGTTCCGCCGGAACCCGCTCGCGTTCATCACGCTGTTTTTCACGTACCTGCTGGCGATCACGCTGGTGTCGATGGTGCCGGTGATCGGCGCGGCGCTGCCGCTGCTGTTCATCCCCGGCATCGCGGTCGGCTTCATGGCCGCATGCCGCGACACGGTGGCCGGCAAGCCGGTGATGCCGACGATCCTCATCGACGGCTTCCGCTCGTACGGCACCGCGACGACGCAGCGGCTGCTCGTGCTCGGCGTGGTCTATGTCGCGCTGATGGTGCTGGTGTTCGCCGCGTCGTCCCTCGTGGACGGCGGCGGGCTGCTCCAGATGATGCTCGGCGCCACGAACGAAGCGAGTCCGACGCCGGAAACGCTCGCCGCGCAAGGCACGCTCGGCGCGCTGCTGCTGGCGACGCTGCTCTACGCGCCGGTCGCGATGCTGTTCTGGTTCGCGCCGGTGCTCACTGCGTGGCACGACATTCCGCCCGCCAAGGCGCTGTTCTTCAGCATCGTCAGCTGCTGGCGCAATCGCGGCGCATTCGTCGTGTACGGGCTGCTGTGGTTCGGCGTCGCGCTCGGCACGTCGTTCGGCCTGTCGCTGCTGCTGCAGGCCCTCGGCGCCGGCGCCTACGTGCTGACGATCATGATGCCGGTGACGATCCTCATCGTCACGATGATGTACTGCTCGTTCTACGCGACCTATCGCGGCTGCTTCGGCGTGCAGGAACCGGGCGCCGCGACGCCCACCACCGGCCGCTGACGCCGTTCGGCCGGCGCCCGCCGCCGGCCGTCCATCCTCCTCCGGCCAGCCCGGCGCGGGTCCTCCGCGCCACGCCCCACCCCTGTTCAACCGAATCTTTTGCGCGCAAAATAATTTGCGTACAAATCGTTAGCGCGTCCGCCGCGCCGCCCGAATCATGGACCGCCTGCCCCCGCTGCCCCAGACGCTCGACGAGCAACTGTGCTTCGCGCTCTACTCGACATCGCATGCGATGACGAAGGCGTACAAACCGCTGCTCGACAAGCTGTCGCTGACCTATCCCCAATATCTGGCGATGCTCGTGCTGTGGGAGCGCGACGACATCGCCGTAAAGGACATCGCCGCCCGCCTCGACCTCGATCCGGCCACCGTCACGCCGCTGCTGAAGCGGCTCGAGGCGCTCGGCTACGTCGAACGCGTGCGCAGCGTCACCGACGAGCGCATCGTCAACGTGCGCTTGACGACGGAAGGCCGCGCGCTGAAGGACAAGGCGCGCTCGGTGCCCGCCGATCTCTTTTGCGCGATGCAGCAAACGCCCGAGTTCCTGGTCAGGCTGCGCGCGGATCTCCAGCAGTTGCGCCACGCGCTGTCGGCCGCCAACGAAGGCTGACGAACCCGCGGCCGCAAACGGCCCGGCACTGCCGGGCCTTTTCTTCAAAATTTCATTTGCACACAAATCATTTGTGTTCTATATTTTCCTCGTGGCCGGCGACACCCGTCCGACCGGACCGCTTCCTCCCATTCTTCCGACAGGAGCTGCACCATGAACATTCTGTACAAGACCAGCGCCACGAGCACGGGCGGCCGCGACGGCCGCGCGGTATCCGCCGACAACAGGCTGGAAGTGAAGCTGGCCGCGCCGCGCGAACTCGGCGGCACGGGCGCGGAGGGCACGAACCCGGAACAGCTGTTTGCCGCAGGTTACTCGGCCTGTTTCCTCAGCGCGATGAAATTCGTCGCGGGCCAGAACAAGCAGACGCTGCCGGCCGACACGCAAGTGACCGCGGAAGTGGGCATCGGCCCGAACGACGCAGGCGGCTTCGGGCTCGACATCGAACTGCGCGTGTCGCTGCCGGGGCTCGACAAGGCCGATGCGCAGGCGCTGGTCGACAAGGCGCACCACGTGTGCCCGTACTCGAACGCGACCCGCAACAACGTGCCGGTGCGCCTGACGGTCGTCTGACGCGACGCACGACGTCGAATGCAAAAAGGGCGTGTGCGGCTGCTTGCCGCACACGCCCTTTTGCGTGATTCGCCGGACCGGCTGACGTGCCGGCCCGCGCTGCGCTGCTTAACGCGAGCCGAACGAGAACGGACGGTTCATCGCCGCTTCGCGATCGATCTTGCGCATGCGGAATTCGAGATCGTAGATGTCGGTTGCTTCGGAAAGGTACGCGTCGGCGCGCTCTTTCGCGGCCTTTTCAGCGTTCTTGGTCAGCATCAGGAAGAGGTGGCTCAGCAGGTACATGATCGATCTCGCAATCCAGAGGTTCTTTGACTAGGGTTTTCCCGAATTATAGGGAAAACCCTAGCCTTTGGCCAGCATCGATCGGAAGGTGCGTCGTCAGGTCGCCACAGTGCGGCGATTCTCTTCGAAAAAGGTCCAGATCATTGCGCTCGCATCGGGGCCGACCGCCGCGTGGAACGGCACCGCCTCGTCGCCGCCCGACCATGCATGATCGAGCCCTTTCACGTGACAGAGCCGCACGATCGACTCGCCGTCGCGACGCACGTCGGTGATCTGCGCCCCGGCCTCGCGCGTCTCCACCCGCTCGCCGCCGCGCAGTGCGCCGCGGCTGTCCGCGAGCCCGTTCAGGCGCATGAACTGCACCGTCAGCTGGTCCGCATTCTTCGGTGCGACGACATGGTCGCCGTCGCCCTGCACGATCAGCACGGGCATGCCCGGATAGGCCCCGGTGTCGACCAGCGTGTCGACCACCGCAGCCGGGTTCTGCCGCAGGCCGCGCCGCATCACGTCCATCGCGCTGATCCCGGAATTCGCCTCGCCGAGCGCGGGGCCCGAATGCAGCGCGACCGCCGCGAAGCGGTCCGGGTGATGCAGCGCGAGCAGCGCCGCCAGGCCCGCGCCGGCCGACAGCCCGGCGACGTAGACGCGCGATGCATCGAAGCCGTGCTCGTCGACGAGCGCATCGACGAGCGACGCGACCGCATCCGCCTCGCCGCGGCCCGCGCGGTCGGTGTCTTCATACCAGTGCCAGCAGCCGTGCGCATGCGCCCGCAGCGACTGCTCCGGATACAGCACCGCGAAACCGTACTTGTCGGCCAGCAGGTTCATCCGGGTGCCCTGCGCGAACTCGTCGACCGATTGCTGGCAGCCGTGCAGCATCACGACCAGCGGTATCGCGCCGCGCCGACGGCCAGGCGGGACGTACAGGCCGTAGGCGAGCTGCTGGACCAGGCGGCCGAGCGCGGGCGCCATCGGATGCTCGCCGCGCGTCCACTCGCCGGCCGCCCAGGCGGCCGCGCGCGGCCGCACGCGCGACTCACGTGGCGGGGACAGATCGGTTGCGGCGGGCGATGCGGCGGCCTCGAGCGTATCGCGCGCGATCCGCTGGGCCTCGCGCGCCGCGCGTTTGGCGGCCGGAGACAGCATTCGTTTCATGCCGCCTAGCCATACCTTCGTCAGACTTTTGGTCATCAATCGGGCTCGCAGTCAGGAAAAATAGGGATACGACACGGGGTGCATCATTCGACTTTGTGCAATGCACCATAACATTGTTTCTGGGATTTTTCCTGCGCGCGGAGAGTTCCCCTCGGCGCAAAAAACGGGCCTCGAACACACGCGGCGCTATACTGGGGTTTGGCCGCTTGTATCCGTTGTAGTCGTTCTTCCCGGCTCGCGCGTTGATTTAAGCATTCGTCCCGCCTCTGCTCGTTCCCCTCCCGATGTTCGACCTGCCCTCTCACCTGTGGATCACGATCACCGCGTTCGGTGGCGCCGGCCTGACCTTGCCGCTCGCGATCACGATCGCCGTATGGCTCGCGCTCGGCTACTCGTGGCAGCGCGCGGCCGCGTGGCTCGGCGTGCTCGCGGCCGCGATCGGGGTCGTCGCGCTCACGAAGATCGCCTTCCTCGGCTGGGGCATCGGCATCCGCGCGTGGGACTTCACGGGATTCAGCGGCCACGCGATGCTGTCGACGTCGGTCTATCCCGTCGCGATCTTCCTCGCGCTGATCCGCACGCGCACGCCGGTGCGGATCGCCGGCATCGCGCTCGGGCTCGCGGCCGGCATCGCGGTCGGGGTGTCGCGCGTCGCGCTTGACGCGCATTCGCCGTCCGAATCGATCACCGGCTGCATCGTCGGCGCGATCGCCGCGCTGGCGTTCATCGCCGGCTCGTGGCACGCGGTGCCGCACCGCTGGTCGGTGGCGGCGGTCGTCGCGAGCCTCGCGCTCGTCACCGTCGCACTGCACGGCATCACGGTGCCGTCGCACCGCTGGGTCACCAGGGTCGCGCTGGAGCTGTCGGGGCACGAGCGGCCGTTCGTCCGCGCCCGCTGGAAAGCGAATCCGAACTACCGGCCGGCATCGCAGCCGTCGTCGCTGCAGCGCACCGATTCGTCGCAGCCGCTGCTGCACGCGTGACGGGCCGCACGCACGTCATCCGGTCGCCTTTCAAGTCTGAAGATCGTCATGCGCGCCGTCGCATTAGCGGTATGTCGAGCGTTATAACCCGCCCTATATTACGATTACGGTTTCCAACCATTCAAACGCCCCGACCATGCGCTCGACCGTCCACCCGCTTCGCCGCACCCTGCTCCGCCTGCTGCCGCTCGCCGCGCTTGCCGCGGGCATCGCGTCCAGCGCGCCGGCTTGCGCTGCCGACGAGCTGGTCGTGTCGGCGGCCGCGAGCCTGACGAACGCGTTCAAGGCCGTCGGCGATGCGTTCCAGAAGCAGCATCCGGACACCAAGGTGCTGTTCAACTTCGGCGCGTCGGACGTGCTGATGCAGCAGATCGCCAAGGGCGCACCGGCCGACGTGTTCGCCTCGGCCGACCAGAAGGCGATGGATCGCGCGGTCAGCGAAAAGGTCATCGTGCCGGGCACGCGCCGCGATTTCGCGGCGAACTCGCTCGTGCTGATCGTGCCGGCGGACAGCCGTGCGGCCGCGCCGACGTCGCTGAACGACCTGACGGCGCCCGGCGTGAAGCGCATCGCGTACGGCGACCCGGCGTCGGTGCCGGTCGGCCGCTACACCGAAGGCGCGCTGCGCGCGGCAGGCGTGTGGGACGCCGTCAGCGCGAAGGGTGTGCTGGCCGCCAACGTGCGCCAGAGCCTCGATTACGTCGCGCGCGGCGAAGTCGACGCGGGCTTCGTGTTCGGCACCGACGCGGCGATCATGCCGGGCCGCGTGAAGGTCGCGCTGACCGTGCCGACGCAGACGGCCATCACCTATCCGATCGCGGTGGTCAAGGACAGCCGCCATGCCGCGGAGGCGCAGTCGTTCATCGACTTCGTCGCGTCGCCGCAGGGCCAGGCCGTGCTGGCGACGTTCGGTTTCAAGCCCGCGGGCAAGTGAGCGCAGCATGATGCAGGACGCCTGGGTACCGCTGCTGTTGTCGCTGAAGGTCGCCGGCTGGGCGACCGCGCTCGACATCGTGCTCGGCGTCGCCGCCGCCTTCGTGCTCGCGCGCTGGCGCTCGCCGCTGCGCGACGTGGTCGATTCGCTGCTGACGCTGCCGCTCGTGCTGCCGCCGACGGTGCTCGGCTATTACCTGCTCGTGCTGCTCGGCCGGCACGGCGTGTTCGGCGCGTGGCTCGACACGCTCGGCATCGAACTCGTCTTCACGTGGCAGGGCGCGGTGATCGCGTCGATGGTCGTCGCGTTTCCGCTGATCCTGAAATCGGCGCGCGCCGCGTTCGAAAGCGTCGATCCGCATCTCGAGCGCGCGGCGCGCACGCTCGGGCTCGGCGAAGCCGCGGTGTTCTTCCGCGTGACGCTGCCGCTCGCCACGCGCGGCATCCTGGCCGGCGCGCTGCTTGCCTTCGCGCGCGCGCTCGGCGAATTCGGCGCGACGCTGATGATCGCGGGCAACCTGCCCGGCCGCACGCAGACGCTGTCGGTCGCGATCTATGCGGCGGTGCAGGCCGGCGACGACAGCACGGCCAATTTCCTCGTGCTGGTGACGTCGATCACCTGCGTGCTCGTGCTGCTCGCGACCGGCTGGCTCGTGCCGTCGCGTGCCGGACGGAGCCAGCCGACATGACGCGCCGACCGCATCCGTACCGCTGTGCCGCACCGGTCGCGGCAACACGCCGTCCCGTCGCGCGGGCGGTTTCGCGCACGCACGGCGCGGCACGACGGAGGCCCGCATGAGCGTCGCCGTCGATATCCGCAAGACCTACGCGAACGCCGAGCGCCGCTTCACGCTCGACGTGTCGTTTACGGCCGGCACGCAGCGCGTCGTGCTGTTCGGGCCGTCCGGCGCCGGCAAGAGCATGACGCTGCAGGCGATCGCCGGCTTGCTGTCACCCGACGAGGGCACGATCACGCTGAACGGCGAAACGCTGTTCGATTCCGCGCGCGGCATCGACGTGCCGACCCGTGCACGCCGCGTCGCGTATCTGTTCCAGGACTATGCGTTGTTTCCGCACCTGAACGTGCGCCAGAACATCGCGTTCGGGCTCACGCCGGGCCTGCGCAACCCGCGTGCGAAGGGGGTGCCGCCCGAAGTCGCGTACTGGCTGCAGGCGTTCGAACTCGACACGCTCGCCGGGCAATTCCCGTCGCAGTTGTCGGGCGGGCAGAAACAGCGCGTCGCGCTTGCCCGCGCGCTGGTCGCGCAGCCGCACATCCTGCTGCTCGACGAGCCGTTCGCGGCGCTCGACGGCGCGCTGCGCCAGCGCATGCGCCACGAGCTCGCCGAACTGCAGGCGCGGCTCGATATCCCGATGGTGCTCATCTCGCACGATCCCGACGACGTCGCCGCGTTCGGCGATCAGGTCGTGCAATTGAGCGAAGGACGCGTGCAGGCCGCAACGCCGCACGCCGAGTGGCCGACGCGCGTCACGTGATCGCGCGAAGGCGGTGGCCCATGTGGCCACGTTGGAGCCTGAGAGAAGCCGCACGTGCGGCACAAGCTGGAACGAGCTGAAAAGGGGATCGAAACCGGCGCCTCCTACATGTCGGGCGGCGCCGGTTTCGCCGCGTCCGCCCACGGTCATCGACAGGGACGGCGCGCGCCGCCGTCGTGCGATCAGCCCGTCACCGCGAGAATCACGCTCGATGCCTTGAACAGCGCGATCGCACGCCGGCCGGCGTCGAGTTGCAACGCGCCGACACTGTCGTTCGTGACCACGGCCGTGAGCGTCCCGCCACCGTCGAGCGCCAGCGTCACCTCGCTGTTCACCGCGCCCGCCGTGACCGTTTCGACCGTCCCGTGCAACTGGTTGCGTGCGGACACCTTCAAGGTCGCGTCGGTTCCGCCGTCGTCGTCGACCGCCAGCACGACCCACGACGCCTTCACGAGCGCGCACGCATCCGCGCCCGGCTGCAAGCCGAGCGCGTCGGCGCTTTCGTGCGTCAGCACCGCGACGATCGCCTGCCCGCCCGGCAGCACGAGCGTCACCTCGTCGTTCACCGTGCCGCGCACGATCGACTCGACCTTGCCGAACCACTGGTTGCGCGCGCTCGTCTTCATCCCGATCCGGCCGATCAGCGCCCAGTCGACGTCGAAGCCGGACACCGCCGCGCTCGCGGCGTCGATGAAGCGGCGATGCTCGCGCTCGATCGTGCGGAACGCGGCGATCAGCGACGTCGCGCGCGGCGTCAGCGTCGTGCCGCCGCCGCCCTTGCCGCCCGTCGAGCGCGTCACGAGCGGCTCGCCGGCCAGGTTGTTCATCGTATCGATCGCCTCCCACGCGGCCTTGTAGCTGAGCCCGACGGCCGTTGCCGCGCGCGTGATCGATCCGGTGTCGCCGATCGCCGCGAGCAGCGCGATGCGGGTGGCGCCGCCGAGCGTCTGCTCGCCCGCGCGCAGCCACAGTTCGCCGCCCAGTTCGAGCGGCCCGGCGGAAGAGGAAGGAGGCGATGCGTCGCTCATCGGTCTGTCGGAAGAAAACGGGTGGCCATTATAGTGAGCGCGCGCCGCTCAACGTGGCTTGCCGTCGAGCTTCGGCGGGCGCAGGCTCGCGAGCAGCGCCTCGGCGTCGCGCGCGGCGCGTTGCTCGAGCGCCGCACCGTAGCCGCGCACGAAACCGAGCTGGTACGCGGGCGCCGCCAGTTGCTCGAGATGATGCAGCGCGACGATCGTGTCGTTCGCCTCGCCGAGCACGCTCTGCACGCGTGCGAGCGTCTTGACCGTTTCGTTGCGCGTGCGGCGCGAGGCCAGCGACGCGAAGAACTCGAGCGCGTAGCGCAGCCGCTTCGCGTCGATCCGCACCTGGTGCCGCGCGGCCGTGTCGAGCGACGTGAGCGACGGCGATGCATACAGGTGACCGAACAGCCGCCGCACGCGCTTGGTCGCGTGGCGCCGCAGCGACGGCGTGTCGTCGTCGCCGGCGGCCGGCGGCAGCGCGAGCGCGCTCAGCCATTCGAGCCAGCCGAGCGTCAGGCGCGCATAGCGCGCCGAATGCAACGCCTGGCGCAGTTCGACGCGCGCCGCCGTCGCCTGGACGCGCGCGGCGTCGAGCGTGCCGTCCCAGTCGGGGCTGCCGCCGTCGGCTGCGATCAGCGCGGGCAGGCTTTCGGTCGAGAACACGTCCCAGTCGCGCACCGTGCCGAGCAGCGACGCGACCCAGCGCAAGTCGGCGCCGAACGTGTTCTTCCATTGCTCGTCCGCGAAGCGTGGAAAGAAGCGCATCAGCGTGCGCAGCCGGCGCAGCGCGACGCGCATCTGGTGCACGAACTCGGGATCGTCGCGATCGAGCACACCGCCCTCGTTGCCGAGCCATTGCGCGGCGATGTCGCCGGACAGCGCGAACAGCGCGGCCCGCTGCGTGCGGATGCCGCTCAGGTCGACGAGCTGCGCCTTGACCGGCCTCGCAACGGCGGGTTCGCCCGCGCACGCGCGGTCGATCACGCTGGTGAGCTGCACGAACGCGGGCCATGCGCCGCTGAGCTCGCGCGCGGCGGCAAACAGCGCGCGCAGCGCGGCCGTGCGCGCGGCGACGGTTTCCCAGTCGGGCGCCGCGAGGCGCAGCTCGACCTGGCGGCGCGGTGGTTCGGTGCCACGGTGCAGAATGATGTCGTCGAGCGTCATCTCGACCACCACGCCGCTGTCGTCCGCCCAGCGCCCGCGCCGCCGCTCGCTGACGAGCCGCAGCGGCGCCGGCCCGGACGATGCGGCAAGCGCCGCTTCGGCAACGGCGTCGGGCGTCACGCGGTCGCCCTCGCCGATCGCCTGCGGCGCATCCGCATCGGCGATCGGCGCCGATGCGGGCGTGGCCACCGCGATGCCCGCGTGTTCGGCATCGAACAGTTCGCGCTCCACGACGCCGGGCGCGAATGCCTTCGTGCGCGACGCGACGACCCGCCGGCCGTGCGCGTTCGACTCGATCCACGTCCACCAGCACTCGCCGGGGCTCGGCTCGGCTTCCTCGACCTGGCATGGCTCGATCGTCACGCGTTCCTGGCCTCGCCGCATCCGCACCTGCGGACAGATCCGCCACGCACGGACGAGTTCGGCGCCGAAGTCGCGCTGCTCACCACGGGCCCGGCTTCCGGCCCTGACCGGCCAACCTTCCAGCGACAGGCACAACACGATTTCCAGCACACGCGACATGGAGGCTCCTGCACATGAAGAATCGCCGGCACGTCCTCCGTGCCGGCGTCGTCCGTGAAGCAGCTTCCATAGTACACGCGGCCAATATGCGTTGGCGACGATCTGGCCCTGTCGCCCCTGTCACGCATCAAACGACGTATCAGACGACGTATTGCGCGATGCCATTGCCGAACGACCAATCCTCCTTCAGCACTTCGACGAGACTGATGAAGACGTCCTGCGGCCGCACGCCGGGCTGCCGCGCGAGATTCTCGGCGATGGTCCGGTACAGCGCCTGCTTCTGCTCGAGCGTACGCGTGTTGTTCGCCGTGATCTGGACCATCACCAGATCGTCGCTGCGTTCGATGTCGAGGTAGTGGCGGCCGAAGAAGAAGTTCTCGGCCGAATGCTCGGTCACGACCATGAAGATGTCGTCCTCGGGCACGTTGAACGTCTGCATGAGCGCGCGGTGCACGCCGTCGACGAGCGCCGCACGGTAGGCGGCCGGTTTGCCTTCGCGCACGGCGATACGGGTGAATGGCATGGTCCTGCTCCTTTCGGTGACGTTGAGAATCGGAAACGCAAGGTCAGGTTAGGCGCGCAGAACTATAATGAACAGTCATCATCCGATATTTCATTCATTTACATTCGAAATGAAAGTCCTCGACCTCGATGCGGTGCGCGCATTCGTGCTGGTCGCCGATCTCGCGAGCTTCACGCGCGCCGCCGACGCGCTCGGCACCACGCAATCGGCCGTCAGCCTGAAGCTGAAGCGGCTCGAAGCGCACCTGGGCAAGCCGCTGCTCGCACGCACGCCGCGCGTCGTCAAGCTGGCGGCGGACGGCGAGAACTTCCTGCCGGCCGCCCGCGCGCTGCTCGACGCGCACGACCAGGCGCTCGGCGCGATTTCGGCCGGCACGCACCGCCTGTCGCTCGGGGTCAGCGAGCACGTCGCGGTGCCCGACCTGCCTGCCGTGCTGACGAGCCTGCACCGGCAGGATCCCGGGCTGTCGCTGGAGATGCATCTGGGCATGTCGGCGAGCCTGCTCGCGCAATACGACGAACGGCGGCTCGACGCGGCGATCGTGCGGCACGAACCGGGCGAGGATCCGCCGCGCGACGACGGCACGCTGCTGTTCACCGAACCGCTCGCATGGCTCGCCGCGCCCGACTGGGCGCCGCGCGCGGGCGAGCCGCTGCCGCTCGCGGTGCTGGCCGGGCCGTGCGGCGTGCGGGCCGCCGCGCTGCGTGCGCTCGAGCATGCGGGGCGGCCGTGGCGCGAGCGCTTTACGGGCGGCGGCGTCGCGGCGGTCACGGCCGCCGCCGCGGCCGGGCTCGCGGTGTGCCCGCTGGCCCGGCGGGTCGCGCCGCGCACGCTGGTCGACGTCGGCACGAAATTCGGCCTGCCGCCGCTGCCGCATTCGCAGGTCGTGCTGTATTCACGCGTGCGCGACGCCCGCGCGGCGGCCGCACTTCGCAGGTTTTCCGACAGCCTTGCAATCTCGGCGTAAACTACGCGGTTCCGCTGCCCGCAATCCCCTGACGAATGCCGATGAAACCCGACGCCCGCAAGCACCTCCGTGCCAACCTGCTGATGCTCGCCGCCGCCGCGATCTGGGGCTCGGCGTTCGTCGCGCAACGACTGAGCCTCGACGTGATCGGGCCGTTCCTGTTCACGGGGCTGCGCTTCCTGCTCGGCGCGCTGGTGCTGCTCCCGCTGCTGATGGTCAACGCAGGCTCGCGCGCGCAGTTCGCGGCGATTCGCCGCGAGCCGGCCCTGCTCGCGCCGGGCCTCGCGCTCGGCGTGCTGCTCGCCGTGTCGATCTCGCTGCAGCAGGTCGGCCTGCAGTACACGCGGGTCGCGAACGCGGGCTTCATCAGCTCGCTGTACGTCGTGATCGTGCCGCTGATGGGCGTGTTCGTCCGCCACCGGATCGGCGCCGGCACGTGGTTCGGCGCGCTGCTCGCGGCGCTCGGCCTGTACTTCCTCAGCATCGACGAGCATTTCTCGGTGCTCTACGGCGACTGGTTCCAGCTCGCGGGCGCCGTGGTCATCGCCGCGCACGTGATGACCGTCGGCCATTTCGCGAAGCGGCACGATCCGCTCGTGCTCGCGTTCCTGCAATTCGTCGCGTGCGGCGTGCTGTGCCTCGCGGCCGGCCTCGCGATCGAGCCGGTCAACCTCGCGATGCTGAAGCGCGCGCTGCCGACGCTGCTGTACGGCGGGCTGCTGTCGGTCGGCGTCGGCTATACGCTGCAGGTCGTCGCGCAGCGCGATGCAGCGCCGGCGCACGCGGCCGTGATCTTCAGCATGGAGGGGGTGTTCGCGGCCATCGCCGGCTGGGCCGCGCTCGGCGAGACGCTGACGCTACGCGCGCTGGTCGGCTGCGCGCTGATGCTCGCCGGCCTGCTCGCCTGCCAGTTGCTGCCGAACGGCGACGCACGGAAAAAGGACGAGGACGCGCTGCCGGCGTGACACGCACGATCCCTATAATGGCGGTTCGCGTGCTTTTCATGCCAACCGCTTCCGACAGGCCAGCCCCGTGACGTCCACTCCCGTCGATCCCGCCGCCGACCTGCTGCGCGAACGCGCAGCGCACTATGCCGCCGAGGCCGCGCTGTTCCAGCGCGACCAGGCGCTGTCCATCGCTTCGCACGACCTGCGCAGCCCGCTGAACGCGATGCACAGCTGGGCGTACGTGCTCGAGCGCCAGCTCGCCAGCGCCGACCCGAACCTGCAACGCGCGCTCGCGGGCATCCGCGCGGGGATCGACCAGCAGGTCGCGCTGATCGACGACGTGCTCGACGCACCGCGCGCGGCAACACGCACCCTGGCGATCGCCACGCAGCCGTTCGCGCTGCGCCCGCTGCTCGACGACACGCTCGCACTGGTGCGCTGCGCACTCGCCGACGCACGACAGGTGAGCGTCGACGCGACGCTGCCCGACGGCGAGCCGTCGCTGACCGCCGACCGCGAGCGCATCGCGCAGGCGCTCTGGACGATGCTGACGACGGCCGTCGAAGCCAGCGCCGCCGGCAGCCGCGTGACGTTCACGTGCGCGCGTGACGGCGCGCAGTACGTCGCGCACGTCGCCTGCGACATGAACGCCGCCGCCCTCGCCGATCCGGCGCTGCCGCATGCATTCGAACCGTTCGCGCGCCGCGAGATGCTGCACCCGCGCGACGCGAAGCGCGTCGCAGCGGCGCTCGCGCTGTGCCAGCGTGTCGCGCTCGCGCACGGCGGCTCGTTCACCCACGCCCCGTTCGCCGACGGCGCCGCCGTCACCCTGTCGCTCACCGTCCCCTGCGAGGCGCCGGTGTAAGCCATCGGCCGCCCGACACATTACATTTCCCTTTCCGGCCCTATACTGTTGGGCCTGTCATGACTGGAGCGATTCTTTGTTACAGATCTTCGCGCTCATCGGCGCGTTGTTCCTGGTGGCCCTCAACGGGTTTTTCGTCGCAGCCGAATTCGGCCTCGTCAAACTGCGCGCGACGCGCGTCAAGACACTTGCCCGCAAGCACGGCCTGCGCGGGCGCATCCTCGCGATCGTGCACGGCCGGCTCGACGCGTATCTGTCCGCCTGCCAGCTCGGCATCACGCTCGCGTCGCTCGGCCTCGGCTGGGTCGGCGAACCGGCGTTCGCGGAACTGATCGGGCCGCTGCTCGACCTGATCGGCGTGCAGTCCGAGCGCATCGTGCACCTGATTTCGCTCGTGTTCGCGTTCTCGCTGATCTCGTTCCTGCACATCGTGGTCGGCGAGCTCGCGCCGAAATCGATGGCGATCCGCCAGTCGGAGAAGGTCGGCCTGTGGGTCGCGCTGCCGCTCTACGCGTTCTACTGGGCGATGTATCCGGCGATCTGGGTACTCAACACCAGCGCGAACGCGGTGCTGAAGCTCGCGGGCCTGTCGGCCGACCATGGCGGCGATGCGCACTACTCGACCGACGAGCTGAAGCTGATCCTGCGCAGCCGCCGCAGCGCGGGCAACGCGGCCCAGCCGGCGCGCGGCACGTACACCAACGACGAGTGGAACACGCTTGCGCACTCGCTCGATTTCTCGTCGATGACGGTGTCGGACCTGATGCGGCCGGCGCATGAAATGATCGGCCTGCGCCGCGACCTGCCGCTGCCCGACAACATGGAAATCGTCGCGCGGCACCGCTTCAGCCGCTATCCGCTGTTCGAGAATGCGTCGCGCGAACAGGTGAGCGGGCTGATCCACCTGAAGGACCTGCTGCTCGCGCGTCACGCCGGCGCGGCGCTCGAAGACCTGTCCGACTACGTGCGCCCGGTGCAGTACGTGAAGCCCGACACGCCGGCGCTGGAGCTGTTCCGCCGCTTCCGCAAGGGCGCGCCGCACTTCGCGCTGGTCGGCAACAAGGGCGAGAAGCCGATCGGCTTCCTGACGCTCGACAACCTGCTCGGTGCGCTGGTCGGCCAGATCCACGACGAGTTCCGCCAGGGCGACGCGGACTGGAGCCGCCTCGACGACGGCACGCTGATGGGCAAGGGCAGCCTGCCCGTCGTGTCGCTCGAGCAGGCGCTCGGCATCGACATCGACGAAGGGCGTGCGGAATCGGTCGGCGGCCTGGTGATTCACGCGCTCAGCGATCTGCCGACCGAAGGGCAGCGCGTGTCGTTCGATCGCTTCGACGTCGTCGTGAAGAAGATGAACGGTCCGCGCATCGTGCTGGTGCGCGTCTATCCGAAGATCGCGAAGGAGGCCGACGAATGACGGCCGCCGCGGGCCGCGCGCGATGACGCCGACGCTGCCGCGCTGCTGCGTGATCACGCCGGAGCCGGCGTCCGCGTCGGCCGCCGATTGCCACGCATTCCTCGACACGCTGTCGGCCGTGCTCGCGCGCGGCGAAACGCTCGTGCAGCTGCGCGTGAAGTCGTTCGACGCGGCCGCGTTCGCGCGGCTGGCCGCCGATGCGCTCGCGCGCTGCGACGCGGCCGGCGCGCAACTGATGCTCAACGGGCCGATCGACGCGGCCGGCGTGATGCGGCTCGACGGCGCGGGCTGGCACCTCGACGGCACCGCGCTGCGCGCCGTCGCGCAACGGCCGCTGCCGGCCTCGCGCCGCATGTCGGCCGCTTGCCATGCGGCCGACGATCTCGTGCTGGCCGCGCGCGCGGGCGTGGATTTCGTCACGCTGTCGCCCGTGCTGCCGACGCTGAGCCATCCCGGCGCGCCGACGCTCGGCTGGACGCAATTCGCTGCGCTGGCCGCGCAGGCCGCGATGCCGGTCTATGCGCTCGGCGGCATGACGCGCGCGCATCTCGACGACGCGCGCCGCCACGGCGCGTACGGCGTCGCGGGCATTCGCGGTTTCTGGTAAGGGCGGCCGGGCGCGCCAGCGCCCGACCCTCCGGGCATCACGCGTGCGGAACGGGACGCATCGCGCGCCATGCGCGGTCGTCGATCCGACGCACGTCGTGCGTCAGCGCGTACCGGTTGACGTCGCCCGTCAGCCACGCGACGAGCGAATACGGCGGCAACTCCCCTTCGTCGACCCGGTCGCGTGCGCGTGCCGGCGTCTCGAACACGACCTGCCCGCTCGGCGCATCGAACGGCACCGCGTCGGGCGACAGGTTCAACGCGATGGTCAGCGTCTCGTCGTCGGCGAGCCGCCATGACGCGAGCAGCGCGTCGGCATCGCCGTCACCGCTCGCCTTCAACGCATGCGCGTCCTGCGGCCGGCAATCGGACAGCCGCGGCGCGATCAGCTTCGCGCGCACCGCGAGCGCCGACTGCACGAAATGCGCGCGATCGACATCGCGCGCGGTTTCGTCGAAGATCAGCGGGATCTGCGGCGTGAGCAGCGACAACGCAAGCGCCGCGAGGCCCGCCGCCTGCTCGCTGTCGCGCTGTTCGCTGTCACGCCACGCGCCGTCGGACAGCACCAGCGACGTGAGCGACAGCCCTTCGGCGCACGGGCCGTCGCCCCCCGCCGCCGGCTGGAACGCCGCGCCTGCGGCGGTCAGCGCGCGCGCGAGCGTGTGGATCGACTGGTGGGGCGAAATCCCTTCGTGCGCCGACGTGTCGCGCCCCGTCAGCCGATGCAGCGCGCGTTCTCCGCAACCGTTCCACTGCGCATCGAAATGCGTATCGGCCAGGTGCACCGGATGACGCTCGCTGCCGAGCACGAGGTGGATCATCCGGTCGGCCGGCACGGCCGCGCGCACGCGGTCGGCGATCTCGCGCAGCCACGACGTGCCGATCCGGTCGGCCTCGCGCAACCGCAGGCCGTCGCAACGGTATTCGTCGATCCAGTACAGCGCGTTGTCGCAGAAGAAGTCGCAGACTTCCGGATGGTCGAGCGCAAGCGGCGCCGCCTGCAGCGGATCGTCGCGCGTATGGAAGAACGGCACCGCGTAATGGCGCAGTGCGTCGGTGCCGCTGCCGAAGCGCGCGTAATCGAGTTCCAGCAGAACCGCGAGACCGTAGCCGTGCGCGGCGTCGATCAATGCCTTCAGCGCGTCGGGGCCGCCCTCGGACGCGAGCGGCGCGAACGGCAGGCTGTCGTGCGGCGACGCGAGCAACTCCAGCGCGGTCACGCCGAGACGCGCGAGCTGCGGCAACCGGCGGCGCACGCCGTCGAAGCCGCCCACCGCGTGCGGACGAATCGCGTACAGCGCGATGTCTTCCCACGGGCGGCCGCGCCAGAACGTGTTGCGCCATGTAAACGCGCGCGGATCGACGACCTCGCTCGGGCCGTTGAGCCCGTCCGGTTGCGAACGCGACGCGGGATCGGGAATCGACACGACATCGTCGAGCCGGTAACGGTAACGCGCGCCCGCACCGCATTCGACGAACACTTCGAACCAGTGCGGACCGGCCGCCGTCATCGGGACGAGCGTCGGGCCGGAGCCGGTATCGAGTTCGAGCTGAACATGCGTGCTGCCCGGCGCCCACACGCGGAAATGCGTGCGCGGCGACGTGCCGAGCGCACCGCAGGGCTGCGCGCCGGACGGCAGGCAGTGTATGTAGTGCTGCGCATACGGATCGTGCGGACAATCTGACATGATGCGCTCCTCGTGCGTGCCGAGCGGCATGGCCGCGCGATTCGCGCGGCGCATCGGGCCCGGCATGCGACGGCCAGGCAGGGGGGAAGAAAAGTATGCGCCGCTTTCACGATCGCGACGCATCGAATCCTCACATTTTTAAATGCGAATCGACCCCGGCAATGGTTGCGCGCGATGCGGGCCGAATCGGGTAGTCCGCATACCGGAATGGCCGCTCGCCTTGTTGCGCCGCGGCCCCGCGCTTACGCTCGGTGCGACGCGCGTGGGCACCCCGCCCGCGCCAGAATTCGAGGAATCTCCATGTCGCTCCCCGCCAGCGCCGCGAAGTTCGATCCGGCACGCGCGCACGAATACGCCGAACAATCCCGCATCGCGCTCGCCGGCTACGACGCGTGCCACGAACTCGCCGCGTGCATGCTCGCATCGGCGATCGGTGTACGCGATGCGCGGCTCCTCGTCGTGGGCGCAGGCGGCACGGGGCAGGAAATCTGCGTGCCCGCGGCGCTCGAACCGGGCTGGCAGTTCACGGCCGTCGATCCGTCCGCGCCGATGCTCGCGCTCGCGCGTGCCAACGTCGAAGCGGCGGGGTTCGCCGCCCGCACGCAATTCGTCGAGGCCGGCGTCGACGCGCTGCCCGATGCGCCGGCGTTCGACGGCGCGACGCTGATCGGCGTGCTGCATCACGTCCCCGGCGATGCGGCGAAGGCCGCGCTGCTGGATGCGATCGCGCGCCGCCTGAAGCCCGGTGCACCGCTCGTGATCGCGGGCAACTATCGCCGCTATGCGGAGCACCCTCGCCTGCTCGACGCGTGGCAGCAGCGCTGGCGGATGAAGGGCGCGACGCCCGACGCCGTGCGTGCGCAGCTGGCGAAAATCCTGCAGGGCGCCGATCCGCCCGCTGCCGAGGAAGCCGTCTTCGCGTTGCTGCACGATGCGGGCTTCGATGCGCCGCTGCGCTTTTTCTCGAGCCTGTTCTGGGGCGCGTGGATCGCGGCGCGGCGCGGCGCGTGACGGCGTAAGTCGGCGTGAGTCGGCGTAAGTCGGCGTGAGTCGGGGCGAAGCGGCGAGCCGCAGCGTCAGCGCGGCCACCATCCGGACGCGCTTTCCGCTCGAAGCCGCGATGGCGCGTGGCGACGGCGGCACGCATCCGCCGATCGCTCGCTGTCTCGATAGCGAGCCACGCGCGGGCCGCCGACCGCCGCGCTCGAGCGCGGCGATCGGTAAGAACGGCTCAAGTCATCCGCGTCAGCTCAGCAACCCTGCCGCGACGTTGATCGACAGCCCGAGCACGGCCATGTTGAAGTAGAACGACAGGATCGACTGCGCGAGCACCGCGCGACGCGCGGCGCGATTCGCGAGCGACACGTCGGCCGTCTGCGACGCGACCGCGAGCGTAAAGGCGAAATACAGGAAATCCCAGTAGTCGGGCTCGGGGTTGCGGTCGGGAAACCGCAGCGCGCGATCGCTGCTCGGCGAGCCGTAATAGAGCCGCGCATAGTGCAGCGTGAAGATCGTCGGGATCAGGAACCATGCGCCGAACAGCGTCGCGCCCGTGACCGCGTAGTGGCCGAGCCCGGCACGAAAGCCGACGTTCTTCGCGGTGGCGAGCTCGATCGCGATCGCGGCGACGCTCGCGACCGTCGCGATGCAGATCACCGTCAGCACGGTCGTCGCGTTCTCGTCCTCGCGGATCGCGATCTCGCGCACCTGATGGTGATGTGCGGTGACCATGCGCCCCCACATCAGCACGAGATACAGCCAGACCGTGCAATCCCAGCCGATCAGCGCACGCGCGGTCGGCCGCAACTGCAACGGCAGCAGCAGCGCGCACAGCACGCCCGCGGCGAAGGCGGCGACCATGCGCGGCCGGTTGCGTAATACCTGCGGATAAAGCGTCATCGTGTGATTCCGAAAGCGGATGGAAAGGGTTCGGCCCGCGTGCGAACGGCCCGCCGGGCAGCGCCGGCGGGTACCGCCCCGATTATCGCCATTCCTGCATGACGTTGCGACTGGCGTGAGCGCCTAAGATATCGGGATGACTCCCGTCCTCTGCCACCATCCCGCGAACGCGGCCGGCCGCGACTTCGTCGTCGGTGATCTGCACGGCTGCGTGGATGTGCTGCGCGCGCTGCTGCACGACATCGGCTTCGATCCGGCTCGCGACCGGCTGTTCTCGGTCGGCGATCTCGTCGACCGAGGCCCCGCGTCCGAAACCGCGCTCGAGCTGCTCGACCGCCCGTGGTGCCACGTGGTGCGCGGCAATCACGAAGAAGTGCTGAGCCTCGTCGCGCGCGGCAAGCTGTCGCACGATGCGTGGCGCGGGATCGGCGGCGACTGGGGCGCCGACCTCCCGCCGGAACGGCTGCACGCGCACGCGGCGCGCGTCGACGCGCTGCCGCTCGTACGCGTGATCGGCGACGGCCCCGCGCGCTTCAACGTGCTGCATGCGGAATTCCTCGGTCCGGACGCCGAACTCGACGCGGGCAGCTATTCGCCCGACGTGCGCGAGCGGCTGATCTGGGGGCGCGACCTGGTCCAGGGGCTCGTCGACCCGGCCCGGCAGGCCGGCCTGTCGCTGACCTGCACCGGCCACACGCCGGTGCGTGCGCCGCAGCGCATCGGCGCGCAATGGTTCATCGACACCGGCGCGTTCGCACCGTCGGGACGCCTGACGATCGTCGAGCCGCGCACGGGCGACACGTGGTCGCTGACGCAGGCCGACGCGCGCGCGCGTCATGCGGGCGACCTGCCGCTGCCTTAGGCCCACGTTCACGCCGATAACGGGCCTGCGCAGGCCGCGGGCCGGCAACGCTCGGCGGACTCACGCTCACGCGCGCGTTTGCGTGCGCGAGCACTGCGCTAACCCACCTGGTTCAGCTCGAACACCGCATCGATCGCGGATCCGTTCCAGTTGTATTCGAGATACGCAGCGTGATGACAATCGCGCAGCAGCGTCGTGCGAAACGCGGCGAGGCACTCGCCGCGCGGGTCGCGCACCGACGGATAGACGATCCCCGCGCCGCCCGCGTTGCGCACCGCGCGGCCGAGTGCCTGCCCCGCGCCGTAATCGAGCGGATCGAGCAGCGCCGGGCTGCGCTGCGGCCACGTGCGCACGTCGGCGACGTCGCCCTGCGCATACACCGTGTAGAGCCGCATCTGCTGACGCATCGGCGCCTCCTTCGTCGCGGCCAGGAACAGCCCGCTGTGATAGCGCGTTTCGGCGATCGCCGTATCGCGCGACCGCCCGCAGTAGAACACGCCGTAGCTGCCGTCCGAAAAGCGGCTGCCCTGCGGATTCAGATGCGTGAACGCGGCCATGATCGGCCCCCAGCCCGGGCCGTAGCGACGCTCCGCCGGCGGCACGAGTTCGAGCGTGCCGACTTCGTTGCGGATGCGATCGTTGGTCAGCGATTCGAGCGCATAGAGCGCATCGAAATCCTCGGCGGACGCGACGCGGTCGAACAGGTTGATGGCTGGAAAACGAGTGGGAATCACGCGATAGGCAGGTGCCCAGTCGACGACGGTCATGGGCCAGTGCTGTACTGCTTCGATCGGCATCGTCACGCCCAGCCACCCCGCATCGCGTCGAGGTATTGCCGGACGGCGACCAGGTCGCCGACGTTGCCGGCGAGCATCCGGTCGAGCGCGCGCTTGCCGCCGAACGGCGCGGCGTCGTTCGGCCGCTTGACCCAGGTGTCGGCCGCGGCCGGCTGCGGCAGCAGGATCTGCAGCGCCTTGTAGATGCCGAGCAGCAGCGATAGCCGCTCGAGCGTATCGCGCGGCAGGCGCGCCGATTCGGGCGACGCCTTCCACTTGAAGAACGTCGAGCGGCCGGGCGAGCCGAGCAGGACGATCTGTTCGTCGATCGTCAGCTCCCAGTCGCGCGCGATGTTGAAGAACGCGCGCAGGCCGGCCGCCGACATCTGCGCGACCGAAGCCTGCCGCGGGGCGGAATGCGGATCGAAGGCGGGCTGTGACATGATCGTTAGTCTCGAAACGAATTTACTAACAAGATTAGTCCATTTTCGTATTTTTGCAAGGGGTCGTCCCCCGACGTGCCGGCATTCCTCCCGAAGGATCGATATTTTTTGTCCATTCTGGACTGCGATTTTATTTTCTGCGTTAATGTCCGTGCGGACAGCGCACCGGGACGCGGTGCGTCCCCGCAGCAACCGTGTCGCCCAGAACCGGATAGACCACGCCAAGGAAGAACCACCATGAAGAGACTGATTGCCGCCGTTTCGATCGCCCTGCTCGCGGTATCGGCAGGCCCCGCCGTCGCGAAGGACTGGACCACGCTGCGCTTCGGCACCGACGCCAGCTACGCGCCGTTCGAATCGAAGGCGCCCGACGGCAAGCTCGTCGGCTTCGACATCGACCTCGGCAACGAGATCTGCGCACGGCTGAAGGCGAAGTGCGTGTGGCTCGAGAACGATTTCGACGGGATGATCCCGGCGCTGAAGGCGAAGAAGTTCGACGCGGTGCTGTCGTCGATGTCGATCACGCCGCAGCGTGCGGAACAGATCGGCTTCACGACGAAGATCTACAACCAGCCGACGCGGCTCGTCGTGAAGAAGGGCTCGCCGCTGCTGCCGACGGCCGAATCGCTGAAGGGCAAGTCGATCGGCGTCGAACAGGGCACGACGCAGGAAGCGTATGCGAAGGCGTACTGGGCGAAGCAGGGTGCGAACGTCGTGTCGTACCAGAACCAGGACGGCGTGTATGCGGACCTGACGTCGGGCCGCCTCGACGCCGCGCTGCAGGACGAGGTGCAGGCCGCGATCGGGTTCCTGAAGTCGCCGCGCGGCGCGGGCTACCAGTTCGTCGGGCCCGAACTCGTCGACGAGAAGGTGCTCGGCATCGGCGCCGGTATCGGGCTGCGCAAGGAAGACGCCGACCTGAAGGCGAAGATCGATCGCGCGATCCTCGACATGGTCAAGGACGGCACCTACAAGCGGCTCGCGTCGAAGTACTTCGACTTCGACATCTACGGCGGCTGAAGCGGCGCCGCGCGCGCACGGGTGCGATGCCCGTCGCGCGCGGCCCGACCGCCCCTCCCCTGCTCGCCGGACGGCGACGCCTCCCTGACGTCTGCCGTCGCACCGGTTTCATCGTCCGTATCGCGCAACCGGATGCCGCACGTCATTCGCATGGCAAACGGATCGCCTGCGCTGGCGACCGCAGGCGCTCGACGTCGTCAATAAGCGAAGACCGGGCGCCGGGGTATCGGCGCCCGCGTGCACATCCCCATGCGGACCGGATTGGCGAGCGGGAAAGCACCGGCCCGGCGCGGATGACCGGGTATCAGCCGGATCCGCCTCGCACCGGGCGCGGAGAGGTGGCCTGTCGACGCGTGCCGGCCGGCAGCAAGGTGCGCGGTCGACCGGCGATGGGTCGAATCACTGCGATCGCGGCCTGCCGGCCGCGGCGTGTTGAGATCGTTCATTTTTCTACCCCGTATTCGAGTCGTTGCTTGTGCCGGCAACCGGACACCGCCGGTGCTCCGACGATCCGACGACGACGGCCCATGCCGCCCGGAGCGGGGCCATGCTGCCCGTCCGGCCGTCATCCCCGCGGACTGCGTCCTAGCCGGTTCTCGAATGGTTCGCTGCCGAACCGGCCGGACGACGCGTCGTCGACTCTCGCACACCAACCTGTGCAAGGAGCGCGCCAGCTTCGTTCGGGGCCGGCGGCACAAGCCTTTCATCGGACCAGTGTGCGGCTCGGACGGGCGGGACATGCCGGACGTTGCGAAACTGAAACATGCCGGGCGCGAGCGGCCTCGGTCGCGTGGCGGCAACGCCTTGCCGGACAAGGCGCGCGGACGAGCCGGAAAATTTTCCCGGCGCGGGCCGCGCGTCGCCGCCCGCGTTTGCCGGGGCTTTTTGCACAGCCGCCGGCAGGAAACGTTTCACGCCCTTTACATGCCGCCGGACGCCCGCGCACGGACCGGCCGCGGACGCTTCCGGGCCGCCTTCAGCCGACTCGCTGGTGGTCGGCGTCGTCGGGCGGCGAGCCGTCCTTCCCGCCGTTGTCGCCGGAGTTGTCGTGGTCGTTGAGTCCGTGCTCGATCATCATCCGGTACAGCGTCACGCGCGAGATGCCGAGTTCGGCGGCGGCCTTGTTGATCCGGTGATCGTTGCGCAGCAGCGCGTTCTCGATCGCGACGCGCTCGGCGAGCGAACGCGCCTGTTCGAGAGTCACGGGCTCCGTTTCACCCGGAACCTCGAGCCCGAGATCGTGCGGCGTCAGCAGCCGGCTCTCGGCCATCACGATCGCGCGGCGCACCCGGTTGATCAGCTCGCGCACGTTGCCGGGCCACTCGTAGCGGCGCATCGCGTCGAGCGCGGCCGACGTGAAGCCGCTGATCTTGCGGCCGCTGTCGCCCTTGAATTTCTGCAGCACGTAATGCGCGAGGATGTCGATGTCCTTGCCCCGCGCGCGCAGCGGCGGCTCGTGAATGCGCAGCACGCAGAGCCGGTGATAGAGGTCCGCGCGGAAGCGGCCGGCTTCGACCGCGCCGTCGAGGTCCACGTGCGTCGCCGAGATGATCCGCACGTCGACCGGAATCGATTCCTGGCCGCCGAGCCGCTCGATCTTCCCTTCCTGCAGGAAACGCAGCAGGCTCGCCTGGCTTTCGACCGGCATGTCGCCGATTTCGTCGAGAAACAGCGTGCCGCCGTTCGCCGATTCGATCCGGCCCGCGCGCCGCTGGTTCGCGCCGGTGAACGCGCCGCGCTCGTAGCCGAACAGTTCCGACTGCAGCAGGTGATGCGGGATCGCGCCGCAGTTGATCGCGACGAACGGCCCCTTGCCGCGTGCCGAGCGCTCGTGGATCGCGAGCGCCGTCAGCTCCTTGCCGGTGCCCGACTCCCCGGAGATGAACACGCTCGCGTCGGTTTTCGCGACCTTGCGGATCGTGCTGAACAGCTGCTGCATCGCTTCGCAGTTGCCGATCATCCCGTGCTCGCCGATCGATGCCGCGTATGCGGCGCCGTCGACGCGATCGAGCGCGGCCATCCCGCGCGCGTGGCCGAGCACGTGCGAAATCCATTCGTACGGCAGCGGCAGCGTCACGTAATCGAAACAATAGCTGCGGATCAGTTCGCGCACGGCAGCGCCGATCGTGATGCCGGCCTGCGCGATGGAAATCCAGCCGATCGCCGGCTGGCTCAGGCAGGCCTTCAGCGCGGGATAGTCGCGCGACGTGAAGCCCGAGAAATCGATGAGCCCGGCGGCGACGTTCACGCCGGACGTCATGTTCTGCGCGGCGCCGGCCGTCTTCGCGACCGAGATATCCCAGCCGAGCCCGCGCAGTTGCGCCAGCAACGGCTCGTCCGGCGAACGCATGATCACGAACAGCTTGCGTCCGGCCTCGGGAGCGGTGACGGATACGAGCGGCGTCTCGGACGCCGCCGTCCCGCTTGCGTCGGGTGACCTTGCAACCATCGTTGTTCCCCGCTTGGCGTTGGTATCGTGCGCTGGCTCGCCGCCGCGTCCGACGGACGTCGATCGAACCGACATATTGGCCGCATTTTCGTCCGAATAAAATCCCCCCGGGGAATAATCGCGTGCCGGGCGAACCCTTTCATGAACGGTATATCGACGCCGCCGACGCGCGGCTAGATGGGTGTTATCCCGGTGGCGCGGCGGGCGCGAAGCGAGGCCGGACCAATCGCGAACACCCGACGCCGCGCCAGTGCTGGCGCGCGGGGACGGCACGCGAGGCCGGGCACACGGGATCGGACCGGCGGCACGGGCCGGCACGCCCGGTCGGCCGCACCGGCCCGGCACCCGCAACCGTTTCCGCTTGATGCCGGTCAATCGTCGGATAAAACGGGGATGATGCAGGAATGCAACACGCGCCGGGCAGCGCGGCGAGCGGGTCAGCGTCCCGATGCGAGCGGCGCGAGCGCGTTGGCGCGACCACGGCCGGCCGACGCGCCGTCGTGTTCACCGTACGCGGCGACGAGCGCGTCGACCCGCGCGAGGTGATGGCGGTTGTCGCGGTCCCACGGGTGGAAGCCGGGCCGGAAAAAGCTCAGCCACTCGCCCGCGATCCGCGGAAACAGCCCACGACGCGGCCCGTACAGGAACGCGAGCATGCGCAGCATGCCGCGCACGCGATGCTCGATGTCGCGATCGCGCGACAACAGCGTCGCGTGCAGCAGGAACACCGTCGGCCAGAACGTCAGCGTCGTCAGCAGATAGACGCCGATGCGGATCAGATAACGGCGCAGGCCCGGCTTCATCGCGACGTTCCAGACGTCGAACGACACGGCCTTGTGCTCGGTTTCCTCGAGCGCGTGCCACACCCACATCTGACGGTAGCCGTCGACCGAGCCTTCGAGGCGCGTCGGATCGCGCAGCAGCCAGTCGGCGAGCATGGCCGTGTAGTGCTCGGCGGCGACCGTATGCGCGAGCTGCACCGAATGCGGCAGCTTGCGCTTCATGTAACCGAGCACGGTCCAGATGCGCTTGTCGAGCTTGCGCGCGGGCAGGCGGTTCGCCTGCATCAGCTCGTTGTATTCGACGTGCTCGCGCGTATGCATCGCCTCCTGCCCGATGAAGCCGAGCACCTGCCGCTTCAGCACCGGATCGTCGATCCGGTCGCGATAGTGGCGCACGGAATCCATGAAGAATCGTTCGCCGGCCGGAAACAGCAGCGAAAGCGCGTTGAAGAAGTGCGTCACGTGCGGGCCGAGCCCGTGCCAGTCCTTCGCGCGTTCGACCGGCAGGTCGAAGCGCAGGTCGCGGCGCACCGGCATCACCTCGGCCGCGGTCGCGGAAGCGGCTGACTTCATGTTCGTCGTTCTCCTTGTTTCCGGGCGGCCCGGCCGGCCGTTGCGAGCATTGCGGCCGTGCCGGCGTGGGCCCGGGCAGCGCATCGCGCAACGCCCAAATCTTGACATCGATAGCTGTAAAGATAGGCGCCGGCCGACGCCGCGCGCAAGCCGCGCGGTAGATGCGCGCTTCCAAACAGGGCACGTTCGGCAACGCGACGAAATCGACCTTCGGGCGGCATTCGGGCGGGTCGCGATTCGAACGCGCGCATCCGTGCGCAACCGGCAGGCGGGCGACGCGCGCGCGAATCGCAATCGGCGCGCAAGCCCCGCGCGACGGGCGTTTTGCGGCGTCGCGCGGCGGTTTATCGACGCGACGCCGAGCGGCCGGATAGCGCCGATTCATACGCGTGCGGCGTTCGCATGGTGCAACTCCTTCGAGCCGGTCCGCGAACGATTCAAACATGCGTTCCATTCGCGTGTCGCGCGAGATGCGTGAGCGCCGCCGCGACCGGCACGCGGCCGTGCCCTCGCCGCCCGCGGCGGCCCCCTGCGCGCTCGCCTACAATAGCGGTTTTACCCAACCCCTTTCAGGAGAAGTCATGTCTGTCACCACGACCGCATCGGGCCTCAAAATCGAAGAGCTGACCGAAGGCACCGGCGCGGAAGCGCAAGCCGGCCAGACCGTCAGCGTCCACTACACGGGCTGGCTGACCGACGGTCAGAAATTCGACTCGAGCAAGGACCGCAACGACCCGTTCGCGTTCGTGCTCGGCGGCGGCATGGTCATCAAGGGCTGGGACGAAGGCGTGCAGGGCATGAAGGTCGGCGGCGTGCGTCGCCTGACGATCCCGCCGCAACTCGGCTACGGCCCGCGCGGTGCAGGCGGCGTGATCCCGCCGAACGCGACGCTCGTGTTCGAAGTCGAACTGCTCGCCGTCTGACGACGCCGCCGGCCGACGTCCTTCCGATGGAACGCATCCCGTCTCCCGCCATCGCGCTGCGCCGTTACGACGCGTGCGAAGCGTCCGACGTGCACGACTTTCACCAGGTCGTGCTCGGCGTCGACGGGGCGATGGTGATGGCGGTGGACGGCGTCGGCCAGCGCATCGACCGGCACGCGGCCTGGCTGATTCCGGCCGGCTCGCGCCACGATTACGCGGGCCTCGGCGACAATCGACAGCTCGTGCTCGACCTGCCCGCCGCGTCGCTCGCGGTGCCGCAGCGGCTGTTCGACAGCGCGCGTGCCGTGTCGATCGACCCGGCGCTGACGTCGCTCGTCGCGCAGGTCGCGACAGCGGCCGCGCAGCTCGACGGCCCGGCCGGCGACACGCGGCACGCGCATCGCTTCCAGTGGCAGGCCGCCGCGCGTCTGTGCGACGCGCTGCTCGGCGACGCCAGCCTCGCCGCGCCCGCGGCGGGCCTCGATTTCGCGCGCATCGACCGCTGGCTGCGCGCGCGGCTCGCGGAGCCGCTGCGCATCGCCGATCTCGCCGCGCACTGCGGCTACGGGATGCGCCGGTTTCACCAACTGTTCGTCGACGCGTTCGGCGAAACCCCGCATCGCTACCTGCAGCGGCTACGGCTCGACGCCGCCGTCGTGCTGCTCGCCGACGGCCGCCATCCGCTCGTCGACATCGCCGGCATGGTCGGCTTCGCCGACCAGAGCACCTTCACGCACGCGTTCACGAAACGCTTCGGCGTCGCGCCGGGGCGCTGGCGCGGCGAACGGCACTGAGCGGCCAGACGCCACCCGTTTTCCTGCAATAGCGAACGCGATTGCGCCGATCGCGCCCATGCGTCATGGCCGGATGGTCTTAGACAGGCGTTGTCATCGCGCGCGACATCGTGGCGCGCATGAAAGCGGTGCGCATCGGGCGGGGGCTGCAGCCGCTTGAACGGGACTCTCGGCCGCCACCGGGCGCGCGACCGATGCGGCGACGCCGCGCAACGGTAAAGACACGGTCCTTGCGTCGCACGGCGTCCTCGGCACGGCGTCCGGGGTCATCACGTCCGTATCACCCCCGCTCGTCGCCCACTTTCCGCACGACCGTATCCGCCGCCTTCAACGGCCGACCATCGTCGTGCCGCAGCGCGAGCCTGCGGATCGCGCGGCCCGTCTTGCGCTCGACCAGGACCGAATGCGGCTCGCCGCGCTCGAACAGGTTCGCCTCGCCCCACTGCCGCAGCATCACGATCACCGGAAACAGCCCCTCGCCCTTCTTCGTCAACGCGTACTCCTGATACGCGCTGCCGTCCGACGCGGGCACGACGTCGAATACGCCCGCGTCCACCAGCATCCTGAGCCGGTCCGACAGGATGTTGCTCGCGACGCCGAGGCTCGCGCGGAAATCGCCGAACCGGCGCACGCCGTCGAACGCGTCACGCACGATCAGCAACGCCCAGCGATCGCCGACGATATCGGTCGCCCGTGCCACCGGGCACGGCGAATCCGCAAGACTTTTCTGCCTGGCCATGTTGTTCTCCGCTGTCGCGCCGGTTGCCTTCGCACGCGCCCGGCACGTCGGTGCGCGGACCCGTTGCCCGCCGCCCCACAAGTTGCATTTTAAAACTACTTTCCCTACACTCACACTGGTTTCAAATTGCAACTACTTAAGCGAGTGCGAGGCAGCCCATGGAATCGTCTTGTCGTTCGGGAACCGTCGCGTCCAGCGCGACATCGCGTGCCGCGTGCCCGGCCGATCGCGCGCGCGTATCCACGGCGCTCGTCGCGCTGCTGGCCGTCTGTTGCGCCGCGAGCGTAGCGAATGTGTACTACGCGCAGCCGCTGCTCGATTCGATCGCCCGCGATTTCGGCGTATCGCAGGCGGCAGTCGGCGGCGTCATCACGGCGACGCAGCTCGGCTGCGCGCTCGCGTTGCTGTTCGTCGTGCCGCTCGGCGACCTGCTGAACCGCAAACGCCTGCTCGCCGTCCAGCTTCTGCTGCTGACGGCGGCCTGCATCGGCGTGGCCGCCGCGTCGACGCGCGTCGCGTTGCTGGCGGGCATGGTCGCGGTCGGGCTGCTCGGCACCGCGATGACGCAAGGGCTGATCGCCTGCTCGGCCGCGCTTGCGGGGGCCGGCGAGCGCGGCCGCGTGGTCGGCGCGGCACAGGGCGGCGTCGTGATCGGCCTGCTGGCCGCACGTTCGCTGGCGGGTGTCGTCACGGATATCGCCGGCTGGCGTGCGGTCTACCTGGTGTCGGGCGCACTTGCGATCGCGATGCTGATCGCGCTGGCGCGGCTGTTGCCCGATGCGGACGCGCCGCGCGAGCGCATCGGCTACGCAGCGCTGCTCGGTTCGATGGTCACGCTGCTGCGCAACGAGCGCGTGCTGCGTGTGCGCGGGGCGATCGCGCTGCTGATGTTCGCGGCGTTCAGCATCTTCTGGAGCGCGCTCGTGCTGCCGCTGAGCGCGCCGCCGCACGCGATGTCGCATACGCAGATCGGCGCATTCGGGCTCGTCGGCGCACTGGGTGCGGCGGCCGCCGCGCGCGCGGGCCGGCTCGCGGATCGCGGGCTCGGCGAAGCGACGACCGGCGCCGCGCTCGCACTGCTCGCATGCTCGTGGCTGCCGCTCGCGTTCACCGGTACGTCGATCGCGCTGCTGGTCGTCGGTATCGTGCTGCTCGACGTCGGCGGGCAGGCCGTCCATGTCGTGAACCAGAGCATGATCCTCGGCGCGCGGCCCGATGCGCATGCGCGCCTCGTCGGCTGCTACATGCTGTTCTATTCGATCGGTAGCGGACTCGGCGCGATCGCGTCGACGATGACGTATGCGCACGCGGGATGGATCGGTGTCTGCGGGCTCGGCGCGGCGGTCAGCGCGGCCGCGTTCGGCGTATGGGCCGTGACGCTCGGGCGTGCCTGAACGAAGCGCGTCGAGCCCGGCGCGCGAGCCGCCGCATGCCCGGCTTCGAACGACAAAAGCCGGCTCGCCCGGATCGGGCGGCCGGCCTGCGAACCGGACGTGCATGCCGGCTCGACCGTCGCGACGACGCGTCGCGTTCGCTTACCCCGCCGCCTGGATCGCCTCTTCGTACACGCCGGCGACGCGTCGCGCGATCACCGCGTTGTCGAAATGGTCGCGCGCGTAGCGCTTGCACGCCGCTTCGTCCGGCAACGCGATCGCGCCCGACAGCGCGCCGCCGAGCCCTTCCGCGATCGCGTCCGCGCCCGTCGACGGCAGCACGAGGTCGTTGGACAGCCCGGCGACCGCCTCCGGCAGCCCGCCGACCGGCGTGACCAGCACCGGCGTGCCGGACGCGAGCGATTCGACGGTGATCAGCCCGAAGCCTTCGAGCGCGACGGTCGGCACGACGCTGACCGTCGCCGCGCGGTACAGCGCCGCGAGATGGTTGTCGGGCACGAAACCGAGCAGCTTCACGTTGTCCTGCAGCCCGGCTTCGTCGATGCGCTGCTGCAGTTCCTCGCCGATCTTGCCCTTGCCGGCGATCAGCAGCAGCACGTCCGGGTGACGTTGCTTGACGAGGCCGATCGCGTCGATCAGGTCTTCCAGCCCCATGCGCCGCACGAGCCGGCGCACGGCCAGCACGATCGGCCGGTCCTGCGGCAGTTGCAGCTTGTGCCGCGCCTCGGCCGGCGTGAGCGGCGTGTCGAACTGCGCGGTATCGACGCAGCCGGGAATCACGCGCACGCGCGACGGATCGATCCCGTAGCGGTTCGTCAGGATCTGGCCGAATGCCTGCGACAGCACGATCAGGCGCGACGAGCGCGTATAGACGGCCTGTTCGAGATAGCGCTTCGCGCGCTGCCCGAGCGATGCGGCGCCCTCGACCTGGCTTTCGTCGGCCCACGGCCCCTGGAAGTGCGACACCTGCGGAATCCCGCGCGTGACGTCGAGCCCCGGGAACGTGTACAGCGCGAAGTGCGACGAAATCACGTCCGGCCGCTCGCTGCGGATCTCGTCGCGCAGCGCGCGGCGCGCGGCGAGCATGCGGCGCGCGAGCGGCTGCGACGCAGGTCCGAAGCCCTGGATCGCACCGCCCGTGTCGTCGGCGACCTTCGGCGAGCCGGCGACGAGCCCGCGCACCGCGACGCCCGCGCCCGGCAGCGCGCCGACGAGCGAGTAGTACATCCGGTCGAGGCCGCCCGCGCGTTCGGGGAACCAGTGCATGCCGATTTGCAACGATTTGATCGGCCGGGAAGATTGAGACGTCACGGTTGCTCCTGCGTGATTGCATGCTCGACCCGCTCGAAGGCGGACGGCTGCGTGGGTTGGCCGATGCGCCGGTAAAGCGCGACGTACTGGGCGCCCATGTGGGCCCAGCCGAAACGGGTCATCAGTTCGCGGGCCGCGTCGCCCATCGCGCGACAGGTGTCGCGCGACGCCGCGAGCGCGCCGATCGCCTGCGCGAGCGCGGCCGGATCGTCCGGGTCTTCCAGCACGATCCCGCAATCGCGCGTGATGATCTCCGCGCCGCCGGCGGTGCGCGCGGTGACGACCGGCAGCCCGGCCGCCATCGCTTCCAGCAGCGACAGGCTCATCGCTTCGTAGCGCGACGGAAACACATACGCGTCGACCGAGCGCATCAGCGTCGGCATGTTCTTCACGAGCCCGAGAAAATGCACGCGCGACGCGATGCCGAGCGCGCGCGCCTCGTCCGGATACGGGCTGCCGGGCAGATAGCCGGCCACCGCGAGATGGACGTTCGCCGGCAGCTTCGTCAGCGCCTTCAGCACGGTGCCGAGGTTCTTGCGCGGCGTGCGCAGGTCGCCGACGAACAGCAGCAGGAACGCGTCGCCCGGCAGCTTGAACGCCGCGCGATCGGCCTGCGCGCCCGCGAACGCGCTGCCGTCGACGCCGTTGTAGATCACGCTGATCTTGCGGCTGTCGATGCCGAGCCCGGCGATCTCGTCGGCCACCTTCTGCGACACGGCCGTGATCGCGCGCGAACGCTTGTACGCCCAGCGCTCGAGCGCCGTATTCACGCGCGTATAGACGTACTGGTACGCCGACCACAGCCCCTTCGTCGGGCCGAACGGATAGTACGGACTCTTGAACCAGCCGCCGTGCACGAAGTGCGCGGTGTTCACGTCGGCCTTGATCCACGAGATGAAGCCGTTCACGTGCAGCACGTCGTATTCGCCGCGATGCGCGCGCAGCCAGGCCGCGCTCTTGAGCGCGAACACCTGCTGCTTGACGAGATTCGACGGCCAGAAACCGCCGACCTTGACCGGCACCCAGCGCACGCGCGGGTCGGCCAGCAGCTCGGGCGCGACGTGCGACGCGACCAGCGTGACCTCGTAGTGTTCTGCCAGCGCCGCGCGCGCGATTTCGTAATTGACGCGGCCCTGCCCGTCGTTATGTCGCACGACGTGCGTGACGATCGCGATTCTCAATGGTCGCCTCCCCGTGAACGCGCGGCGGCCAGCAGGCGCTGTGCCTTTTGCCAGTGCGCCGCGGATAGTATGGAAAAAATGGCCGTGAACAGCAGCAGGCCGCCCGTGCCGATCAGCGAGTTCGTGAACACGAGCATCGCGAATACCGACAGGCACAGGCTCAGGCATGCGCCGACGAACTTGTCCTTGCGCAGCTTGAACGCCGCGCGCAGCGTGCGGGCGAGCAGCATCACGACACCCGACAGGTACAGCAGCGTGCCGGGCCAGCCGAGCACGAACGGCACGTTCATCACGCCGCTGTCGAAGCTGCCGTACTTGCCGAGCTCGCCGCTGTCGCTCGACAGCTTGGTGGACGCGCCGGTCGCGCCCATCCCTTCGCCGGCGACGTCGGTGAACGCCGTTTGCGCGAAGGTCGCGTAGAACTTGTTGCGGTCGTCGTAGCTGCGGTCGTCCTTCAGGTTCGTGATCGACTGCAGGCGCGCGCCGAGCCGGTCGGCCACCGGCCCGACGGTCAGGAGCGGCACGCACAGCCCGACCAGCACGACCCCGCTGATCAGGATCCGCATCCGCACGCGGTTGCTCGACTGCACGAGCTGGATCGCAAGCGCGATCACCCAGCCGCCCCAGGTCGAGCGCACGAGACACAGCGCGAACGAGACGAAGCCGGCGGCGCCCGCGAACCAGCGGACCTTCTGCGGCGCCGCGAACACGAACACCAGCGCGCCCATGATCGCGAACGCGAACGGCCCCGACGAGTTCATCGTGCTGAAGACCCGCACGCCGTACGGCACCGGCTCGCCCTGCGAACCCATGTCCGAGCCGATCATCCACAGCACGTCCCACTGCGGCATCACGAAGTACTGCACGACCCCGTACACGCCCATCACGAGCATGCCCCACATGAACGTGGACAGCAGCACGTCGCGGTACTCGGGATAGTCGCGCGCGTTGACCATGATGTGAAAGCCGATCAGCACCGGGTACACCCAGTTCGCGAGGTCGTAGGTCGCGGCCATCACGCCGCTCGACACGATCCCGACGAGGTACGCGTACGTCAGCCCGAACAGCATCAGCAGCACGGGAATCCCGCGCCGCTGGGCGAGCACGCGGTAATGCCTGAGCAGCCCCAAGCCGGCGATCATCGTCACCGCGAGCGGCGCGACCTGGATGAGGCTCGTCGGCGTGAACGCGCCCTTCGACCAGTCGGCGAGACGCCGCACTTCGGGGCTCAGGAACCACACCCACCACATGAAGCCGACGTAGCGCGCCGGGCTCTTGAAATACAGCCAGATGCCGACCGCGATCGCCAGCACCGGAAACGCGAGCGTCAGCACCTTGCCCTGGTGAATGGCGATCAGCGCAGCGGTCAACGTCCACAGCCCGGCCTGCCCGACCCAGTGCTTCGGTTCGGGTAACCGGCTGCGGCTGCGCGACGGCGCGCGTTCGGCGGCAATCGTACTCATCGATCCGCCCTCACCGCGACGACGGGCGCGAATCCGCGAGCGGCATCGCGAGACCGGCGGCCGCCGGCGTGCGACGCCGGCGCAGCAGGTCGCGCGTGATCCGCACGTGCTGCTCGGCGAACGCCTGCGTGGTCAGGTCGCGCTCGCGCAGGCACGCGGCCGCGGCACGCGTGCATTCGAGCGCGGCGGCCGGATCGGCCACGAAGCGATCGGCGGCCTGGCGCATCGCCGCTGCGTCGAACGCCGGCACGTAGGCGGCCGTGTCGTGCGGGAAGTAGTCGCTGAGGCCGCCGACGTCGGACACGATCATCGGCTTGCCGACCGCCGCCGCCTCGAGCATCACGGTGATGCCCGACGCATGGAAGTTCGGCCGCAGCGGCACGACGATCACGTCGGCCCATGCGTACAGCTCGTGCTGCTTCGCGAGGCCCGATGCCGAGCCGATCTTCACGTTCGGCGCATGCCACTCGCGCGGCACGCGGCGGCGCGTCGCGAGCCGCACGTCGTAGCGCTCGTCGTCGCCGAACGCGGCGAGGAACGTGCGCCAGTCGCGGTCGCGGTCGTTGCCGATCGCGGCGATCCGCAGCGGCCGGTTCGGCTTCCATTGCTGCGGTTCGGCCGGCGGGAAGTCCTGCGTGTTCAGCCCGTAGTAGACGAACTCGGCCTCGCGCCCGAGATAGCGGCGGCACAGCTCGGCGTTGTCGCGGGCGAGCGTCGTCAGCGCGTCGGCGCGCGCGAGCAGCTTGCGGTACAGCCAGCGGCGCGGGCCGCCGAACGTGTTCCACTTGTCGAACAGCCACACGCTCTGCGCGAGCAGCAGCGGGCGCTTGCCCTGCGCGCCGGCGAGCTTCAGGACCAGCGCGGCGGCGAGGTGCTCCTGCTCGGTGTGCGTCCAGATCACGTCCGTGCTCAGCAGCGCGGCGCGATTGCGCCACGCGTGCACGACGTCGAAGCCGAGCGCCGCCTTCAGCGCACGGCGCGCGAGGCTCGCGACGCGGTTCTCGCGGCGGTCCTGCGAATAGGTCAGCCGGAATTCGTCGGATTCCGCGTGGTGATAGCCGTACAGGCAGCCGATGTTCTCGCCTTGCCGATAGGTACGCGGATCGGCACCGTAAAACAGGTGAACGTGAACCTTCGTCGAAGTCATGTCAGCCTCCGCCGGGCCGTCGGATGCACCGACGGGCAAGCTTCAGGGAGCTGGAGGGGCTGCGCCCCTCCAAGCGAATCAAGTGAGCGCGGGAGTCGGGCCATTTCATGCCCTTCGCGGGTGGCCGAGCATCGTGCGCGCGGCCCGTTCAAGACGTCACCGGCGGCATCGCCGCACGGTGGGGGGCAAGATTCGCGCGGCGCGCCTCGCGCGCGCCGCGGCGCACCGCGCGCCAGTGGTCGCGCACGCGGTCGCGCCGCGCGGTGTGCAGCGACAGCAGCACGTGCGCGAAGCCCGGGTAGACGCGCGTGCCGACCAGCGTCCACCACCACCACGCGATCTCGCGCCGCAGCGGCGGCAGATGCTCGCGCAGGATCAGGTGCAGGTTGTACGCGCCGTTGCTGATCGCATTCAGCGATGCGGCATCGCGCCGGTCGTCGTCGAAACGCTCGGCCGGAAAATGGTCGACCGCGATCGCCGGGTCGTAGACGAGCTTCCAGCCGTCGCGCTGCACGTGCATGCTGAAACCCATGTCGTTGTGCACCTGCGCACCGGCGCCGCGCAGCCGCGTGTCGAAGCGCAGCCGCTCGATCGCGGCACGGCGGTAGCTCATGTTCGCGCCCTTGAGCATGTCGACTTCGCGCGCGCCGCCGACGCCCAGGTGATGGTTGCCGACGATCTTGCCGGACAGCGTGAGCTGGCCGACGAGTTCGCGCGATTCGTCGAGCACACGACCCTTCTCGTGCACCCAGTCGCGGCCGCCCACCGCGCCGACGCGCGGGTCGGCGAGGAACACGGCCTCGATGCGCGCGAGCCAGTCGGCGTGCGGCGCCGCGTCGTCGTCGGTGATCGCGACGATGTCGCCGTGCGCCGAGTCGAGCCCCTTGTTCAGCGCGGCGACCTGCCCCGGCACGTCGACCGGCACGATCCGCAGCGGCAGCGCGCCGCCGACCGACGGATCGGCGAGGCGCTCGTGCGTGGCATCGTCCTCCGGGCGCGCGACGACGATCACCTCGTCGGGCAGCCGCGCCTGGCGCTGCAGCGCCAGCAGGCAGCGCGCGAGGTCGGCGGGACGCCGGTAGGTCGGAACGAGCACGGAAATTTTCATCGAAGGTTCTCCAGTCGGCCGGGCCGATGCGGCTCGCGCCGGCCCGGTTTCGTGCAATGCGGTCAGGCGCTCAGGTATTCGTGGACGGCCGCATAACCGCGGCCGTAGCCGCGTGCCTTCGGCGGCACGCCATTGAAGATCCCGCCTTCCAGATCGACGCCCGCGGTGCGCAGGCGCTTGATCGCGTCGGCGATCTCGCCTTCGGTATGCATGCCCGAGCGCAGCACCAGGAAGGTCGCGCCGGCCATGCGGCCGATGATGGTCGCGTCGGTCACCGCCAGCACCGGCGGCGAGTCGATCAGCACGACGTCGTAGCGCTTGCCGAGCCCTTCGAGGTATTGCGGCAGACGGGCCGACATCAGCAGTTCCGACGGGTTCGGCGGGCGCGTGCCGGCCGAGATGAACGACAGGCCCTGCACCGGCGTCTCGCGGATCGCGTCCTCGAGCGACGACTGGTCGCTCAGCAGCTCGGACAGGCCCGGCTGCGCGGTGAGGCCGAAGTAGCGGTCGAGCATGCCGCGCCGCATGTCGGCGTCGACCAGCAGCACACGCTTGCCGGAATGCGCGAGCAGCACCGCGAGGTTGACCGTCAGGAAGCTCTTGCCGATGCCCGGCGTCGGGCCGGTCAGCACGACCACGCGGTTCTTCGCGTCCATCATCGCGAACTGCATCGCGGTGCGCAGGCTGCGCATGCTTTCGACGCTCAGGTCCTTCGGGCGCAGGCTCGCGAGGATCGGCCGCGCGCGGCCGCCGCCCTTCTCGGCCATGGCGTCGAGCTTCACCTGCTCGGCGCTTTGCGGCACCAGCCCGTACAGCGGCAGGTTGAACGTGCGCTCGACGCGGTCCGGATCCTCGATGCCCTGGAACAGGTTGCGGCGCAGGAACACGATGCCGGTGCCGAGGATCAGCCCGAGGAACACCGCCGCCGACAGGATCAGCACCTTCTTCGGCTTGACCGGATCGCCCGGGCGCAGCGCCGAATCGACGAGGTGGATGTTGCCGCCCGTGCCGGCCTTCTGCACCGACAGCTCCTGCACGCGGTTCAGCAGCAGCACGTAGATGTCCTCGGCCACCTTCGCGTCACGCTGGAGCTGGACGGCCTTCACTTCGGTGGCCGGCAGGCTGCGGAAGCGGTTGCTGAACTTGTCCTTCTCGCCCTGCAGTTCCGCGAGCTGCTGCTTCGCGGCGATCACCATCGGGTGCGAATCGGTGAAGCGCTGCGCGAGCGACGCGAGCTGCAGGCGCTGCGCGGCGATCTGCTGCTCGTACTGCACGCTGCCTTCGAGGTAGACCTTCGCCTCGTCGCTCGCGTTGATCGAGCCGGACGTGCGCTGGTACTGCGTCAGTGCGGCTTCCGCGCGCTCGAGGTCGGACTTCAGGCGCGGTTCCTCGCCCTTCAGGAAGTCGAGCATCTTGGTCGCTTCGGCCTGCTTCGCGATCACGTGCTGGTTCAGGTACGACTGCGCGAGCGCGTTCGCGATCGCGGCGGTCTGGTCCGGGTCCTTGCCTTCGAGCGAGATCTGGACGACGCCCGTCTGCTTGCCCTGCTCGGACACCTGGATGCCCGACTGGAAGCCGGTGATCGCATCGAGATCGTTGTAGCGGACCACCGTGAATTGCGTGCCCGGACGCGCGACGAGCTTCTGCACGAGCAGCGTCACGCCGCCTGCCTGCTCCGATTCGCCGACACGGCCCGACAGAAGACGGTTGCCGTTCTGGTCGACCAGCGTGTAGGTGCCGTTCGGGCCGGCCGTCAGCGTCAGCTTCTTGCCTTCGAGCGCGGGCACGACGTTGATCGTGTCGATGTCGGCGACTTCGCCGCCCCATGCGTACGAGCGCAGGCCGAACCACGCACGCGCCGGTTCGCCCGGCGTCGCGACGCGCGCGGCCAGGCTGCCGAGCACCGGCAGCGTCTTCGGCGCGACCGAGAAGTTCAGCTTGAACTGCTCGACGACCGGCGCGACGACGCCGCGGCTCTTGATGATCTCGATTTCCGCTTCGGTCGGCGCCTGCTGCGGACCGCTGTTGATCATCGCGCCCGTCTGCGTCTGGGTGAGCGCCTGCGACGTGTTGTCGTTGCCCTCGACCCGCACGTGCACGTCGGCCTGATAGACCGGCTTCGCGATGTAGCAGTACAGGCCGGCCATCGCGATGACGGTCACCGCGATGCCGAGCAGCAGCCAGATGTCGTCCATGAGCACCTGGAGCAGCTGGCCGAGGACGACGTCCTCTTCCTCGGTTTTCGCGGTCAGATCCGCGTAGGAGTGTTTCGCTTGCGTGTTCACCATTCGTTCCCGCTTGAGTGGTGCCGGGGGGCAGGCGCCGCCCCGGCGGGCTATCAGCGCGTGATTTGCCGCATGTAGAAGATCGTCTGGATCGTCGGCAACACCTGCTGCAGCACGCGGTTGAACTGCACCGAGCCGGCCGTGCTGACGTAGACGACGTCGAGCGGCTGGAGCGGGAAGCGGCTCGACAGCATCAGCGCATCCGGCTGCGTCATGTCGAGGCGGAACACTTCCGGCTTCGTCGGGTTGTCGCGCATGCCGCGCATCACGTAGATCTTGCGCGGGTTCGCATCGGTGTCGAGGATGCCGCCGCCGGCCGTCAGCGCATCGGCGATGGTCAGCTTGCCCTTGAGCATCGGCACGGTGACCGGCGTCTTGACCTCGCCCATGATGAACACGCGGCTGTCGCTGCGGTCCGGCACGTTGACGATGTCGCCCGGCTGCAGCATCACGTTCTGCTTCACTTCGCCGCGATCGAGCACGCCGTTCGCGTCGAGCGTGTAGAGCTTGCCGTCGCGCGTCAGGCGCACGCGCTGCAGGTCGGCCTCGTTGGTCGAGCCGCCCGAGCGCGAGATCGCGTCGACGAGCGTCAGCGGCACGTCGCTCACCGCGAGCGGGCCCGGCTGCTTCACCTCGCCCGTCACCTGCACCTTCTGGCTGCGGAACGACAGCACGCGCACGTCGAGCTGCGGATTCTTCACGTAGCGCGCGAGGGTCGATGCCATCTGCTCGCGGATCTGCGCGACCGTCTTGCCCGCCACGCGGATGCGGCCGACGAACGGGAAGAAGATCGTGCCGTCGGCGGCGACCGTCTGGCCGTATGGATCGGCCTGGCCCGGCAGCGCGGTCGTATACGGCTGCTGCAGCGCGCCCGCGACCGACTGCGTCGTGTTGCCGCCGCTCGAGAACGACTGGCCCTGCGGCGTCGTCAGCTCGGGGTGATCCCACACCGTGACGCCGAGGATGTCCTGCGGACCGACGCGGTACACGTACTCCGACGGATCGGTGTATCGGCCCGGCGGCAGCGGATGCTCGACCTGCTGCTTCTGCAGCTGATCCATCACCAGCTTCGCGTCGATGTAATGAACCGGATAGGTTTCGGCCTGGCCTTGCCGGCCTTCGTCCTTCAGGTTCGACGAGTCGAGATAGTTGCCGGGCGCGCTCGCGCAGGCCGACAGGAATGTCGTCATCGCGACGGCGAGCGCCAGCGGGCGCATGGGACGTTTCAGCATAGTTTTTGCAGCCATCCTTGAACCAGACGTTCGATCAATGAGTAGCTCTCGCGATAGTCGGCCTCGGGGCCGCCATGCGGATCCGCGATCTCGGCGTCCTCCCACTTGCCCAGCAGGTGGACCTTGCCGCGCGCGAACGGATCGACCGCTTCGACGGCCTTGATCTGTTCGCGCTCGCTGACGAGAATCAGGTCGGCGTCGCGCACGATCCGGCGCGACAGCCGCCGCGAACGGTGCGTCGTCGCATCGACGCCGCGCTCGGCGAGAAGTTGGCGCATCACCGGATCGATGCCGTCGCCGTCGTTGGCACGCACGCCGGCGGAGTGGAACGTCACGCGCGGGCCGCCACGCGACGCCGCGTGCGACTTGAACAGCAGTTCCGCCGCCGGGCTGCGGCAGACGTTCGCGTGACAGACGATCAGGATGTTGCGGAACATGGCGTCTCGATTCGGTAACGGGTAACGACGGGTAACGGCAACGCGCCGGTTACGCGTTCGCGCGCGCGGCGCCCGGCACGCGCGCGGCGACGGCCTGGCGCGAGCCGGGGCGGCCGATCGGGTGGTATTCGATGCCCTGCTCGCTCATCGTCTCCGGCTCGTACAGGTTGCGGCCGTCGAAGATGACCGGCGACTTCCACAGGCGGCCGAGCGCGACGAAATCCGGGCTCTTGAATGCCTTCCATTCGGTGACGATCACGAGCGCATCGGCGTCGCGCGCGGCCTGCGCCTCGTCGTCGACGAAGCTGAGGCGCTCGAGCCAGCTCGGGTGATCCGCGAGATCGAGCGCGAGCACGCGGCGCGCTTCCTGCTGCGCGACCGGGTCGTACGCCGCGATGCGCGCGCCGCGCGACAGCAGCTCGGCGATCAGCTCGCGGCTCGGCGCTTCGCGCATGTCGTCGGTGTTCGGCTTGAACGCGAGACCCCAGATCGCGAACGTGCGACCGGTCAGGTCCTCGCCGAAGCGCGCGACGATCTTGTCGGCCAGCACGCGCTTTTGCGTCGCGTTGACCGACGACACGGCCTTCAGGATCTGCAGCGCCTGACCGTGCTCGTCGGCGGTGCGGATCAGTGCCTCGACGTCCTTCGGGAAGCACGAGCCGCCATAGCCGCAGCCCGCATACAGGAAGTGATAGCCGATGCGCGGATCGGAGCCGATCCCGCGGCGCACGGCCTCGATGTCGGCACCGAAGCGGTCGGCCAGGTTCGCGAGCTCGTTCATGAACGAGATGCGCGTCGCGAGCATCGCGTTGGCCGCGTATTTCGTGAATTCGGCCGAGCGCACGTCCATGTACAGCGTGCGCTCGTGATTGCGGTTGAACGGCGCGTAGAGCTTCTTCATCAGCTCGCGCGCGCGCTCGCCCGGCACGTCGTCGTCGCAGCCGATCACGATGCGGTCCGGCCGCGTGAAATCGTCGACCGCCGCGCCTTCCTTCAGGAATTCCGGATTCGACACGACCGAGAACATCGGCGCGTCGCCGCCGCGCTTCGCGAGTTCCTCGGCGACCGCCGCACGCACGCGCTCGGCCGTGCCGACCGGCACCGTCGACTTGTCGACGATCACCTTGAAGCCTTTCATATAGCGGCCGATGTTGCGCGCCGCCGCGAGCACGTACTGCAGGTCGGCCGAGCCGTCCTCGTCGGGCGGCGTGCCGACCGCGATGAACTGCACGTCGCCGTGCGCGACCGCGGCCTCGATGTCGGTCGAGAAGCGCAGGCGGCCGGCCGCGCGGTTGCGCGCGATGACTTCCTTGAGGCCCGGCTCGTGGATCGGCACGCCGCCGTTGTTCAGGACGTCGATCTTCGCCTGATCGACGTCGAGACAGAACACGTCGTGCCCGATGTCGGCGAGACAGGCGCCGGTGACAAGACCTACGTAACCGCTGCCGATGATAGTCAGATTCATGATGTGTCGGACCTCGTGACCAATGATTCGAAATTCGTGAAACCGGGGTGTCCGCGCGCGTTGCGCGTCAGTAAGCGTTGCTGCCGGTGAAGCCTTTCCAGAGCGTCAGCACGACGATCTTGATGTCGAGCCAGAACGACCAGTTCTGCATGTAGTACAGATCGAGCTTCACGCGTCCCATCATCTTCTCGATCTGGTCGGTCTCGCCGCGAAAGCCGTTGATCTGCGCCCAGCCGGTGATGCCCGGCTTGATCCGGTAGCGGAACATGTAGCCCTTCACCAGATCCTTGTAGATGTCGTCGTGCGCGAGCGCATGGGGCCGCGGGCCGACGACCGACATCTCGCCCTTCAGCACGTTGATGAACTGCGGCAGTTCGTCGAGGCTCGTGCGGCGCAGGAACCGCCCGACCGGCGTCACGCGCGTGTCGTTCTTGGTCGCCTGCGTGACCTGTCCCGCGACTTCGTGATGCACTTTCATCGAGCGGAACTTGTAGATCTCGAACTCGTGCCCGTCGATGCCCTTGCGCTTCTGGCGGAAGAACACCGGCCCGCGCGACGTGAGCTTGATCAGGCACGCGATCAGCACCATCACCGGCGCGAGTGCCGTGAGCGCCGCCAGTGCGAACAGCCGGTCGAACACGAACTTCGGCAGGATCCGCACATCGGTGATCGGCGACGCCGCGAGGTTGATCGCCGGCACGCCGAGCACCTCGACCACCTCCTGGTTGAAGAACGACAGCGTGCGCACGTCCGGGATGAAACGGATATTCACGAAGTCGTGGCGGAACACCGTCACGATCTGGTGAATCCGGCGCTCCTCCGTGATCGGCAGCGTGAGCCACAGCTCGCTGATCGCGCGGCTGCGCACCAGCCACACCAGCGATTCGAACTGCCGCTCGATGCGCACGTCGTCGAGCGCGACTTCGCCCGGCGCTTCGCTTTCGTCGTATACGCACACCGGGTTGAAGCCCGCTTCCGGACGCGCCCGCATCTGCGCGATCAGCCGCCGCGCCGCCGGCGTGCCGCCGACGATCGCGACCGCCTTCAGGTTGTAGCCGCCGCGGCGCAGTTGTCGCAGCACGACGTGCACGCAGGTCTTCGAGCCGGCGAGCAGCGCCATCGTCACGACCGCCCAGTAACCCAGCCACAGCCGCGACAGGTCGCCCGACTGGTGAAAGCTGAAGCTCATCAGGATGCCCGCGAGCTCGACCACCAGCCACGCGAACGCCACGCGCCCCACCAGCCCGACGAGACGCTTGCCGCGCCACGACTGGTAGATGCCGATGGCCGGAAAGAACACGACCACCAGCAGGCAGTCGAACAGCACCGTCGTGCGCTGCAGGTCGTTGAGCCAGATGCTGCCGCCGTGCAGCGCGGCGGCGATCAACGCCCCCAACACGACCATCGCGATATCGATGACTCTCGCCAGCACGCTCAACATGTCCGCTTCCTCTTTGAACAGGCGTTTGCCGAACAGCTCCTCGTGCAGCCCGTGCCGCACCTTCGATTCAAACGTTGCATGACGCTATTGAAGCGGTAAGAAAATCCCTTCTCAAGAGCACAAGTATTTCGAAAAATAATCGGAAATTCTTGCCGCGACATTCTCGAATTAATTCGGCACGTTTTCCCGAATCGATCGTGAATCGGGATTTTTTCGGAAACTTTACGGTTCCCGGCATCCCTTGATGGGAAATGACTCCAGCGCGATCGCCCGAATTATTTTTTATTTTTTTATTTGCAGCGGATGCTATCGCGGAAAATTTTCCCGGATCCGTGCGCGACGAATATCTTGCAAAAGGTCCGGTTTTATTGTCGATTTACTTCATGCTACAAACAGGCACTGACTTCAATCGAGGAGAGTGTCATCATGAATGCTCCGGCCGTGGCAGCCGATACGCGCCCTTCTTCTTCCGCCGCCAGCGACGCCAGCATGCGCGTCGCGGTGCAGCCGGTGATCCTTGCCGGCGGTTCGGGCACGCGTCTGTGGCCGATGTCGCGCGAACACTATCCGAAGCAGCTGATCGGCCTGCTCGGCGATCATTCGCTGCTGCAATCCACCGCGCTGCGGCTCGACGGCCTCGCGACCGGTCATCCGCTGAACGACGAGGTGCTGATCGTGTGCGGCGAGGATCACCGCTTCACGACCGCCGAGCAACTGCGCCTGACCGGCAAGCGTGCGTCGATCATGCTCGAGCCGCTCGGCCGCGACACCGCGCCCGCGCTGACGCTCGCCGCGCTGCGGATCGTCGCCGGCGGCGGCGATGCCGTGATGACCGTGATGCCGGCCGACCACGCGGTGGCCGACCAGCCGCGCTTTCATGCGGCCGTCGCGGCCGGCGTGCACTGCGCGGCCCAGGGCAAGATCGCGACGATGGGCATCGTGCCGGGCCGCGCCGAAACGGGCTACGGCTACATCCGCGTCGGCGCGCCGCTCGGCGATGCCGGCACCGGCAACCTCGACGTGCGCCGTCTCGACCGCTTCGTCGAGAAGCCGCATCTCGAACTCGCGCAGCAGTACGTCGCCTCCGGCGAATACTGGTGGAACAGCGGGATCTTCATCGTGCGCGCATCGGTGTGGCTGAACGCGATCCGCCTGCTCGAACCCGAGATCCTCGCGGCCTGCGAGCAGGCCGTCGCACGCGGCAAGGACGACGGCGACTTCTTCCGCGTCGACCGCGACGCGTTCGCATCCTCGCCGTCGAACTCGATCGACTACGCGGTGATGGAGCGGCTCGTGAACCTGCCGCAGCTGTGCGAAAGCGTCGTCGTGCCGCTCGACGCAGGCTGGTCGGACGTCGGTTCGTGGGACGCGATCTGGCAGATCCTGCCGAAGGACGATGCCGAGAACGTCGGCCGCGGCCACGTGCTGTTCGAGAATGCCGAATCGACCTTCGCGCATTCGGAAAGCCGGCTCGTCGCATGTGTCGGCACGCAGAATCTCGTCGTCGTCGAAACGCCCGACGCCGTGCTCGTCGCCGACAAGTCCTGCGTGCAGGACGTGAAGAAAATCGTCGGGCGCATCAAGGCCGAACGCGGCGCGGAAGCGACCGATCACCGCAAGGTCCATCGCCCGTGGGGGCACTACGACTCGGTCGACACGGGCGAGCGCTTCCAGGTCAAACGCATCGTCGTGAAGCCGGGCGCGCGACTGTCGCTGCAGATGCACCACCATCGCGCCGAGCACTGGATCGTCGTGCGCGGCACCGCGCGCATCACGCGCGGCGACGAAACCTTCCTGCTGTCCGAGAACGAATCGACGTACATCCCGCTCGGCGTGTCGCACCGTCTCGAGAACCCGGGCAAGATGCCGCTCGAGCTGATCGAAGTGCAGTCGGGCGCGTATCTCGGCGAGGACGACATCGTCCGCTTCGACGATACCTACGGACGCCAGTGACGCAATGCCTGCCGGGCGCACCGTCGCAACGGTGCACCCGGCATCACGGGCAATGGAAGCGACAAAAAACAACGCGCGGGCGCCGTGACACACGACGGCCCGCGCGTTTCCTTTTCGTGCGGACGACGATCAACCTACACGGTACGCGTATTCGCGGCGGTCCGGCTGCACCGAGTCGTTGCGGCTCTCGGACAGCGCGCCCGCGCGACGCTCGGCGATGAAGCGCTTGATGTCCGACTCGGCCCGCGCCAGCGCGGACAGGCCGGCCAGCACCTCGCTTTGCGGCGCACGCACCGGTTCGTCGCTCGCACCGTGGCGATCGATCCACTGACGCGCCCAGTCGAGCGCGTACTGCTCGGCTTCCTCCGCATCGGTGAAGCGCGGGCCGATCAGGCCCGAGCGCTCGACGCGCCGATCGTCCTGCATGATCTCAGCCCACGCGCGATACATCAGGTTCTGCACCGGCTGCGCGCTGCCGCAGATCGTATAGCCGCGGTATTCATCGACTTGCGGCTCGGCCGCGGCAAAGCTCGCGGCGGACGGACGCCCGTGGCGCAGCCCCGCGGGCTGCGCGCCCGGGACCGCGAACGACGCTCCGGACGACGCGTGCGCTGCGTCGTTCGGCATCGCGGACAGCGTCGCGCCCTCGCCATCCCAAACGTTTGCGTGCGCGACCGGCAGTTGCCACGACTCGGGGTTCTGCCAGAACACGCCGCGCAGACGATCGTTGTCGGGCGCCGGCTCCGCACGGCATGCCGGCGCGACCGGCGCCGGCGGCGGCGGCACATACGCGAACGTGCGCCCGCTGAACTGGGTCAGCACGTCGATCATCTGCAGCAGCGTGCCGTTCGCGAGCCACTCCTCGTAGCGGCGGCGGCACGTCGGCCCGGACGGATAGCGCCCGGGCAGTTTGGACCACGCTTCACCGGTCGTCAGGATCCAGAGGACCGCGTTGGCGACGACGCGCGGTTCCGCGCGTGGACGGCCTCGACGGTTCAGCCGAATCGGCTCGTCGGCGATCAGGGTTGAAAGACGAAACCACTCTTCATCGTTAAGCTCATCGAAGAACATAGTTGTTTCTCCACACAGCCAGGCCGGGGCTGCGATTGTCGGCGCCGCCGTCACGCATCGCGTCACGGGGCGGCCCGGTTGCACATTATGGTTATCCGCTTGTTGTGCATGCCGGCGCGACACCGCACTTTCACGGTGCCGCCATTCCCGGCAATGGCGCACAAATCACGGTCTCACTCCAATGTGGGAATTTTTGTGCACGAAGCATACCATCCTCAGGGTTTATCTCAATATGACAATGACTTAATGTTACGCACTGAAACAACCTGCCATGGATGCGCAATCCATTTACCGTTGAATTTTTTTACGCGATCGTTATGCGCAACGCTGGGAAGCCCCGTCTGGCGGGGCTCTGCGGGGTGCGGCCGCACCCCGCCCGGCAAGCGATCCGCCATGTTCCGACCCTTGCCGGCAACCACCCCGCGAATGCCCGGCCAAAATCGGTAAATCAGGGAAAATTTCGTAACAAGATATTCACGGATCGGTAAATCATTCAAATTGCCTTGAACCGAAATTTCTCCGTGCACAATCTTTTTATTGTTTCTCGGCGAGTAATGAAAGCGGTCGGACAGGCGATGCACATTGTTTCCCGGCATGCAAGCGTGGACGGGCCTGTTACATCTTCGGCGGTAATGGGCACGCGACGGCGGCGGGCGCGACGGTCGGGCGCCGCGTTTCGCGGCCGGACGACGTGCGATCCGCGCGATATGGAGCGCGGCGCCCGGCCGCGCGTCAGCGCAGATCGCCGGCCAGCGACGCGGCCACGTCCGCCGCGATGCGCTGCGGCGGCACCGTATAGGCCGGGTGATCGCAGCCGATCGACAGCGTCGCGCCGTCCTTGAGCGCCGCGCGCATCGGCCCGCTCAGTTCGAAGCGCACGAAATGCACGGCCGAGGTCTTCTCCGCGTTGTCGCGGTCGAGATCCTCGTCGGCGATCGCATAGACGTCAGGGTGCCCGTCGACCCGCAGGTACACGCGATCCTCGACGCCGATCAGCCGCGCGAGCGCCGCGCGCCGCTCGGCTTCGTGCTCGTATTCGATCTGCAGCGTCGCCTTCAGGTTGGTGCCGTCGGGCACGAGCGGCAGATAGGCTTCCAGTTCGCCTTCGATGCCGGCCTCGTCGAAGATCTTCTCGATGTGCAGCATTTCCTGGATCTGGTAGCGGATCGTGGTCTCGTCCTCGAACAGGAGGCGCAGATGGTTGCCGAGCGCCACCGCGCGGCGGCGCTTGTGCGCGACGAGCCGCGCGTGTTCGGTCTTGCGGATCTTCGCGTACGCTTCGAGCGTCAGCAGCGAGTCGCGGGTCAGTGTCATGGGATGTCCTCGGATAGCGTCGATGTCGTCGTGAAGCGGCCGGTTCAGATGCCGTACGCGCGGCGCAGCAGCGTCAGCGGATGCGCGAGCGGCGCGGCCGGCAACCCTTTCTCGTCAATGCCCTGCACGATGTGATGGCCGGCGAGCGCGCAGTCCGACGACACGAAATCCGGCTTCGGCTCGGCCATCGCCTTGAACACCGGCGCGCCGATCCGCATCGCGTCCGCATGGAAGGCCTTCTTCACGCCGAACGTGCCCGCGTGCCCGGAACAGCGCTCGACGACGTTCACGCGCGTATCCGGCACGAGCGACAGCGTGTCGGCCGTCTTGCGGCCGATGTTCTGCACGCGCGCGTGGCACGGCACGTGATACGACACGGTGCCGAGGCCCTGCTTGAAATCGGTCTTCAGCAAACCGTCGCGATGCCGCGCGATCACGTACTCGAACGGATCCCAGAATGCATCGGCCACCGCGCGCACGGCTTCGTCGCCGGGGAACATCAGCGGCAGTTCGCTCTTGTACATCAGCACGCAGCTCGGGATCGCGCCGATCAGCGCATAGCCTTCGCGCGCATAGCGCTCCAGCACCGGCATGTTCACGGCCTTCTTCGCGGCGACGCCCGCGAGATTGCCCTGCTCGAGCAGCGGCATCCCGCAGCACGCTTCGCGCGTGACGAGCTCGTACGGGATCTCGTTGTGCGCGAGGATCGCGAGCAGGTCGTGGCCGATGCCCGGCTCGTTGAAGTTCACGTAGCACGTCGCGTAGATCGCGACCTTGCCGGGCGTGCGTTCGCCGTCGCGAACCGGCGGGCCGTCCGAGCGCTTCGCCGCGCGCCGGAACTTGCGCGGCGCGAACTCCGGCAGCCATGCGTTGCGATCGACGCCGAGCGCCGCTTCGAGCGCGTGGCGCGCGGGCGGCGTGCGATTGACCGCGTTCACCGTCTGCGTGACGATCGGAATGCCCGCGAAATGGCCGAGCGCGTCGGTGTTCGACAGCACCTTGTCGCGCAGCGGCGCCTCGCCGCGCTTGTAGCGCGCGGCCTTGCCGCGCAGCATCAGGTGCGGGAAGTCGACGTTCCATGCATGCGGCGGCACGTACGGGCATTTCGTCATGTAGCAGAGGTCGCACAGGTAGCACTGGTCGACGACCTTGCCGAACGCGTCCTTCGGCACTTCCTCGATGTCGCCCGTCGGCGTGTCGTCGACGAGATCGAACAGCGCGGGAAACGCGCCGCACAGCGACACGCAGCGCCGGCAACCGGCGCAGATGTCGAACACGCGCGTCATTTCCGCATCGATCGCGGCCTGGTCGTAGAACGCTTCGGACTGCCAGTCGAGCGGATGCCGGGTCGGGGCTTCGAGACTGCCTTCCTTGTGGGGCATGAGGCGCTCCAGCGTGGCGCGCATGCGCGCGAACGCGCCGCCCGCGCGGCGCGGGCGGCGATCAACGCACGGCCGGCCGCGGGACCTGCCCGGCCGGGCCGTGCGGCCTCGGGGCGACGCCCGCGTCAGTCGACGAGTGCGTCCAGCGCTTTCGTATAGCGGTTCGCGTGGCTGCGTTCGGCCTTCGCGAGCGTCTCGAACCAGTTCGCGATTTCGTCGAAGCCTTCTTCGCGCGCCGTCTTCGCCATGCCCGGATACATGTCGGTGTACTCGTGCGTCTCGCCGGCAATCGCCGATTCGAGGTTCAGCCGCGACGAGCCGAACGGCAGACCCGTCGCCGGATCGCCGACTGCTTCGAGGTATTCGAGGTGACCGTGCGCATGGCCCGTTTCGCCTTCGGCAGTCGAGCGGAACAGCGCGGCGACGTCGTTCTGGCCTTCGACGTCGGCCTTCGAAGCGAAATACAGATAACGCCGGTTCGCTTGCGATTCGCCCGCGAATGCGGCCTTCAGATTCTCTTCGGTCTTGCTGCCCTTGAGTTGAGCCATGTGCGCCTCCGTTCGAGTCGGCGCGGCCGCGTGCGAAGCCGGGCCGATGATGGATATGGGGAACGATGCGTACGCCGGACACGCACGCTTCGTGCCTTTTAATCTAGGCGCTGGCGTTCGCATCCCCCAATAGGCTTTTTCAATCCGTCCGATAGCGGGGAGCGGGAATGAGGGACGGGTGGAGGCGGGGCGCTGGCTGGGGGGCGTTTCCTTCGGCGTATGGCGTTTGGCGTTCGATGCGACGCGCGGTGTATGCACACCGGCGTCGCCCGTCTGCGTCACGCATCCGTCGCTCGCTTCAACAGCAATTCCCTTTCGCGCTCGTTGCGGGTCAATTCCGCCGCGCGGCGGAACTCGACCTTCGCCTCGTCGGCGCGGCCGAGCTTCGCGAGCAGGTCGCCGCGCACGCTCGGCAACCAGTGATAGCGCGCGAGCGCCGGATCGTCGCGCAGCACGTCGACGATTTCCAGCGCCGCGGCCGGCCCGAACGCCATCCCCACCGCCACCGCACGGTTCAGCTCGACGACCGGCGACGGCGCGACTTCGGCGAGCGCGTCGTACAGCGCGACGATCTGCGCCCAGTCCGTGTCCGACGCGTGCCGCGCGCGTGCATGGCACGCCGCCAGCGCGGCCTGCAGCGCATACGGGCCGCGCACGCCGCCGAGCTTCGTCGCCCGCTCGAGCGCCGCGAGGCCGCGCCGGATCAGCAGCGGATCCCAGCGGCTGCGGTCCTGGTCGAGCAGCAGCACGGGCCGCCCCTGCGCATCGGTCCGCGCATGCATGCGCGACGCCTGCAGTTCCATCAGCGCGACGAGCCCGAGCACTTCGCTTTCGTCCGGCACGAGCCCGGCGAGCACGCGGCCGAGACGCAGCGCCTCGTCGCACAGCGCCGGGCGCATCCAGTCGTCGCCCGCGGTCGCCGCATGGCCTTCGTTGAACACGAGATAGATCACTTCGAGCACCGACGCGAGCCGCGCGGGCCGCGCGTCGGCGGCCGGCACCTCGAACGGCACGCGCGCCGCCGCGAGCGTGCGCTTCGCGCGCACGATGCGCTGCGCGATTGTCGGCTCGGGCGACAGGAACGCACGCGCGATCTCGCTCGTGGTCAGCCCGCCGAGCAGCCGCAACGTCAGCGCGACGCGCGCATCGGTCGACAGCACCGGATGGCACGACGTGAAGATCAGCCGCAGCAGGTCGTCGCCGATATCGTCGTCGCGCGCGTCGGCGAGCGCCTCCGCGATGTCGGGGACGACGTGCGCCTCGAGCGCGTCCATTTCATGGCCGAGCTGGTCGCGCTTCGCCGCATGCAGCGACTCCTGCCGCACCCGGTCGAGCGCGCGCCGCTTCACGGCCGTCATCAGCCACGCGGCCGGATTGTCGGGCACGCCGTCGACGGGCCAGTGCTCGAGCGCCGCGACGAGCGTGTCCTGCGCCAGTTCCTCGGCCACGCCGACGTCGCGCACCACGCGCGCGGCGCGCGCGATGATCTTGGGCGCCTCGATCCGCCAGACCGCTTCGATCGCACGGTGAGTCGCCTCACGCGTCACGACGCTTGCCCCTGGGCGGACGCATCGAGCGGCATGGCCATCAGCTCCCATGCGTGGCCGTCCGGATCGTCGAACCCGTGGCCGTACATGTTCGGATACTCGCGCGGCGCTTGCGGCGCGGACCCGCCGGCCGCGAGCGCCTTCGCGACGATCGCGTCGACCTCGGCGCGGCTGTCGCACGACAGGCACGACAGCGCCTGCACCTGCGTCGCCGGATCGACGATGGTCTTGCCGGTGAAGGTCTGGAAAAACGGCCGCACGAGCAGCATCGCGAAAATCGTGTCGCTGATCTTGATGCAGGCAGCCTGATCGTTGGTATAGGCCGGTACGACTTCGAAACCGAGTGCCTGGTAGAACGTCTTCGAGCGCGGCAGGTCGGCCACGGGCAGGTTGATGAAAACCATCTTGTGCATGACGGGTGCTCCGGTAGGATTGGCTTCGGGTGAAGTCAGGCGTGGCCGTGCCCGACATTGAGTTCGCGGAACCGCTCGACCGCCTCGCTGGGCGTCAGGTCGTCGAGTTCGAACAGCGGCCGCACCTCGATCTCGCAGTCCATCTCCGCACCGAACGGCGCGGGAAACCGGCGCGTCCATTCGAGCGCCTCGTCGCGCGAGCGCACCTGGATCAGCGTATAGCCGGCAATCAGTTCCTTCGTCTCCGCGAACGGGCCGTCGACCACCGTGCCCTTGCCGCCTGAGTAGCGCACGCGCCAGCCGCGCGCGCTCGGCCGCAGGCCGTTTGCATCAAGCAGCACGCCGGCCTTGGCCAGCTCCTCGTGATAGACCGTCATCGCCTCGACCAGCCGGTTGTCCGGCAATGCGTCGGATTCGCTGACGGCGTTCGCCCGGATCATGATCATGAATCGCATCGTTCACTCCTTGTCATCGGTGGAAAGGGGCGTCCGTTCATCGGCGCCTTATCCCTACGACGGGCGGCAGACTGCCGGATCGACGTACGGCGCGACGAATCCGGGTTAACACCGAGCCGTGGCCGTCACAGGAAGCACGGGCCGACCGCGCGCACTTCGACCGTGCACCATTGTGCGGCCGGGCACTGGCGCGCGATCGCGATCGCTTCGTCGCGCGTGTCGACGTCGACGATGAAGAACCCGCCGACCATTTCCTTCGCCTCGGCGAACGGGCCGTCGACGAGGCGCGTCTCGCCGTCGCGCACCTGCACACGCGTCGCGCGCTCCGAGCGCTCGAGCGACTCGACGCCGCGCAGCACGCCGCGCGCCTTCAGCGTCTGCGCGAAATCGACCATCCGCGCGTACAGCGCCTGCCCCTCCTCGAGCGTGCGTTCGGCGCGCTGGCCGGTCGGTTCGACAATCAACAGCATGTAGGACATGGAACTCTCCAGTGGGGGCCGTGCGCAAGAGGCGTTCGGATCGCAGGCCGGAATGACACGTCAGATGCGAAGCGTAACAGCCGCGGGCGGGCCGGCCGTCATCGTTGGCCGTTCGACACTGGCCTGATGGCCAATTCGAACGCAGCACGCGATTTTGCCGTCAAGACGCTTGCCCGAACCTTCGAATTTTCTTCCTGTGGAGCACTCCATGTCACGCCTGCCGCCGCCGCTCGCGCTCGCCGCGTCGCTCGCCCCGCTCGCCCCGCTTGCCTCGTTTGCCTCGTTTGCCTCGTTTGCCGCATTTGCCGCATTTGCCCTTTCAGCGCCGGCCGCCACCGCCGCCGCCACCGCGCCTCCGGTCAGCGCGGGCTGCGGCGGCCCCACGACGGCGATCGCCGACCTCCGGCATTCCGGCGGCCGGTCGCCGCTGGCCGGGCGCACCGCGTCGATCGAAGCGATCGTCACCGCGGCATTCGGCGGCGCCGACGGCTTCGGCGGATTCTTCGTCCAGCAGGCGGATGCGCAGCGGCGCCACCGGCCGGGCGTCCCGGAAGGCCTGTTCGTCTACGCGCCGCACGCGCGTGTCCGCCCGGGCGAACGCGTGCACGTCACCGGCAGGATCGAGCAGAAGTACGGCCGCACGCAACTGGCTCTGTCGGGCCGCGTGGCCGTCTGCGCGCGCGGGCAGGCCGTCACGCCGGCCGCGCTCGTGCTGCCGGTCGACAGCGAGTCCGTATTCGCCGCGCATGAAGGCATGCGCGTGCGCTTTCCGCAAACGCTGACCGTCAGCGATACCTACGACCTCGGCCGCTACGGCAGCATCGTGCTCAGCCACGGTCGCCTCTACATGCCGACGCACGTGGTGCCGCCGGCCGACGCCGCCGCGCAGGCGGCGGCCAATGCCCGCAACCGCATCGTGCTCGACGACGGTTCGAGCCGCGTGAACCCCGCGACCGCCCGCTATCCGCCGCCTGCGCTGGGCGCCGCCAACACGCTGCGCGCGGGCTACACGGTGCGCGGCGTCGAAGGTGTGCTCGAGCAGCGCTACGGCACGTGGCGAGTGCAGCCCGTGCCGGCGTCGGCGCCGGTCTTCGACGCCGCATCGAATCCGCGGACCGATGCCCCGCCGCGGCATCCGCAGGCCGACGTGCGGGTCGCGTCGTTCAACGTCTTCAACTATTTCAACGGCGACGGAAGCGGCGGCGGCTTCGACGATCCGGCGAATCGCGGCGCGAAGACGCCCGCCGTCTTCGCCCGCCAGGAAGCGAAGATCGTCGCCGCACTGCGCGCACTGCGCGCCGACGTGATCGGCCTGATGGAAATCGCGAACAACGGCCACGGCCCCGCGAGCGCCGTGCAGCGTCTCGCGGCGCGGCTCGGCGACGGCTGGCGCGCGGTCGACCCCGGCACGGCGCGACTCGGCCGCGATGCGATCGCGGTCGCGCTGCTGTACGACAGCCGGACGATCGAACCCGTCGGGCGCACCGCGACCGTCGCGCTCGACGGCGGCAATCGCCCGCCGCTCGCGCAGACGTTCCGGCGCATCGGCGGCACCCGCGCATTCACGGTCGCGGTCAATCACCTGAAATCGAAGAACTGCCCACGGGCGAGCGGCCCGGATCTCGACCAGTCGGACGGTCAGGGCTGCTGGAACGCGACGCGCACGCGTGCGGCCGAACGCATCGCCGCGTGGCTCGCCACGTCGCCGACCGGCGCCCCGGCCGACGGCGTGCTGCTGATCGGCGACCTGAACAGCTACGCGAAGGAAGACCCGCTGCGCGCGCTCGAATCGCGCGGCTACACGAACCTCGTCGCCCGCTTCGCCGGCAACGCCGGCTACAGCTACGTATTCCGCGGCGAAGCGGGCAACCTCGACCACGCAGTCGCCACGTCGCCGCTCGCCGCGCGCGTGAAGGCCGTGCACGCGTGGCACATCAATGCCGACGAACCGGTCGCGCTGCAATCCGTGCCCGATTACAAAACCACGGCACAACGGGCGGCCTATTACGCACCCGATGCCTATCGCTCGTCGGATCACGACCCCGTCGTCATCGACCTCGCGCCGGACGAAGGCGCCACCTGAGCCACCGCGGGCACAAACCCTGCTCCACCGAGAGACGGGCGAATAGTGCAATTGCATCAGCATGATGCGTGCAACGGCACTATTTACCTGGCGCATCGGGCGACGCCATATTTACCGGACTTTCACGTCGCGCCAACGGCTTGCTGGTCGCTTCGCCCCGAAGCGCGAAATTTTTTCAACCGCCGCTCCGTCCCATTGCGCGGGGCTTTCCGGGAAATTTGCCGGCGAATTGAAAATTTGTCTCGAAACTCAATTGGCTGATGTGAATCACATTGGTTGCTGGGATTCGTCTTATCTTCAAATTAGCCTGCAAATCAAATCGAAGGAGGATAAACACCATGGCGCTCACCGACTCGATCGAACACAAGCTGGACCGCGGCCTGTCCGACATCCGTCGCACCGGCCGGCGCGTGGGACGCACGACGCGCTCGGCGGCTCGCGACCTGCATGCGGACGTGTCCGACGATCTGCGCGGGCTGGTCGATGAACTGGAAGACCTGCTGAAGAACGACGGCGACGGCGATATCGCCGCGCTGCGCAAGCGCGTGCAGGCACGGCTCGACGAAGCGCGCAGCACGCTCGACTACGCGTCGGGCACCGCGGTCGCGCGGCTGCGCGATTCGGCCGAACGCGTATCGCAAGCCGTGCACGACAATCCATGGCAGACCGCAGGTGTCGTCGCGGGCCTCGCGTTCGTCGCCGGCCTGCTCCTTTCCCGCCGTTGAACGGGGCGACCACCCCGTCCTTCCTCACCCCGACAACGAAGGAGAAACGCCATGCAGAAGTCCCTCGTCCTGAAAGCCGCCGCCGCCGTCATGCTCGGCAGTCTCGCACTTGCCGGCTGCACCACCACCCCCAACAAACCCGACAACGCATCGGCCAGCGCGTCGAAACGCGAGTCGATCGACGCGAGCGTGAACGCGACGATCTCGCGCCTCTATTCGACGGTGCCGGGCTCGCGTGAACTCGTCGCGAAATCGCGCGGCGTGCTCGTGTTCCCGAACGTGCTGCAGGCCGGCCTCATCGTCGGCGGCCAGTCCGGCAACGGCGCGCTGCGCGTCGGCGGCAGCACCGTCGGCTACTACAACACGTCGTCGCTGTCGGTCGGCCTGCAGGCCGGTGCGCAATCGAAGGCGATCGTGTTCCTGTTCATGACGCAGGATGCGCTCGACTCGTTCCGCAAGTCCGAAGGCTGGTCGGCCGGCGCCGACGCCTCCGTCGCGGTCGTGAAGATGGGCGCGAACGGCGCGATCGACTCCAACACGGCCACCGCACCGGTCGAGGTGCTGGTGCTGACCAACGCGGGCCTGATGGGCGATCTGTCGGTCAGCGGCACCAAGGTCACCCGGCTCCACATCTGACGATGCGGCACGGCCCCCGGGCCGGTTCGCTTCCCGGCAACGCCGCGGCCCCGGCCGCGGCGTTTTCTCGTGCGCCGCGCGCGGCGGGTATGATGGCGGCACCTTTGCGGGCATACTGCCGATCAGGCCGCCCTGCCGCGCTGCGCCGCGACATCCGTGACGTTCGCGAGCCGATCGCGCCCGAGGCAACGAAATTCAATCAAACCAGGCATCAATCTGCGCGAACCATCCATGGATAGCGGACACGATCACCAAAAATTCTTCTATTTCCTGCTGTTCGCGGTCACCGTCGGACTGTGCTGGATACTCGCGCCGTTCTCCGGCGCCGTCTTCTGGGGCACCATTCTCGCGATCCTGTTCCAGCCGGTGCAGCGCTGGCTCGCCGCGCGCTTCGGCAAGCGGCGCAACCTGGCCGCGCTCGTGACGATGTCGCTGATCATCCTGATCGTGATCCTGCCGCTCGTGTTCGTCATGGCGACGCTCGTGCAGGAAATCGCGTACGTGTACCAGGAACTGAAGAGCGCGCAGCCGAATTATTCGCAGTACTTCCATGACATCATTCACGCGCTGCCGACGTCGATCCAGAACCTGCTGCAGAAATACGGGCTGACCAACATCCCCGGCATCCAGAAGAAGCTGACCGACGGCGCCGCGCAGATCAGCCAGTTCGCGGCGACCCAGGCGCTCAGCATCGGCCAGAACACGTTCCAGTTCGTCGTCAGCTTCGGCGTGATGCTGTACATGGTGTTCTTCCTGCTGCGCGACGGCGGCGAGATCGGCCGCCGCGTGCGCCGCGCGATGCCGCTCGACGAAGAGCACAAGAACCTGCTGCTCGCGAAGTTCACGACGGTTGTGCGCGCAACCGTGAAGGGCAACATCGCGGTCGCGCTCGTGCAGGGCGCGCTCGGCGGCCTGATCTTCTGGATCCTCGGGATCGAGGGTGTCGTGCTGTGGGGCGCGCTGATGGCGTTCCTGTCGCTCCTGCCGGCGATCGGCGCGAGCCTCGTGTGGGTGCCCGCCGCGCTCTACTTCCTCGCGATCGGCGCGATCTGGAAATGCGTGATCCTCGTCGCGTTCTGCGTCGGCGTGATCGGCCTCGTCGACAACCTGCTGCGCCCGATCCTCGTCGGCAAGGACACGAAGATGCCCGACTGGGTCGTGCTGATCTCGACGCTCGGCGGGATGGCGCTGTTCGGCATCAACGGCTTCGTGATCGGGCCGCTCGTCGCTGCGCTGTTCATGGCGAGCTGGGACATCTACGCGCGCGCCGAACAGGGGGAATGACGCCGTGCGTCACGGATGACGAAGATGCGCCGCTTGGTTCGATCGCGCGCCGCCGTCGGTGCCGCCCGCCTCGTCTTCATCTGCATGTTCCGCCTCCCTTCCCGCTTCTCGCAGCGCAAATGAAAACGGCGGCGTGACGCGCAGGTCACGCCGCCGCTTGCCGGCAATTACTTTAGGGAGAGCGACCGGAACAATATATGAGACAAGTCCTAAACTGATACCTGAATATTCGGACTCAATGCGCGCGAGCGCGACGGCTCATGCGTCCGGATCGACGCGCAGCACGAGCTTGCCGCGATGATCGCCGTCGAACAGGCGATTCAGCACGTCGGGGGCGTTTTCGAGCCCGTCGGCGACGGTTTCCTCGGCCTTGAGCCGGCCGTCGCGCAGCCATCCCGCGAGCGTCTGCACCGCTTCGCGGCTCTTGCGGTAGTCGAGGATCAGGAAGCCGCGCATCATGATCCGCTTCGAGATCAGCACGCCGACGTCGTCCGCCGCGCGGCCGCTGTTGTAGTTCGAGATCACGCCGCACAGCGCGACGCGCCCGCCGATCACCATCCGCGACAGCACCGCGCGCATCACCTCGCCGCCGACGTTCTCGAAGTTCACGTGCACGCCGTCCGGCGTCGCCGCCTTCAGCTGCTCACGGAAATCGTCGGCCTTGTAGTCGACGGCCGCGTCGAAGCCGAGCGTCTCGGTCAGGTAGCGGCACTTGTCCGCGCCACCCGCGATGCCCACCACGCGCGCACCGTGGATCTTGCCGATCTGGCCGGCGATCGAGCCGACCGACCCGGCCGCCGCTGACACGACGAGCGTCTCGCCAGGCTGCACCGGCGCGATGTCGGTCAGCCCGTAGTACGCGGTCAGGCCGCTCATCCCGCACGCGCCGAGCAGCGTCGGCAGCGGCAGGCCCGACTGCGCGGGCAGCTTCACGAGTTGCGCGGCCTGGTCGGCCGGCACCCGCGCATAGTCCTGCCAGCCGAGCAGCCCCTGCACGAGATCGCCTTGCGCGAACCCCGCGTGGCGCGACGCGACCACGCGCCCGATGCCGAGCGCACGCATCACTTCGCCGATCGCGACGGGCGGCAGGTATTGCGGCACGTCGCTCATCCACACGCGGTTGGTCGGATCCATCGACAGATACAGCACGCGCACGAGCACTTCGCCGTCGGCGAGCGCCGGCACCGGCGTTTCGACGAACGAAAAGTGTTCGCGGCCGACCCGGCCTTCCGGGCGTGTCTTCAGCAGCAATTGGCGGTTCACGGGTGTCGACACGATGTTCTCCTCCGGTTGTGTTTATCGATGCGCGTCAGACCGCGCACATGCCGCCGTCGATCACGAGTTCGGCGGCCGTCACGAAGCGGCTTTCGTCGGATGCCAGATAGACGGCCGCATGCGCGACGTCGTCCGGTTCGCCGAGCCGGCGCAGCGGAATGCCGCGTGCGAGCTTGCGCGTCGCATCGCGTTCGCCGAGCGACTGGAACAGCGGCTCGACGATCCCCGTGCGAATGAACGCCGGGTGAATCGAGTTGCAGCGCACGTCGAGCTCGCGGCGCGCGCAGTCGATCGCGACCGACTTCGTCAGCGACGCGACCGCGGCCTTCGACGCGTTGTACGCGGTGAAATCCGGCTCGACCTTGAACGCGGCCACCGACGAGATGTTGATGATCGATGCGGGATGGCTCTCGGCCAGATACGACAGCGCATGCTTGCAGCCGAGCACGATGCTCTCGACGTTGACCGCCATCACGCGCCGCCATTCGTCCAGTTCGATCTGCGCGGGCGAGCCGATCGAGCCGACACCCGCGTTGTTGACGAGCACCGACAGCCCGCCCATCGCATCGACCGCCTGCGCGAGCAGCGCTTGCCAGCGCGCTTCGTCGCGGACGTCCTGCGTCGCGGCAAACGCGACCGGCGTCGCGTGGCCCGCGTTGAGTTCGTCGGCGAATGCATCGAGCACCGCCGCGTCGGCAACGTCGGTCAGGAACACGCGCGCGCCCTGCTCGACCATCCGGCGCGCGATCGCGCGGCCGAGGCCGCCGGCGGCGCCTGTGATGTACGCGCACTTGCCTGCGAGGCGCGTGGAAACGATTGTCATGGGACCTGCTCCTGTCGTGAGTCGTCGCGGCGGACCGGTGCCGCGACGGCGGTTGCCGTGCGCCGGCCGACGGCCGCGCGGTATGCGCGAGTATAGCGAGCCGGCCGCACCGCGCCGGACGAATCCGGCGGCCGGCCGCTGCCGGCCCCGCTCGAACGAACGCCAGCGTACGCGATTGCCGCCAATCGATGAAATGAATCTTCGTAATGCCCGGTCATAGACATGACTCATGACCTTCGGATCCGCGGGCGGCGGGACGGGCGGGACGGACGGGCGGGCGGGCGGGCGGACGGGCACGGCACGGCACGGCACGGCACGGCCGATCATCGCCGATGTCGGCTCGATAACGACCGGGAAACGGGTTTTGACAATAACCAAGAAGGAATGGGACGGGACTCGGGGGGCCACCGCCGCGGCGACGACCGCATCCGGCACCGGCGCACCGATGCGCGGCAACGAACAGCCGTCAGAACCCGTCGCCGGACGTGCGCATGAACGCGCAGAACTGCGGGGAATGCGTGTCGATCATCTGCTGGAACGGTGCGCGATGCCCGTACGCGATGCCGGACACGAGGAGCAGGCAGACGGCCGCGATGCGCGGCGAGAACGCGCGCTTGTGCGCCCGCCGGTAGGCGCGCAGGAACACCAGCGCGACCAGCGCGCCGAGCAGCCAGCCGACGACGACTTCCGGGACCGTGTGCGAATGGTCGAACACGCGCGCGACGCCCGTCAGCGCGCCGACGACGAGACCGGCCGCCACGCCCGGCTCCTTGCCCGGACGGAATGCCTGCCACAGCATCGACAGCGCGACGGTCCACACGGACGTCGACAGCATCGTATGGCCGCTGATCACGCGGAAATCGAACTGCGGGATCTCGACACCGCAGCCCGCATAGAGAATCTTGGTCGCCCCGACCAGGCTCATGCCGGCCGCGAGCAGCGCGATCCAGCGCACCGCGAGCCGCCAGTTGGACAGCGCGAGCCAGACGGCGCAGGTCAGCGCGACCGGCAAGGTCAGCGCGGCATCGCCGATGTTGCTGATTTCACTCCACATGACGGACGTCGAACGGCTGGCAAAAGGCGCAGTTTAACGCAGGCGTGCCACGCGCCTGTTTCAGCCTGTGACAAGCTGTATCAGCCCGCGACACCCGTGATCAGCAGCAGGTTCGTGCCGGTGATGACGGCGAACAGTACCCAGGCGGCGGCCTGCATCCTGCGGCCGATCGCATGCTCGCCCATCGTGTTGCGATCGCTGACCGACCGGATCAGCGGCCACATCGCGAACGGCAGCTGCAGGCTCAGCAGCACCTGGCTCCAGACGAGCAATTGCCCGACCGAGTTTTCGCCGAGCCACAGCACGCCGATCAGCGCGGGCACCAGTGCGAGCCCGCGCGTGATCAGCCGGCGCTGGTAGCACGGGATTTTCGTATGCAGGAAGCCGTCCATGATCACCTGGCCGGCGATCGTGCCGGTCAGCGTCGAGCTTTGCCCCGACGCGAGCAGCGCGATGCCGAACAGCAGCGCGGCCGCGCCGCCCGCGATCGGCGTGATCAGCCGGTACGCCTGTTCGATGTCGGTCACGTCGTGCTGGCCGGTCGCATGGAACGCCGCGCCCGCGACGACCAGGATCGCCGCATTGACGAGCATCGCGACGAACAGCGACACGCAGGTGTCGATGCGCACCAGCGCGAGCGTGTCGCGGATCAGGCCGCGCGCGCCGCCGACGACATGGCGCGTCTGCACGACCGACGAATGCAGATACAGGTTGTGCGGCATGATCGTCGCGCCGACGATGCCGAGCGCGAGCACGATCGCGTCCTTGCGGTCATGGCCCGGATTGCCCGGCACGAGCCCCTTCGCGACCGCATGCCAGTCGGGCGGCGTGATCGCGACCTGCGCGACGAAGCAGAACGCCATCGTCGCGATCAATCCGAGCACGATCGCCTCGATCTGCCGGACGCCCTTGCCTTGCAACCCGAGCACGATCACCGTATCGAGCGCGGTCAGCACGATCCCCCACGCGAGCGGCACGCCGAGCAGCAGCTTGAACGCGAGCGCGCAGCCGAGCACTTCGGCGATGTCGCACGCGATGATCGACACCTCGGCGGTCACCCACTGCACGATGCGGCCGAAGGTGCCGTAGCGGTCGTAGCTGGCCTGCGCGAGATCCTTGCCCGCGACGAGGCCGAGCCGCGCGGCGAGCATCTGCAGGAAGATCGCGGCGAGGCTCGAGAACGCGACGACCCACAGCAGCGAATAGCCGAATTGCGAGCCGGCCTGGATGTCGGTGGCCCAGTTGCCGGGATCCATATAGCCGATCGCGACCAGCAGGCCCGGGCCGAAGAAGCGCTTGAGCTTCATCCAGCGCGACGCGCCGGCGTCGATCGTGATGCTGCCCTTTACTTCCGACGGGCAGAAGGGGGCTGTGGCGGTAGTGGGAAGCAGGGGCATGGAAACCGGGGATCGTGATCGCGACACGGTGATTTTACGTTCATCCGCCCCGCTTTCTCCCGCGCATCGCCGCGCACACCCCGGCTCGCCCGCTCGCCGTCGGCAGTCGCGAGCCGCGGCGCGGGCTGCCGATCGGCCTGCGGGTGCGGCGTCGCGGCACCGTTCGTCAGGATCCGCTCGCGCTCGGCGACGCGAAATTCGGTCGGCGACACCAGCAGGCGCTGGCGAAACAGCTTGGCCAGACGCTCGCCGCTGCCGAAGCCCGTGCGCCGCGCGACCTTGTCGGCCGGTAGCGTCGTGTGGACCAGCATGTGGCAGGCGCGCTCGAGCCGCACGTGCTGCACGAACTCGGTCGGCGTCACGCCGATTTCCTTCTTGAAGCGCCGCAGGAAATTGCGCTCGCTCATCGCGACCGTCTGCGCGACTTCCGCAACCGAAATGCGGTTCGCGCTCTGCGCGCGCAGCCGCTGCACCGACATCCGGATCGACGGGCTCGCGCTCAGTTCGCGAAACGCCCACATCGACTGCGCATAGCGCTGCTCGACCGGCTGCATCAGGTTGCTGGCGATCTCCTGTGCGGCGCTGTCGCCGAGATCGGCGCGGAACATGTCGAGCACGGTCGCGAACACGTCGGCCTCGCCGGCCTGCAGTTCGATCGTGGCCGCCGCACCGCGGGTGCGATCGGTTCGCGCGCGATCGACTTCCGTCTGCCGCTGCGACGCGGCGAGCGTCGACAGGCCCATCGCATCGACGATCCAGCGCGCATGGCGGCGGATGTCGCTCAGGCGGCGCCGCAACGCATCGTTCCAGTTGATCGACGCGCGCTCACCATGAAGATGAAAGAACGCGTGTGCACGATGGCCATGCTCGTCACCGAGCGAGTCGGCGGCGATCTGCACACCGGACGACGACTGCAGCAATCCCCCGTTTTCGGATACGTACTTCAGCTGGTAATCCGCATTGAACGCGTTCAGGCGATTCGCCAGGTTGAAGGCCTCGCTCAGACGCGCGGCCTCGGCCAAGGAAAACCCCGTACTCAAATAGATTACGACCCACCTCTGATCTGCTGCTTCCACTGGCCAAGCCCCCGGACTGTTTCGACTTCTTTTAATTGCCGTCGAACTGTCAGGCTTATATTTGGTTTGAACACGTGCGACAGGGACGGCTATCTCGAAATATGAAGCGACGGCATCTTAGCCGAACTAGCCGAACGGGTCGTCTCTTTGTCACGAAATGGCCGACCGGGACAGCATGATGGCGGATTTTTACAGGCTATCGCCGACCGATGATCTGGCCGCGCGGAAATGCGCGTGTCGACGGGCGGACTCGCATCGCGCTTCGGCTCGACGCACGCTCGCGTAGCGGGACGATCGTCATCGACATGCATCGAACGGCATCGCTCGTCGCTCCAACGCGCGCACCCGCGTTCCGTTGTTCGCGCATCCATTAGAATCGCCCCACCGCCCACCACGCCGCCTTCGTCCGTGCCTGCCGACCATCGTCTCGACCTGAACCTGTTCCGCGTGCTCGATGCGGTCTACGTGCACGGCGGCATCGGCGCGGCCGCCCGTGCGCTGCACCTGACGCAGCCGGCCGTCACGCATGCGCTCAACCGGCTGCGCGCGCATTTCGACGACCCGCTGTTCGTGCGCCAGGGCAACCGCGTCGTGCCGACCGAGCGCACGCGCGCGATCATCGCGGACGTGCAGCTTCACCTCGCCGGCCTGCAGCGCGCCGCGCGCGACCCGGCGGCATTCGACCCGGCGACGCTCGACCTGAGCATCGCGGTCGGCATTCGCGACGTGCTCGAATCGATCGCGCTGCCGCAGATCGTCGCCGCGTTCGCCGGCGCAGCGCCGGGCCTGCGATTCGTGAGCCGCCGCGTCGCGGTGCACGACATCGAACGCGAACTCGCGTCGGGCAATCTCGATCTGGCTGTCGATCGACGCGTGCAGACCGGCCCGCGCATCGTGACCGAGCACCTGCTCGACGATTCGCTCGTCGTCGCGATGCGGCACGATCATCCGTTGACCGGCGGTCCGCTGCGGCGCAGCGACTATTTCTCCGCGCGGCATGTCGCGGTGTCGTCGCTCGGCGAACCGCAATCGCTCGACGTGCTGCTCGGCAATGACGGGCGCTTCCGTCACATCCAGCTCGTCTGCCAGCATTACTTCGCCGCCTGCCAGATCGCCGCGGCAGGCGACCTGCTGCTGACGCTGCCGCGCACGTATGCGCTGCGCATGGCGGCGATGCTGCCGATCGCCGTGCAGCCGCTGCCGCTGCGGCTCAAGCCGTTTCCGCTGCTCGCGTACTGGCACGAGTCGCGCGAGACCGACCGCGCGCACCAGTGGGTGCGCGAACGCGTCGCCGCGCTCGTGCGCGGGAGTGCCGGCGTCGCCGGCTGATCCCGGCGAGCCCCGGCGACGCGCGTGGCGCCCGCGTTTTTCCTCGAGACGGTATGCTGACGGCTCGCACGCCGCGCGTCGTCGCGGCCGCCCCTTACCCGCTTACCGGAGACTTGCCATGCCGCTCATCCACGCTGCCGCCACCCTCGCCGCCGACGCGCCCGACTACGTCGTCCAGCTGCAGGCCGGCACGCACGCGCTGACCGGCGACGAAGCGCCGCGCGAAGGCGGACAGGGCCTCGGGCCGGCGCCGTTCGAGTTCGTGCTGGCCGGCCTCGCGCAATGCACGGCCGCGACGCTGCGCATGTACATGCAGCGCAAGACGTGGCCGGCCGCGCGCATCGACGTGCGCACCGAACTGCATGCCGATCGTGAAGGGCAGCAATACGTGCGCCGCGTCGTGACGCTCGACGGCCCGCTCGACGATGCGCAGCGCCAGCGGCTCGCGGAAATCTGCGAGAAGACGCCGGTGACGCTGTTCATCAAGCGCGGCACACGCATCGAAACGACGCTGACCTGACGGGCGGCGTACCGCGCCGCCCGCGATCGACGCGTCACATAGAAAACGGGCGGGCCGCGCGCGATGCGCGGCCCGCCCGTTTGCGGATGTCGTCCGGCGCTCAGAGTCCGAGCGCGGACAGGTCCAGCTTGCCGTCCTTCACCGGCGGGCACCAGAAATACGCGCCCGTCAGCGGTCGCGTGAAGCGGAACAGGCCGTCGACGATGCCGTCGTCCGCGCCGCTCATCCGGCGCATCTGCACGTCGAACGCGCGGAACGAACGGCCGAACGCGACGAAGTAGAGCCCCGCGCGGCGCGCATCGGACCACGGCGACGAACGGCGCAGCATGAATGCCTCCGGCTCGAAGCTCTCCTGCGCGGTGCGCTTCACGTGCGCGAACTCGGGCGCGTCGTCGAGCTCCTCGTTGTCCGAGCGGCGGCGGCCGACGATGTGATCCATGTCGCCCGACGCAATGCGCTCCATCTGGTCGAAGTCGTGCAGCCATTGCTGAACCGCGACGAAGCTCGAACCGTCGAGCCCCGCGCCCTGCCCCGTGACGACCGCCGCGGCCAGCGCGTCGTCGCCGGTCGGGTTCTCGGTACCGTCCTCGTAACCCGACAGGTCGCGATCGTTCGAATAGCGGAACCCGTCGACCGCGTCCTGCAGCACGAACGCCGGCGCGAGCGCCCGCTCGATCGCCCGCGCGCGCAGCACGAGTGCGCCGCGATCGTCGCCGCGCAGCCAGACCCAGACGTCGGCCGGCGTGATCGGCAGCGTACGGTCGTTCACCGCGAACGCCGGGTATTCGGTGAGCCCCGGAACCGGGCGGCCGAGATGCGCGGCCAGCGCCTGCCCGAAACCTGCGACCGTGTCGCGCCCGTCGACGAGCTCGCGCAATGCCGCGAGCGCCGCGGCCACATTGACGTTGTTCGAAATCGTGAAAGTGAGGTATCGGGCCGCCGTGTCGATCGGAGCCAGGATGCCTTGCTGAACGTCGCTCATCGTTTCCTCAGGAGTGTATCGGGGTGAATCCGCGGGGCCGCAGCGGCCGGCGCGCAACGGCAGAGTGTAATCGATGCCGCCCGCCGCCCCGTGCGGCACCGCACCGCGGAACACGCACGAAAGAGGGCCAAAACCCCGAATACTAACCGCATCGCTGCTGCAACGCCGCATTCGTCAGACGTTGCAGCGCGTCCGGCTCTGCTGATAAAATTCCTTCACGTCTTTTTCGGCGTCCTTTCAACCGTTCACTTCAGGGAGGTGCAGATGTTCCGAATGCCAGCAACCTTCCCGAACGTGGTCCCACGACGCGGCTGATCCAGCCCGTCGTCCGCGCCGGCTTCCGGGTGCTCCGCTAACCCGCCCGCCCGCGCAATTTCCCGACAGCCCGTTTCGTTTCGCCCGCGTCGTGCGCGCGGTCCGGCTGTCGCGTTTTCGACGTTCTCCGAACCGGAAAGTCCCGTCGCGCGATGCGCCGGGCAACGATACATGACCAGAAAAACCACCCATCTGGGCGGCCAGGCATTCCAGGCCGTCTTCGGCTTCACGTTCCGCTACTGGCGCAAGCAGCCGGTGCGCATCGCGACGATCACGACGCTGGCGCTGCTCGGCGCGCTTGCCGACGTGCTCACGCCGCTGTTCGCCGGGCGCCTCGTCGATGCGCTGTCGAGCGGCCCGACCGACCGCGCCGCCGCGTGGCATGCGGCCGTCACCGCGTTCGGCACGCTGGCCGCGCTCGGCATCGGCGCGACGCTGCTGCGGCAGGGCGTCTACCTGAACATCATCACGCTCACGCTGAAGATGATGAGCGAGATCGCCGCGGCGTCGTTCCATCGCGTGCAGCGTTTCTCGACCGACTGGCACGCGAACAGCTTCGCGGGATCGACCGTGCGCAAGATCACGCGCGGGATCTGGGCGCTCGACCTGCTGAACGACACGGTGCTGATCGCGCTGCTGCCGTCGGTCACGATGCTCGTCGGCGCGACCGTGCTGCTCGGCACGCACTGGCCGGTGATGGGGCTCGTCGTCGGTGCGGGTTCGCTGCTGTACATCTCGGTGACGGTCGCGGTATCGCTCGGCATCGTCGCGCCGGCCGCGCGGCTCGGCAACCTGTGGGACACGCGCATGGGCGGCGCGCTCGCCGACGCCGTGAGCTGCAACGCGGTCGTCAAGGCGTTCGGCGCGGAGACGCGCGAGGAAGCGCGGCTCGATCGCGTGATCGGCAAGTGGCGCCAGCGCACGCGCCGCACGTGGGTGCGCGGCACGTTCAACGGCGGGCTGCAGGGCGCGATGCTCGTCGCGATGCAGGCGGCGATGATCGGCGTCGCGCTGCGGCTGTGGGCGAACGACGAAGCGAGCGTCGGCGACATCGCGTTCTCGCTGACGATGTTCTTCATGCTGCAGGGCTACCTGCGCGACGTCGGCATGCACATTCGCAACCTGCAGCGCTCGGTCAACGACATGGAAGAGCTCGTCGCGCTCGAGCGCCAGCCGCTCGGCATCGACGATCGGCCCGGCGCGCCCGCGATCCGGATCGGGCAAGGCGAGATCCGCTTCGAGCACGTGACGTTCCGCTACGGCAACCATCCGGTGCCGCTGTACGACGACTTCTCGATGCGCATCGCGCCCGGCGAACGCGTGGGCCTCGTCGGCCATTCCGGGTCGGGCAAGACGACGTTCATCAAGCTGATCCAGCGCCTGTACGACGTGTCGGGCGGCCGCATCACGATCGACGGCCAGGACATCGCGCAGGTGCGGCAGGATTCGCTGCGCAGCCAGATCGCGATCGTCCAGCAGGAACCCGTGCTGTTCCACCGCACGCTCGCGGAGAACATCGCGTATGCGCGCCCCGACGCAAGCCGTGCGGAGATCGAGCGCGCCGCGCGTCTTGCCAGCGCGCACGACTTCATCGTCGCGCTGCCGGACGGCTATGACACGCTCGTCGGCGAGCGCGGGATCAAGCTGTCGGGCGGCGAACGCCAGCGCGTCGCGATCGCGCGTGCGTTCCTCGCCGATGCGCCGATCCTGATCCTCGACGAAGCGACGTCGAGCCTCGACAGCGAAAGCGAGGTGCTGATCCAGCAGGCGATGGAGCGGCTGATGGTCGGGCGCACGACGCTCGTCGTCGCGCACCGGCTGTCGACGGTGCGCGCGCTCGACCGTCTGATCGTGCTCGAGCGCGGCAAGGTGATCGAGGAAGGCAGCCACGACGCGCTGATCCGCATCGACGGCGGGACGTATCGCCGGCTGTTCGAGCGGCAGGCGCTGGAACTCGCGAAGGGCCTGATCGATCCGCCGCGGCGCACGGCGGACGGTCATGCCGGGCCGCTTGGAGAGCCGGTGCAAGCCTGAAGGCGCCCCGATCGCAACCGGATGCGCGGCGCACCGCCGCCGCGGCCGGTTGCGTCACGCGGGGACGTCGATGCGATCGTCAGGAATTCACGAGGCCGTTGCGTGCGTCGTCGATTCCATTCGACGGCGCCACACGAGCCGCCGTGCGCTGCCCGGCAAACCCCTTGCGAACGAGGCGAGCCGGGATCACTTATCATACCGGCCAGGCAATTTGCGACGAAAGGCGGATCATGTTTACAGGCATTGTTCAGGGTGTTGGCGTCATCAAGGCCATCGAGGATCACGGCGAACTGAGAACGTTCAGCATCGAATTCCCCGAGCGGTTCACCACCGACATCGAGATCGGCGCGAGCGTCTCGGTCGACGGCGTCTGCCTGACCGTGACGACCATCCACTCGCCCGAGCTGATCGACTTCGACGTGATGTTGCCGAGCCTGCGCATCACCACGCTCGCCGACCTCACGACCGGCGCCCGGATCAACGTCGAGCGGGCCGCGAAGGACGGCGCTGAAATCGGCGGACATCCGCTGTCCGGACACGTCGATTTCATGGGAACGATCGCGAACATCGCGTCGTCCGAACACAACCGGATGATCCGCATCGGCGTGCCGGCCGATTTCAGGCGCTACGTGTTTGCGAAAGGCTATATCGCGATCAACGGCTGCAGCCTCACCGTGTCGGACGTCAATCGCGACGAAGGCTGGTTCGACGTCTGGCTGATTCCCGAAACGCGACGCGCGACCACCTTCGATGCGAAGGGCGTCGACGACAAGGTCAATATCGAGATCGAGCGCAGCACGCAGGTCGTCGTGGATACGATCCGCGAGTCGGTCAAGGAAACCCTCGGGGAATTGACCGGCGTCGTCACGACGTTGCTCGCGGAGAAGGGCATCGATATCGAGGAACTGCTCGCGCGGAACGTCGCGAAGCTGCCGAAGGCGTAACGGCGAAGAGCGCCGCCGTTCCCGCTGATGCCCGGGATCACCGGGCGTCGGCTTCCGTCGCGATGCGCCCGGTCGGCCGCCCCGCACGCCGCCTTACTCCGCCTCCGCCTGCGCCCCCTTCCCCACCGCCACCCGCTGCGCGCGATAAATCCCCGCGTGTCCGGAAAACAGATAGGCGACCACGCAGGCGACGATCGCATACACGCCGACATCCGCGCCGAACAGTTCGATCGCCATGATCGTCGACGCGATCGGCGTGTTGGCCGCGCCCGCGAACACCGCGACGAAACCGAGCCCCGCCAGCACGGGCACCGGCAGCGCCAGTACCTGCCCGAGCGCGTTGCCCAGCGTCGCGCCGATGTAGAACAGCGGCGTCACTTCGCCGCCCTTGAATCCCGACGCGAGCGTGACGACGGTGAACGCGAACTTGCCCGCGAAATCGTAAGCCGGCAGCGGCCCGTGAAACGCGGCTTCGATCGTCGGAATCCCGAGCCCGAGGTACTGCGGCACGTTCAGCACGGTGGCGGCCACCGCGACCAGCAGGCCGCCGAGCACCGGCTGCAGCGGCGCATGGCGGATCACGCGGCGAAACCACGCGGTCAGCGCATGCGTCGCGAACGCGAACAGCCGGCCGACGACGCCGAACGCGACACCCGCGACGACCGTCGCGGCCAGCCCCGTCGCCGACACGGCCGGCACGAACGGAATCGCATAAGCGGTGTGATGCACGCCCCACGCGCGGCACACGACATCCGCGACGATCGCCGACGCGACGCAGGTCAGCAGCGCGTCGTACCGTACGCGCCCGATCGCGAGCACCTCGAGCCCGAACACGGCGCCCGCGAGCGGCGTACCGAACACCGACGCGAACCCGGCCGCGATGCCGCCCATCAGCAGCACGCGCCGATGCTCGCGATCGAGCCGGAACAGGTGCGTGACGCGATCGGCGAGCGCGCCGCCCATCTGCACGGCCGTGCCCTCGCGGCCGGCCGACCCGCCGAACAGGTGCGTGACGACGGTCGCGACGAGCACGAGCGGCGCCATCCGCTTCGGCACCAGCGCCTTCGGGTCGTGAATCTCGTCGATCAGCAGGTTGTTGCCGCGCGCGACCGACTGGCCGAACCGGTGGTAGACCCAGCCGGTCGCCAAACCGGCGGCCGGCAGCCCCCACAGCAGCCAGGGACGCGCGACGCGCGTGCCGGTCGCCCAGTCGAGCGCGATCAGGAACAACGCGGAAGCCGTGCCGGCCAGCGCGCCGAGCAACGCAGAGAGCGCGAGCCAGCGGCACACGTAGCGCACGGTCGCGAAAAAATCGGCAGAAGTCGAGAAAAACATGATTTCCAGATTCGACGGGACATCAAAACCTGGGCGGCAGAATACCGCATGGACGGCCTGCGACCTCCTGACGACCCAGGAACACGCAGGCATCATCAGCCGGGCAAACCGGCGGTTGAGGGCCGAACCGCGCGCGACGCGACGGGATCGACCGCAGGGAGGCATGCCATCTCCGCAGGCGGCAATTGTACGCGACGCCGCGCGGCGCGCGCAATGCGGCCCCGCCGGGGCCGCGGCGCGCCGTCAGTCGAGCGGCATGCGCGTCACGCGTGAAATCAGTTGCGGCGCGATCCGGTCGAGCGGCAGGATCGCCGACGCCGCGCCGATTGCCGCGGCCGCCTTCGGCATCCCGTAGACGGCGCTCGTCGCCGCGTCCTGCGCGATCGTGTAGCACCCCTTCGCGCGCATCGCCTTCAGCCCGAGCGCGCCATCGCGCCCCATCCCGGTCAGCAGCACGCCGAGCGCGTCGCCCTCCCAGCCGTCGGCGACGCTGTTGAAGAACACGTCGATCGACGGCCGGTACGGCGTCTCGGCCGGATGCCGCGTATAGCCGAGCACGCCGCGCGGCGAGATGTACAGGTGATCGTTGGTCGCCGCGAGCAGCACCTCGCCCGCCTGCGGCACGCTGCCCTGCCGCGCGACGCGCACGGGCAGCCGCGTATAGCCGTCGAGCCACTCCGCCATGCCGACCGCGAACGCCTGGTCGACGTGCTGGACGATCACGAGCGCAGCCGGAAAATCGGCCGGCAGCGCGCGCAACAGCGCGGTGAGCGCGGTCGGCCCGCCCGCCGACGCGCCGATCGCGATCAGCGTCGGCTGGCCGCGCGCGGGTGCCGGCCCGGGCGGCACGAGCGTCGTGGTCCGGCTTTCGAGCAGCCGGCCGATCTGGTCGATCTTCGCGAGCAGCGGCTGCGGCGCCGCATCCGACGGCAGGCCGAGCGCGAGCGTCGGCGTGTCGACCGCGTCGAGCGCGCCGGCCCCCATCGCCTCGTAGACCGACGACGTGTTCGCGCTGACGCTCGCGGTCACGATCAGGATCGCGCACGGCGCGCGCGCCATGATCTGCCGGGTCGCGGCCACGCCGTCGAGCTTCGGCATCACGAGATCCATCAGCACGAGATCGGGCGGATGCGCGACGCAGAAATCCACTGCCTCGTCGCCATCGGTCGCCACCCACAGCACGCGGTGATCCGTGCGCAGCGCGATCACGCGGCGCAGCGCCTCGACGGCAAGCGGCAGATCGTTGACGATGCCGATGTTCATCCGCGTGCGTCCCCGATCAGGTCGTGCACCGCGTCGAGCAGCGCCTCGTCGTGGAAACTGCTCTTCGCGAGGTAGTAGTCGGCACCGGCGTCGAGCCCGCGCCGGCGATCCTCGTCGCGATCCTTGTACGACACGATCATCACCGGCACGCGCTTGAGCGTCGGATCGCCCTTGATCAGCGTGACGAGTTCGATCCCGTCCATGCGCGGCATGTCGACGTCGGTGACGACCAGGTCGAACGCGTCGCTGCGCACCGCGTTCCAGCCGTCCATCCCGTCGACCGCGATGGTCACGTCGTAGCCGCGCTTTTCCAGCAGCTTGCGCTCGAGCTCGCGCACCGTCAGCGAATCGTCGACGACGAGCACGCGGCGGCGCCGGTCGGCGAGCGCGAGCTGCCGGTCGCGCGTGAGTTTCGCGAGCTGTCCGCCGCGCACGAGCTTGTCGACGGAGCGGATCAGGTCCTCGACATCGACGATCAGCACCGGGTCGCCGTTCTCGAGCAACGCACCGGCCGCGATGTTCTGGATCTTGTGCAGGCGGCTGTCGAGCGGCTGCACGACGAGCATCCGTTCGCCGAGGAAGCGGTCGACGGCGACACCGTAGAGCTCGGGCTCGCCGCCGACGACCACGACCGCCGTGCTCGCGCGCGCGACGCCGGGCTCGCCGGCATCGAGCAGCTGGTGCGCGGCGACGAGGCCCGCGCGCCGGCCGTCGAACGGAAAATGCGGCTGGCCTTCGAGCACGTCGATGTCGTCGTGCGACAGTTCGAGCGTGCGGCGCACGTGCGCGAGCGGGAACGCGTACGGCTCGCCGCCGACCTCGACCAGCAGGCTGCGGATCACCGACAGCGTGAGCGGCAACTGCAGCACGAAGCGCATGCCCGCGCCGGGCTCGTTGAAGATGCGCACCGCGCCGCGCACGCCGCGCACCATCTCCTGCACCGCGTCGAGGCCGACGCCGCGCCCCGACACGTCGGTCACCGCATCGCGCATCGAGAAACCCGGCAGCAGCAGGAATTCGAGCAGTTCGGGATCGGACAGCCGCGCGGCCGTCTCGTCGTCGGTCAGGCGCTGGCGCACGACCGCCGCGCGCAACGCATCCATGTCGACACCCGGCCCGTCGTCGATCACGCTGACGAGCAGCGAGCCGGCGCTATGCCGCGCTTCGAGCGTCACGCTCGCCTCGGCCGGCTTGCCGCGCGCGAGGCGCGCGTCGGGCGCTTCGACGCCGTGGTCGATCGCGTTGCGCAGCAGGTGGCCGAGCGGCGCGTCGAGCAGGTCGAGGATGTCGCGGTCGACCTGCGTGCCTTCGCCGACGATCGAGAAGCGCACCTGCTTGCCGAGCGAGCGCGCGAGATCGCGGACGATGCGCGGATACGCGCGCGTCGCGTCGCCGAACGGCCGCATCCGGCACTGCAGCGCCTCGTCGTACAGCTGTTCGGCGATATGCGTGCTGCGCCGCTCGAAGCGGTCGAATTCGTCCATGCGCTCGGCGAGCGAACGCTGCAGGTCGTTGAGCATGTGCCGCACTTCGTTCACCGACGCGAGCACGCCCGCGTCGAGATCGTCGGCAAACTGTTCGTACAACAGATCGAGCGAACGGGCCGCATCGCGCTGCGCGCGCTTCACGCGCAGCATCGATTCCGCGAACGGCTTGAGCCAGCGCGATTCGACGAGCGACTCGCCGGACAGGCTCAGCAGCCGGTTCAGCGTATCGGCCCGCACGCGGCGCATCGCGCCCGCGCCGGCCGCGCGGCCGGCCTGGACCGGATCGGGCACGGCCGCCGGCAGCGCGAGCGGCGGCACCGCGGCGCCGGCCCCCACGGGCTCGTTCGCGGCGCCGTCGTGCTCGCGAGACGGCACGACGGACGGCGCCGCGGCCGCCGGCGGCGGCGCCAAAGCCGGTGCCGGCATCGCGTGCGCGCCGTCGGCGCCCGTCAGCGCCAGCGCGAACGCCTCGATCTCCGCCGGCGACACGGGCTGCGCCTGCGGATCGGCGACGCGCACCAGCAGGTCGACGCCGGCCAGCAGCACGTCGACATGCGTGGCCGTCAGCGCGATCGTGCCGGCCTGCGCCGCGACGAAGCATTCTTCCATGCGCCCCGCGATGTCGACGCCGAGCGGCACGCCGACGATGCGCGCGGCGCCCTTCAGCGAATGTGCGGCGCGCATGCACGCCTCGAGCGCGACGGAGTCGGGCTCGCCCGATTCGAGCGCGAGCAGGCGCTCGGACAGCGCCTGGGTCTGCGTGCGCGTCTCCTCGCGATACAGCTCGAGCAGCGACAGTTGGCTCAGATCGTCATCGCCGCTCATCGCATGCTCCGTGTCACGGCGTCGAACAGCCGATCGTCGTCGAGCAAGCCGATCGACTTGCCGCGCCACGACAGCACGCCGCGCGACAGGCCGGCGCTCGCGCGCCCGACCGTCGCCGGCACGGGCACCCATTCGGATGCGCCGAAGCGCAGCACGCCCTCGACTTCGTCGACCGGAAACACCACCGGCTCGCCCTGGTGCGCGGCGACCAGCAGCCGCGTGAAACGGCCGTCCGCGCCACCCTCGCGGCCCTTGCCCGCGTCGAGGCCGAGCAACGCGCCGATCGAGATCGCGATGCGCAGCGTGCCGCGAATGTTGACCACGCCGCGCACGGCCGAATGGCGGCGATGCGGCAGCGAATGGATCGGACGCGTGCCAGCGATCTCGCGCAGCACGCCGATCGGCAGCGCGAGCCATTCGTCGGCGACGCGAAACGCCAGTGCCGCCTGATGCGTATCGTCGTCGCCGTGCGCGCGGGTCGCGTCGAACGCGCTGATCCGCTGCGTCGCGTCGGCCAGCTCGGCGGCGCCGAGCGGGCGTTCGAGCAGTTTCGCCGCGTGATACGCGTAGACCGGGCAGTTCAGGCAGCGCAGGCAATCGGCCAGCCGCTCGCACGAGCGGTCGCCGTGCGTGCCGATCCGGTTCCAGCAATCGTCGACGCCGATCGTCGTGTCGTCAGTGGCAACGGCGTCACGGTTCATTCGTTCCTCGGTCATCCCGATGTCGGCTCCCAACCCGTATTCTCGTTATCCGGCCGAGCGCCGCGCACGCTCGAGCAGCCATTGCGCGCCGGCGCCGTCGCCGCCGACGTCCAGCAAGGTCGCGAGATGCGTCAGCGCTTCGTGGTGCGTCGGCCGCAGATACAGCGCCTTCCGGTAGAAATCGCCCGCTTCCGCGACGCGCCCGCGCGCATCCGCGATCAGTCCGTTCAGGTAGAACGCGTCGGCGTGCGGCCCGGCGTGCGCGGAGAACTGCGCGAGCACGCGCTCGGCCTCGTCGAATGCGCCCGCGTTGGCCAGCGCCTGCGCTTCCTCGAGCGTCGGCGCGGCGCCGTCGGCGGCCGCCGGCGCCGGCGCGGGCGCGGGCGTGCCGGCCACGTTCGCCGCATCGGCCAGCGGGTCGACGCGCACGTCGGCTCGCGGCCCGAACGCCGTCGGGCGCCCGGCCGGTTCAAAGGCAGCGCGCGACGGCGCGGCATCGCTCCAAGCCGGCGGGACGACGGCCAGCAGCGGGCGCGTCGCAGCCGGCGGCGCCACGGCGAAACGCTCGGCGCGCCGGTACGGCGCAACCGCGGGCAGCGGTGCCGCATGGCGGGCCGCGTACCCGTCCGCCGCGGCGCCATCGCGCCCGCGATGAAACGCGAACGCCAGCGGCACGCGGGCCGAACGCATCCCGTGCCGCATCGCGACGCCCGTTTCGGCCGGCCCGACGAACAACATGCCGTCGTCGGCGAGCGCGCTTTCGAGCGAACCGATCACACGGTCCTGCGCGTCGCGGTCGAAATAGATCAGCACGTTGCGGCAGAACACGAAATCGTAGCGGATGCCCGTGTCGGTGCCCGGTTCGACCAGGTTCGCCTGGCGAAACTGCACGCACGCGCGCACGCGCTCGTCGAGCAGCCAGCCGTCGGCGACCGGCGTGAAGTAGCGGCCGCGGAACTCGGTCGCCGTGCCGCGAAACGCATTGCGCCCGTAGCAGCCGAGCCGCGCCTGTTCGATCGCGCGCGCGCTCAGGTCGAGCGCGTCGATCGTGAAGCTGGCCGGCTCGAGCCCGGCGTCGAGCAGCGCCATCGCCGCCGAATACGGCTCCTCGCCGGTCGAGCATGGCGCGCTCAGCACGCGGATCACGCGCCCGGGCGTCGCGGCGAGCCGCTCGGCCGCTTGCCGCGCGAGCGTCGCGAACGCCTCGCGATCGCGGAAGAACCACGTCTCCGGCACGATGAACAGATCGATCAGCGCGCGCCGTTCGTCGGCCGACGCGTTGAGGTGCTGCCAGTACGCGTCGAGCGCTTCCGGCGTGACGGGCGGCCGCGCCGCCGACGGCAGCCGCTCGCCGTCGCCGTGCAGCGCCTGCACGCGCTCCGTCAGCGCGCGGCTCAGAAAATCGTTGCCGAGCGAATCGGGGTCGATGCCGGTCTCGCGCAGCAGCCAGCCGCGAAATCGCGAATCGGACTCTTTCATGCGGACTCCCCTCCGTGGCCCGGCAGGCCGTCGAACAGATACAGGCGCGCAACGTCGTCGATCAGGTCGGACACCGAGACCTGCTGCACGATCCCGTCGGGCGTGTTCGCGACGCGCCCGAGCCAGCGCGTGCGCGCGGTCGATACGCCGCTGGCGCGGAACGCCGTGCGGTCGATCCGCAGCGTCTGCGTCGCGCGCTCGATGATCAGGCCGATCACGCGCTCGCGGTCGAGCTGCCCGGCGCGGTAGCGAACCATCACCAGTCGCGTCGAACGCAACGCATGCGCGCGCCGCCCGAGCGCGAGCATCGGCACGTCGATCACGGGCACCGGCTGGCCGCCGCGCATCAGCAGCCCGGCGATCCATTCGGGCGCGCCGGGCACGGCCTTGGTGGTCGCGAGCGGCAACACCTCGTCGATGTCGGCCGCATCGAGCGCGTAGCGCTCGCCGTCGAGCTCGAACATCAGGAACAGCGCGTGCGCGGCGCCGTGCGACTCGACGCGCGTCACGCGTCGACCTTGAAGCGCGACACGCTGGTGCGCAACTGGTTCGCGACGAGCGTGAGGTCGTCGATCGCCTGCGACGACTGGCGCAGCGATTCGGCCGTCTGCTGCGCGGCTTCCGACAGCTGCGACAGCGCCTGCGTGATCTGCTCGGCACCGTTCGCCTGCGTCTGCATCCCTTCGTTGACCATCTGGAAGCGCGGCGCGAGCGTCTGCACCTCGGCGATGATCTGCGACAGCTGCCCGCCGACCTGCTGCACGTCGAGCATGCCGCGGCGGACTTCCTCGGAAAACTTGTCCATTCCCATCACGCCCGCCGACACGGCCGACTGGATCTCCTTCACCGTCTGCTCGATGTCGTAGGTCGCCACCGCCGTCTGGTCGGCCAGGCGGCGGATCTCCGTCGCGACGACCGCGAAGCCGCGGCCGTACTCGCCGGCCTTCTCGGCCTCGATCGCCGCGTTCAGCGACAGCAGGTTGGTCTGGTCGGCCACCTTGGTGATGGTCGCGACGACCTGGTTAATGTTCAGCGCCTTCTCGTTGAGGATCGCGAGCTTCGCGTTCACCGAACCGGCCGCGTCCATCACGCTGCGCATGGTCTCGCCCATCCGCGTGAGGCCGCTCTGGCTCACGCCCGCGAGCGTCGCCGACTGCTCGGCCACGCCGGCCACCTCGTTCATCGTGCGCAGCAGGTCGCGTGACGTCGCGAAAATCTCGCGCGACGTCGCACCGATTTCGGTCGTCGTCGCCGCGGTTTCGTTCGCGGTCGCCTGCTGCTCGCGCGACGTCGCCGCGATTTCGGCGACCGACGTCGTCACCTGCAGCGACGACTGCTGCGCGCGCGCGACCAGCTCGGTCAGCTCGTCGGCCATCCGGTTGAAGCCCGTCTCGAGCGTGCCGAATTCATCGCGGCGGCGCAGGTCGAGGCGGCGCGTCAGGTTGCCGGTACGCATCACGTCGTGCACCTCGACGAGCCGCGTCATCGGCACGGTGACGGAACGGTACAGCCCGTAGCCCAGCCCCAGCGCGGACAGCAGCACGATCGCCAGCGCGGTCGCGAGCACCACCTCGGTGTCCTGCACGGATTCGCGGATCAGCTTCGCGGACTGGTCGGCGAACTTGCGGTTCTCCTGCACCAGGATATTCGCGTTGCGCACGACCTCGGCCCATGAAGGCTGCACCTTCGCATAGGCGGCGACGGACTCTTCGCGCGACACGCGGCTCTTCTGCACCGCGTCGTTCAGCAGCGGCAGGTAGCGGTCGAAGGCGCCTCGAAACGTCGCGAAGCGCTGGCGGTCGTCATCGCGGAACGTCGTGTTCTGGTAGTCGACCGACAACGACTCGACCTCCTTGAGCGCCTCGCCGATCTTCGCGAAATCGCGCTGCACGAGTTCGGGATCGGTGTCGACGAACGTCGCCTGCTGCAGCGCCGTGAACGATTCGTTGACCGCGCCGCGCAGCGACGCCGCGAGATAGACGCCGGGCAGCGAATCGCGCTCGATGCTGACGGCTTCGCTGTTGATCGCGCGCAGGCGCTCGTAGGACACGCCGGCCATCACCAGCATCAGCACGAACAGCACGCCGAAGCTGATCAGGATACGGTTGCCGAGCGTCAGCCGGGCGGCGCCGCTCGTCGTGTGCAGGCTTTCATTGGTCGCGCGGGGCGTCACGGTGGCCATGTTCGTTATGGGCTTTCTAAAATCAGCGTTGAAAAAATCCGCGCCCGCCTGCGCGCCGGACGGCGCGCCACGAGCGCATCGGGGTCTGCGGGCAACGCGGCACCGGCGGGCCGCGCCGCGAAATCATCGCTCCGCTTGTGCCGGCAGCCGAAGCGCGACCATGAAACCGCGCGCCGTATTGCGCATCAGGATCTGGCCGCGATGCCGCGCGGCCGTCGCGCGGACGAACGCAAGCCCGAGGCCGAAGCCGCCGCGCGCCGCGCCATGCGCGGATTCGAGCCGCACGAACGACTCGGTCGCGGCCGTGCGCTGCTCGGGCGCGATGCCGGAGCCGGCGTCCTCGACGCCGATCAGCCAGGCACCGTCGTCGTCGCTCAGCGTGCAATGCACGTCCGTACCGGCCGGGCCGTACTTCAGCGCGTTGTCGATCAGGTTCGCGACCGCGCGCGTGAGCATCATGCGGTCGCCCATCGTCACGCACTCGGTGCCGGGCACGTGGGCAACGACCCGGCTGCCGAATCCGGCCGCCTTCTCCCACAGCTGGTCGACCGCGTCGAGCACGATCTCGTTGAGGCTCAGGACCTCGTGCGCGCGGCGTTCCGACTGCGCGCGGGTCAGGTGGATGAAGCCGTCGGCGAGCGCGAGCGCGCGCCGGGCGTGGCCGGCAATGCGCTCCATGATCGCCGGCATGTCGCCGTGCTCGGTCCGGTAGACCTCGAGCAGCGCGAGAATCGAGGTCTGCGGCGAGCGCATGTCGTGCGACAGGAAATCCAGCGCTTCGTCGCGCTGCCGCGACATCAGGTACGAATTCGAGTGATAGCGGATGCGCGCGGTCAGCTCCATCGCGTCCGGGAGCTTCACGAGATAGTCGTTCGCGCCGGCGATGAATGCCTCGCGCTTGACGATCGGCTCTTCCTTCGCCGACAGCACGATGATCGGCACGCGTGCGGTGTCGGCGTTCGCGCGCCACGCGCGAACGAGGTCGAGGCCGTCGATGTCCGGCATCACGAGATCCTGCAGGATGACCGTCGGCTTCACGTCGCGCGCGACCGCCATCGCCCGGTGTGCGTCGGTGCACACATGCAGGTCGATATCGTGCTCGCTGCGCAGCGCGCGACGGATCACCTCGCCGACGAACGGCTGATCGTCGACGAGCAGAACCGATAGCCCCGATTCGAGACAATCCGGCGCATTTTCACCGCTGGATTCTTTCATAAATACCGTTTCAAACGCCAAATCTCCAATTGATTCTTTCATAGGAGTTGTTTATCCGACTTGGACGCCATCTTAAAACATGGCGGCAGAGAAATCCGCCTGTGTTGCCGATCTGGCCTGTCGGCATTGCCTCGCGGGGATCCGAACGTCGAATTCACCCCGACGACGGTCGCATTACCTCCGCGCGCTTTCTCTCAATAAAGATAACCGGCTGATTCTAAATGAAATTAGAACACAGCATCTATCTCCTTCCGGTTTAGTTTTGCCAAATATGATGAGAGAGCGGAATTCAGATAAATCAGATCATTTCCTGGCGCGAAAGACGACAACGTTTGCGAAGCCGCCGCCATGAGGTTTGCATGCGCTGCAAGGCCGCCCGTCGAACGGATCGGGACCGGATTTCGATGCGACGGAATGGGGAAGGTGGAGAGGAGAAAAGCACGCGCCGCAACCGGATCGGCCGCGACGCGGCACGCATCGAACGCCGCCGGCCGGCGCCGGTGGCGCAGCAAGGCGGCCGTGCGCTCACGCCCGGCCGCGCGGCCGGTTACCCGCGCGCGTGCTGCGCGGACACTTCCTGCAGGTCGAGATCGCGCTCGACCACGTGCAGCATCTCGTCGTGAATGCGGCCCGTACGATGCAGGCGCAGCAGCTCCGCGCGCCCGGCCTTGATCGCGGCCAGCACGACGTCGTAGTGCGCGACGCGGACCTCCGCCGGATATTCGGGCTCGTTCTTCGCCCGCTCGGTCAGCTCCGCACGATACGTGTATTGCTCCAGCAGGCGCGGATGAATCACGTTGCCGCTGTCGTCGCGCACCAGCGGCTGGATCGCCGCGAGCTGCGCTGCCTCGATATGCGCCCACGTCTGCGGCTCGGTCAGGTGATGCACGGCGCGCTCTTCGCGTTGCGGCAGGCGCAGCAGCCGGATCAGCGGGCCGATGGTCGTGCCCTGCAGCAGCACGGTGACGAGGATCACCGCGAACGACGCGACCAGGATCACGTCGCGGCCCGGCAGCGCCTCCGGCAACGACAGCGCGATCGCCAGCGTCACGACCCCGCGCATGCCGGCCCAGCTCATGACCGTCGCGGCCTTCCAGTCGGGCGCGCCGCCGCGCCGCACGATCCCGCGCACCGGCCACTTCAGCACCTCGACGGCATAGATCCACACGAAGCGCGATACGATCACGGCCGCCAGCACCGCTAGCACGGCCGGCATCATCGTGGCGAGCACCTGCTCGAAGCCGCCGAGCCGGTGGATCGCGCCGCGCAGCGACAGCCCGATCAGCACGAACACCAGCGCTTCGAGCAGGAACACGATGACCTGCCAGAACGCGGTGCCGCGCGTGCGCACGGCCGCCGAGAACACCTCGTGCTGATGCCAGCCGACGATCATGCCGGTCGTGACCGTCGCGATCACGCCCGACACCTCGGCCATCTCGCCCGCGATGTATGCGATCCAGCCGGCGATCACCGCGACGGTGACCACCAGGTAGTCGTCGTCGAGCAGCTTCAGGAACCACACGACGAGCTTGCCGACCAGGAAGCCGACCACGACGCCGCCGAGCCCGAGTTCCGCGAAACGCACGACCGCGTGCTCGAGGCTGAACGCGCCCGTCAGCGCGGCGGCGACCGCGAAGCGGAACAGCACCAGGCCCGCCGCGTCGTTCAGCAGGCTCTCCCCTTCGAGCAGCACCATCAGACGGCGCGGCAGCGCGACGCGTTCGAGCACCGCCTTCGCGGCCACCGCATCGGGCGGCGACACGATCGCGCCGAGCGCGAAGCACGCGGCCCACGGCAGCGACGGCACGACCCAGTGCACGGCGAAGCCGACCGCGAACGTCGTGAACACCACCGCGCCGATCGCGAGCAGCAGGATGCCGCCCACATTGCGCTTGAACTCTTCCCACACGGTGAAATACGCGCCGTCCATCAGCAGCGGCGGCAAGAACACGAGCAGCACGAGCTCCGGATCGAGGTTGATCGGCGGCAGGCCGGGAATGAACGCGATGCCGATGCCGCCGATCAGCAGCGCGGCCGCTGGCGGCAACCGCAACCGCTTGGCGATGTATTCGAGCGCGACGATCGCGAGGAATGACAACAGAACCAGCTTGAATGCCGAGACGGGGGACATGAATCGACCTCGTGAGGAATGAATGCGCACGCCAGCCGATGTCGTACCCCGGCTGGCCATTTCGCGCGATTACATCACGATGCGATGCGTGCAGTCGAGCGCGTTCGGCCGGCGCGGCACGCGCTGCCGCGACGATGGCGCACGGCGGACATCGCCGCGATCCGTCGGTGTGCGCCGAAACGAAAACGGCACGCGGGCCGGCGCGATGCGCCCGCCCGCGTGCCGTCATGCGGCGCCCGTCGCGGCTAGCGGCGCCGCACGACCATCAGGCGCGGCTCGGTCATGTCCTCGATCGCGTAGCGGATCCCTTCGCGGCCGAGCCCCGAATCCTTCACGCCGCCATACGGCATGTTGTCGACGCGGAACGACGGCACGTCGTTGATCACGACGCCGCCCACCTCCAGCTCGTCCCATGCGCGCTGCGCATGCGCGAGCGAATCGGTGAACACGCCCGCCTGCAACCCGAAGTCGCTGTCGTTGACGCGCGCGAGCGCATCGTCGAAGCGCTCGAACTTCTCGAGGATCGCGACCGGACCGAATGCCTCCTTCCGGTAGAGGTCCTGTTCGCGGCCGACGTTTTCCAGCAGCGTCGCCTCGAACATCGCGCCGTCGACCTTGCCGCCCGCGACGATCTTCGCGCCCGCCGCGACGGCCGCATCCATCCAGCCCGACAGGCGGCGCGATTCGGATTCCGAGATCATCGGGCCGACGAACGTCGACGGATCCTTAGGATCGCCCATCTTCAGCGAACGCGTCTTCGCGACCAGCTTGTCGCGCAGCGCGTCGTACAGGTCCGCATGCACGAGGATCCGCTGCACGCCGATACAGCTCTGGCCCGACTGGTAATACGCGCCGAACGCGAGACGCTCGACCACGTAGTCGAGCTGGTCGCGCTGGTCCGCGTCGACGATCGCCGCCGCGTTGCCGCCGAGCTCCAGCACGACTTTCTTCTTGCCGGCCTTCTCCTTCAGCGCCCAGCCCACGGCGGGCGAGCCCGTAAACGACAGCAGCCTGAAGCGCTCGTCGGTCGTGAACAGGTCCGCGCCGTCGCGATGCGCGGGCAACACCGAGAATGCGCCCTTCGGCAGGTCGGTTTCGGCGAGCACCTCGCCGATGATCAGCGCGCCGATCGGCGTGCGGCTCGCCGGTTTCAGCACGAACGGACAGCCTGCGGCCAGCGCCGGTGCGACCTTGTGCGCGGCGAGGTTCAACGGGAAGTTGAATGGCGAGATGAACGAGCACGGGCCGATCGGCACACGCCGCGTATAGCCGGTGTAGCCTTGCGCGCGGGCCGAGATCTCGAGGTTGATCACTTCGCCGTCGATGCGCACCGACTCCTCGGACGCGACGCGGAACGTATCGATCAGCCGCGTCACTTCGCCCTTCGAATCGTTGATCGGCTTGCCGGCCTCGATGCACAACGCCTCGGCCAGCTCGTCGAAGCGCTCGCGAAAGCGCGCGACACAGTGGTCGAGCACCGCCTGCCGCTTGTAGGCCGGCAACTCGCGCATCGGCTTCGCGGCGTCGACCGCCGCGCCGATGGCCGCATCGATCGCCTTCGCGTCGGCCAGCGCGACGCGCGTCGCGACCTTGCCGCTGAACTTGTCGGTGACTTCCAGATCGGTGTTCGCGTAGACGGCCTCGTTGGCCAGATAGTACGGATAGGTATCCTTCAGCATGGAGCGCTCCTTCCGGTGAACGGCGGATTCAGAGTTGCGCCGACAGGCGCTTGATTTCGCGGTTGAGCACGCGCTCGTTGTCCGAATAGTCGATCGGCACGTCGATCACGTGCACGCCCGGCGTCGCGAAGCAGTCGCGCAGCAGCGGCCCGAGATCGTCGGCCGCTTCGACGCGATGCCCGTGCGCGCCGTAGCTCTGCGCATACGACACGAAATCGGGGTTCTTCAGCGTCATCGCGAAATCGGGGAAGTTCATGTTTTCCTGCTTCCAGCGGATCATCCCGAACGCATCGTCGCGCAGGATCATCACGACGATGTCGAGCTTCAGCCGCACGGCCGTTTCGAGTTCCTGCGAATTCATCATGAAGCCGCCGTCGCCGCAGACGGCGATCACCTTGCGCTGCGGATGCACGATCTTCGTCGCGATCGCCGACGGCAGGCCGGCGCCCATCGACGCGAGCGCGTTGTCGAGCAGCAGCGAGTTCGGTTCGTGCGCGCGCCAGTAGCGCGCGAACCAGATCTTGTACATCCCGTTGTCGAGACAGACGATCCCGTCGACCGGCAGCGCGTTGTACAGGTCGTTCACGATCCGCACCGGGTACATCGGGAAGCGCGGATCGTGCTGGCCCTTCTCGAGGTGCGCGTCGAAATGCGCCTTGATCATCTTGAAGCGCTCGAAATCCCAGTGCGATTGCGGCGTCACCGCTTCCTTCATCTGCCACACCGCGTTCGCGATGTCGCCGACCACTTCGATCTGCGGGAAGTAGACGGGATCGACCTGCGCGCCGAGGAAGTTCACGTGGATCACGGTCTTGTCGTCCGTGCGCATGAAGAACGGCGGCTTCTCGATCACGTCGTGGCCGACGTTGATGATGCAGTCCGCATGCTCGATCGCGCGATGCACGAAGTCGCCGTCGGACAGCGTCGCGTTGCCGAGCCACAGCGGATGCGTTTCGTCGATCACGCCCTTGCCCATCTGCGTCGTGAAGAACGGGATGCCCGTCTTGTCGACGAATTCGAGCAGCATCTTGCAGGTCGTCTTGCGATTGCCGCCCGCGCCGATCATCAGCAGCGGGTGACGCGCGGCCTGGATCGCGTCGACCGCGTGCGCGACCGCCTTCTCCTCCGCCACCGGCCGCCGGCTGTAGCTGCGCGGAATCGGCTTGCCGTCGCCCTCCTCGTGCGCGATGTCTTCCGGCAGTTCGAGGTGCGCGGCGCCGGGGCGCTCCTCCTCCGCGCGGCGGAACGCCTCGCGCACCGCCGACGGAATGTTGCCGATCGACACGATCTGCCGCGTAAACTTCGTGAGCGGCTGCATCATGTCGACGACGTCGACGATCTGGAAGTGGCCCTGCTTGCTGGACTTGATCGGCTTCTGCCCGGTGATCATCAGCATCGGCATGCCGCCGAGCTGCGCATACGCGGCGGCCGTCACGAAGTTGGTCGCGCCCGGCCCGAGCGTCGCGAGACACACGCCGGTGCGGCCCGTCAGGCGGCCGTAGGTGGCGGCCATGAACCCGGCCGCCTGCTCGTGCCGGGTCAGCACGAGCTTGATCTTCGAGCGCCGCAGCGATTCGAGCAGATCGAGGTTTTCCTCGCCGGGAATGCCGAACACGTACTCGACGCCTTCGGCTTCCAGCGCCTTCACGAACAGATCCGATGCTTTCATGGGGGACTCTCGGTTGATGCCGCCTGCCCGGCTTACGGGCGCGCGACGTTCAGAACGCGCGCCGGCCTACGGCACGCGGACGCTTTACCTACTGGACACAAACCACGGCACTGCCCGCCGTGCGGAGCAACGTGTGCAACGCACGACGGCGCCTCCCTGGGCGGGAGGACAAACGGATTCACCCGCGCGCGGCAAGCACGCGCGGGCGGCAAGGACGTTTTTGATTGTAGACGGATTCGCGGAATTCCGACTTCGGCCGAATGGCCGGGTCCGGCCGCGCGAAAGGGTCGGCCTGATGGCCAATTCGACCTCAAGCGGCGCGCGCGGCCCTATCGTTGGGGGCAAGCCAATTTCATTCATCGAACCTGTGAACCATGGTTGACATACCGAGATCCATGCCCTACAGTGCCCCTACGTTCAGTATCCGGACCACCGATGTCTTCGACGCGTGGTTTGCCGGCCTGCAGGATCGCGTCGCCAGGCGGCGCATCCAGGCCCGCATCGACCGCCTGTCGATGGGCAATCCGGGCGACTGGAAATCCGCCGGCTCGCCCGTCGTCGAAATGCGTATCGACCACGGCCCCGGTTATCGCGTCTACTACGTCAGGCGCGGAACGATATGGGTGATCCTGCTCTGCGGCGGCGACAAGTCGACGCAACAGGCGGACATCCGCGCCGCCCATGCGATGCTCGAGCGGCTCGACCTGGAGTAACCGATGGACAAGATCAAGACCCGGCCGTGGGATTCGGCCGAACACCTGAAGACCGACGACGACATGGCCGACTACTTCGAGGCCTGCCTGCAGGAAGCCGGCGACGACCCGGCCTTCATCGCGCATGCGCTCGGCGTGATCGCCCGCGCGCGCGGCATGTCGCAGGTCGCGCGCGACGCGGGCCTGTCGCGCGAAGGGCTGTACAAGGCGCTGTCGCACGACGGCAATCCGAGCTTCGGCACGATCCTGAAGGTGATCAAGGCGCTCGGCCTGCAACTGCACGGTGCGAAGGCGCACGCGTGATGCGGCGGCACACGATGCCGCGCCACATGCTCGACGCTCGGGGCCGCATCAATGCAACCACCCCGCCGCCCAGCGCGGCACCAGCGACACCAGATACAGCCCGAGCCCGATCAGCCCGCCGACCAGCGTACCGTTGATGCGGATGTACTGCAGGTCCTTGCCGATGTTCAGCTCGATCTGCCGCGACATCTCGCGCGCATCCCAGTTGCGCACCGTGTCGCGGATGTGACGCATCAGGAAATCCGCGAAATCCGGCGCCATCTCGTGCACGGCCTTCTCGATGTGCTCGTTCAGCGACGCGCGCAGCGCCGGGCTCTCCGCGAGCCGCGCGCCGAGCCAGCCGCCGAGCGTCGCGGCCTGCCGGTGCAGCGTCGAATCGGGCCGTGCGAGATCGGCCTTCAGCCATGCGCGCAACTGGTCCCACAGATCGCGCACGTAGTCGTTGAACGCGTCACCGTCGCGGATATAGCGCTTGATCTCGTCGCCCTTCGCGATGAACGCCGGGTCGTGCTTCAGCCGCTCGGTCAGCCGCACGACCGTGCGGTCGAAGCGCTGCCGCAGCTCGTGTTCGGGATCGGCCGCCACGCCTTCGAGCACGCGGCTCACCGCGCTCGCGAGCATGCGCGCGCCGTTCTCGCCGAACCACTGCGTCGGCATGATCTTCTCGATCTTCGGGTATTGCGTCTTCAGCCATTCGACGATGAAACCCGCGATCACCTCGCGGTTCTCCTCCCTGTCGAGCACGTCGACCACCTGTTCGATCGCATCGTCGAGCAGCGCCTGGTGGCGGCCGTCCTTCGTCAGCGTGTCGAGGATCGCGCCGGCCGACTGCGACAGGTCGATCCGGTCGATCACCGCACGGAACGCGTCGTGGACGAACGACTGGATCCGCGCGTCGTCGGTCATGTCGAGCGCGAAGCTCATCAGCTTCGTCACGTAGCCGCCGAGCGCGTCGGTGTTCGCGGGCTCGCCGAGCCATGCGCCGAGCTTCTGCGCGGGATCGTGCTGGCGGATCTGCGCGGCGAGCGCGTCGGGGCCGAGGAATTTCTCGCGCACGAACACCGCGAGGTTGTCGGCGATCTTGTCCTTGTTCTTCGGGATGATTTCGGTGTGGCGCGACACGAACGGGATCGGCACGCGGCGGAACAGCGCGACGACCGCGAACCAGTCGGCGAGCGCGCCGACCATCGCAGCCTCGGCCACCGCCTTGAAGCCGTCGACCCACGGGCCGCGCGGCAGCAGGATCGTCGTGACGAATACCGCGACGGCGGCCAGCAGCAGCCATAGCGCGCGGCGCTTGCTGCGTTTCAGTTCGAGGGCTTTGTCTGTCGTCATGGGCGACCGGTGCAACGGCAATGCCGCTAATATGCACCGATCGCCGGCCCGCGACAAACCCGTGCGCATCGCGCGCGCCGGGAATGTTGTCCCGAACGGGTTTCCTGCTGCGTTCAAGCGATCCGACGCGAACACGGCCGCCCCGGCCACGTTCGCGCGTTGCCTCAGAGAAACGTCTTCAGGTTCACCGCCGGATCGGCTAGCTTCGCCGGATCGGGCACCGCGCCCGCCGCAATCAACCGCCTCGACGCGCCGATGTCGCGCCCCAGGTTCGCCGCGGCCACCGCGACGATCTTCCCGTCGTCGCCCAGCCCGAACACCGTGAACGGCCCGCTCGCGGGATCGCCGCGCACGACGGTCGTCCGCTCGCTGCCGAACAGCCCGAGCATCTGCAGGTTGCAGTCGTACTGATCGGACCACAGCCACGGCAGCTCGGCATAGGTTTCGTCCGCGCCGAGCAGGTTCGCGGCCGCGACGGCCGGCTGGTTTTCCGCGACCTGCCACGACTCGATCCGTACGTGACGCCCGAGCAGCGGATTGAAGTGCATCGTCACCTCGCCGGCGGCGAAGATCGCGCGATCGGCCGTCCGGCATCCCGCATCGACACGGATCCCGTTGTCGACCTCGAGGCCGGCCGCCTGCGCGAGCTCGACATTGGGCACGACGCCGATCCCGACGACCACGATATCGGCCGGCACGTCGCCGCGATCGGTCTCGACGATCGCACCGCCGCCCGGGGCGCGGCGAATCGCGCGCGGCAGCGTCGCCATCTGGAAAAGCACGCCGCGCGCGTCATGCAGTTGCCGCGCATACGCGCCGACGACTTCCGGCAACGCACGCTGCAGCAAGCGCGCAGCCGGGTCGATCACCGTCACGTCGCAACCGAGCTGGCGCGCCGCGGCCGCCACTTCGAGGCCGATGAAGCCGCCGCCGAGCACCGCCACGCGACGCCCCGGCGCGAGCTGCGCGCGCAACGCACGCGCGTCGGCCACGGTGCGCACGTAATGCGGGACGACGCCTTCGTCGACCGGCCCGCCGAACGCACGCACGCGCGAACCGGTCGCGAGCACGAGCCGCGTGTACGGCACCGTCGCATCGTTATCGAGCCGTACACGCTGCGCGGCGCGGTCGATCGCGTCGACGCGCGAGCCGAGCCGCAACTCGATGCGCTGCGTGTCGTACCACGCGGCGTCGCGGATGAACGCGCGCTGCTCGCCGCCGTCCGTCAGCAGCGCGTCCTTCGACAGCGCGGGCCGATCGTACGGCAGCTCGCGCTCCGCGCCGATCATCACGATGCGTGCGTCGGCGTCGCGCGCGCGCAGCGCCTCGGCCGTGCGCCGCGCGGCGTGGCCGGCGCCGACGATCACGAACGGGTCAGCCGACATTGACTTCCACCTGCCCGTCGACGATCCGGATCGGATAGGTCCGCACCGGCTCGGTGATCGGCGCGCATTTCGGCGCACCCGTGCGAATGTCGATCAGCCCCTGGTGCAGCGGGCATTCGACGCAGCCGTCTTCCACATAGCCTTCGGACAAGCGCGCGTGACCATGCGAACAGAGGTCATGCATCGCGAACAGTTCGTCGCCGATCCGGAACACCGCGATCGGCTTCTGGCCGGCGACGCGTGCCGCCGGTTCGTCTTCGGAGAATTCGTCGAATGTGCCCAGCGGGTGCCATTCGGCGAGCGTTGCTTCGGTCATGTCGTTTCCTTGGCTGTCGGATCGGTCAGATCGGGGTGGCGAGCAGCGTCTGCACGCGCGACGTGTCGTAGATCACGCGCTTGGTCTTGTAGCGCAGCCCGTCGGGCGTGCGCACGACCGTGTCGTAATACTTGCCGGCCTGGTACACGTTCGATTCGCCGTTGCTGCGCGTCTGCACGACCACGTAGTTGCTCTCGGTGTCGATCTCGCCGTCGCGTTCGGCGACGACCGTGAGGCCCGACGTCATGTGCCGGTACGTGTGCTCTTCGAAGATGTTCGCGTGCCGCAGCGACACCACGCGGTCGCGCAGCATCCGCTGGTTCGTGCAGTGGACGATCCCGACCGGCAGCCCGAGATCGGCGTTCTCCTTCGGCACGATCTCGTACGTGCAGTCCTCGGTGAACATCTCCGGCCAGCGTTCGAGCCGGTCGTTGTCGAGGTGGCCGATGTAGCGGTTCTGGAGCATGTAAATCTCGAACCACGTCTTCATGTCTTCCGTCAGGTTTTCCATCGTTCCGCGCTCCCGCTTCAATAGCCCATCAGCTTCTGATAACCGACCCAGAACTTGCGGATCAGGCTTTCGGTGATCACCGTGTCCTGCTGGTCCGGATTGCCGCGCGACATCTCGATCACCGACGTCGCATCGGCGTCGCGCACCGTGCCGCGCTGCACGAGTTCGGTCGCCTCCGTGTCCTCCATCGAGATGTAGCCGGCCGGCCCGACGAGGTTCGCCTGCTTGATGCGCAGCGCGCGCAGCTCGGGCGTGTCGTCCGCGTAGCCGAAGAAGTGGAAGATCAGCTCGAAGTTGTCCGGCCCCTTCGGCAGGATCTGGCGCGCGACCAGCGTGTTGTGGATCTGCTGGATCACGAGCTGCGGGAAGATCGGCTGGATGTGGTTCGTGCAGTCCTCGTCGTATTCCGACACGAGATCGAGGATCGACTCGTCTTCGAGATGGAAACCCTCGTCGAACGAGCGGATGTTCTGCTGCTTGTATGCGGCCGACGTGTCGTCGCCCGTCTTCGTCACCGTGATGATGCTGTGCAGCCCGTGGTTCGCATCCGGAATCGAGCGCGCCTTCATCCCGACGCGGAAGATGTTGAAGGTCGTATGGAACAGATGCAGCATGCTCGCGTGATACGGATCCTTCACGTTCTCCATGTACAGCTTCCAGTTCGACTTCGAATACTGGCGCGTGCAGCCGAGATACTCGATCGGCTTGTGGAAGATCCGGTCGATCCACGGACGCATCTGCTCGCCCAGGTATTCGGGCAGCGGCGCCACGTCATCGCTGAAGGTCGCGAACACGAGCCCGCGATAGCTGTCGACGCGCAGCTTGCGCAGCCCGTGCTGCTTCGGGTCGAAGTCGGCCGGCATCCCGGTCATCCCCTTCTGGCCGCGCCGGAACGGCACGCCGAGCAGGTTGCCCTGGTTGTCGAAGCTCCACTGGTGGTAGACGCACGTGTGCGAGCTCGCGTTGCCGCGCGACTTGCGGCAGACCTGCGCGCCGCGGTGCGCGCAGCGGTTCACCCACGCGGACAGCGTGCCGTCCTCGGTGCGCGTGACGACGACCGGCGTATCGCCGATGAACGTGCTCTTGAAGTCGCCGGCGTTCGGGATTTCCGCTTCCAGCGCGACGAAATTCCAGGTCGGCCCGCGGAAGATGCGTTCCTGCTCGCGATCGTAGACCGCGCGCGAGCTGAACACCTTGTACGGCACGCGTGAGCCGTCTTCGTGCGGAAAGCGCACATCGGACGCGTCGTCACGCGCGGCGAATACGACGGGCGATTCTGTCTGCTCCATGTCGGACTCCTTGTGGTTCCGGTTCGTTGATTCCATGGAGCCGATTTTTGAAAAGCTAATATTCGGCGTCTATCCGGAAAGTGCGATTGCGGCGGCGCAATATCCACTTTCGGCGGATTTCTGCGCTAGCATGGCGACACACGCGACCCGGCGCACGATCGCGACCCATTCGTCGGATCGAAGCGCGCGTCCACACCAAGGCCGATGCCCATGTCCCCAACGTCGTTCGAGCCGCTTGCGCTGCGCGCGCACCGGCTGTTCGAATCCCGCGATCTCGACGAGACCCGCGAGCGGATCTCGCGCGTGATGCAGCCGCACGCGCTGCTGCCGAGCGGGCGCGTGCAAGGCGCATCGCATATGGATTTCGTCCGGCTCGGCGGGCTCGGGATCGGCACCATCGCGTTCGGCGACGCGATGCGCGTGCAGGTCGACGCCGTCGACGGCTATTACCTGCTGATGTTCTGCCTGTCCGGGCAGGCGGAAGTCCACGCGATGGGCCGCCGGCTCGGCGTCGACGGGCAGACGGGCGTGCTGTGCGCGCCCGGCGAGCGCTTCGACGCGGTGCTCTCCGCCGACTGCGAGCAGTTCGTGCTGCGCATCGATGCCGCGACCGCCGGCTCGCTGACCGGCGATCCGCGCGCGATGCTCGACCCCGTGCTGCACATCAGCGATGCCGCGCTCGCCGCGTGGCGTCAGCAGCTGATGCTCGTCGCCCGCTCGCCCGAACTGCTCGAACGCGCGAATGCCAACCCGCGCGTCGCGTCGCAGCTCGAGCACCTGCTGATCGATCTGCTGATCGAAGGCCACCCGCCGTCGATACCGAGCGCGCGCCTCGATCCCGCGCCGGGGTTCGTGCGGCGCGCGCAGGAGTTCGTGAACGCGCACTACGCGCAGCCGCTGCAGCTCGCCGATATCGTCCAGGCCGCCAACGTGCCGGAGCGGACGCTGCGCGACGCCTTCCTGCAGTTCCGCGGGATGAGCCCGATGCAATACCTGCGCGCGACGCGGCTCGAACATGCGCGGGAGTTGCTGCGCGGGTCGGCGTCCGAGCGACGGATCGCCGATATCGCACTCGATTGCGGGTTCACACACCTCGGGCGGTTCGCGATCGCGTACCGGGAGAAGTTCGGCGAATCGCCGTCGGAGACGCTCGACGGGAAGCGGTAGGCGGGTGCCGGGCTTGTCGGGGTCGGTTGCCTTGCTGCTTGCGCCTTCCCGCCTGCCGGCCTGCCGGCCTGATCGCCTCGCTGCGCGCCTGCATCTACGGCAAATGACATCGCATCGCGATGCGCTCTCCGAATTCGGCGTAGCGCGGCGAAATTGACCGTTAGTTGCAATTGATACGGAAACGGCCGGCCCTACGCCGCCGGCGCGATCATCGCCCGCGCGATCGCGCAGAACGCGGTCGTCGCGGCGCTTTCGCCGTGCAGCCGGCGGCTCATGATGATCGGCGACGTCGCCGTGGGTTCCGGCAGCCGCCGGTAGACGACGCCCTTCACGCGCACGCCTTCCACGCTTTCCGGCACCAGCGACACGCCCACCTGCGCGGCGACGAGGCCAAGCGCCGTCTGCAGTTCACGCACCTCGTGCACGGCCGCGGGCACGAGCGCGCCGTCGCGCAGCGCGGACAACTGCTGGTCCGCGAAGCTCGGCCGCGGCGTGCTCGGATAGACGATCAGCGTCTCGTTCGCGATGTCCGCGAGCGTCAGCGGCCGGTCCGGATCGGCGAGCGGATGGCCAACCGGCAGCGCCGCGATCAGCTTTTCCTCGATCAGCGCCTCGCGCACGAGCTGGTCGTCGTCGAAGCGCAGGCGGCCGAACCCGACGTCGATCCGCCCGCCCTTCAGCGCGCCGAGTTGCTCGAGCGTGAACATTTCGATCAACGACAGCTCGACGTCCGGCTGCGCCTCGCGAAACGCGCGGATCACGTCCGGCAGCGCGCCATAGAGCGTCGACGGCACGAAGCCGATCACGATCCGCTCCGACAACTGCGCGAGCCGCCGCGTCAGCGGGCCGAGCTCGTCGGCCTGTTCGACGACCCGCGTCGCCTGCGCATAGAACACGCGGCCCGCGTCGGTCAGTTTCAGCGGCCGCGCGCCGCGCTCGAACAGCGGCAGCCCGACCTCGTCCTCGATCGCCTGGAGCTGGCGGCTCAACGGCGGCTGCGTCATGTGCAGCCGCTCCGCGGCCCGCGTGATGTTCATTTCCTCCGCGACGGCGATGAAGTAGCGGAGCTGGCGCAATTCCATTTCATGCCTCAAAGGTATGGAAGTAGTCGGAAAGAGTGTTGGACGACGCCGGGCGGGAATTCCTACCATGTGCACCAACAGGAGGAATCGCATGATAGCAACTGCCGCCACCATCGAACGCATCGACACGCTGCTCGTCGACGTGCCGACGATTCGGCCCCACAAACTGTCGGTCGCGACGATGAATTGCCAGACCCTCGTCCTGGTTCGCGTTCGATGCACGGACGGTATCGAAGGCGTCGGCGAGGCGACCACGATCGGCGGGCTCGCGTATGGCGAGGAGAGCCCCGAGAGCATCAAGGTCAACATCGACACCTACTTCGCGCCGCTGCTGCAAGGCATGGACGCGACGCGTCCGGGCGCTGCGATGGCGCGTGCGCGCAAGCTGTTCCAGGGCAACCGGTTCGCGAAGTGCGCGCTCGAAACCGCGCTGTTCGATGCGCAGGCGCGCCGCCTCGGCGTGCCGCTGTCCGAGTTGTTCGGCGGCCGCACGACCGACGCGGTCGACGTCGCGTGGACGCTCGCGAGCGGCGACACGCAGCGCGACATCGCGGAAGCCGAGGCGATGCTCGACGCACGCCGCCATCGCGCATTCAAGCTGAAGATCGGCTCGAACGCGGTCGACGACGACGTCGCGCACGTGATCGCGATCAAGCGCGCGCTCGGCGAGCGCGGCGACGTGCGCGTCGACGTGAACCAGGCCTGGACCGAAACCGACGCGATCCGCGCCGGCGCACGACTCGCGGACGCCGGCGTGAGCCTCGTCGAGCAGCCGATCGCCGCAACCAATCGCGCGGGGCTGAAACGCCTCACGCAGCTCGCGCACATTCCGATCATGGCCGACGAAGCGCTGCACGGCCCCGTCGATGCGTTTGCGCTCGCGCAGGACCGCGCGGCCGACGTGTTCGCGGTGAAGATCGCGCAGTCGGGCGGCCTGCTCGGCGCGGCGAGCGTCGCATCGATCGCGTCGGCGGCCGGCATCGACCTGTACGGCGGCACGATGCTCGAAGGCGCGGCCGGCACGATGGCGTCCGCGCAACTGTTCAGCACGTTCGGCTCGCTGAAATGGGGCACCGAGCTGTTCGGCCCGCTGCTGCTCACCGAGGAAATCCTCGTCGAGCCGCTGCGCTACCAGGATTTCAAGCTGCACCTGCCGGCCGCGCCCGGCCTCGGCATCACCTTCGACTGGGCCCGCATCGAACGGATGCGACGCGACGCCCGCTGATCCCGCACGACACGACAACCGAAACCGGAGACACAGATGAACAAGCAAGCCATCGACGCCCTGCTGAAGACCTTCGACGACGCCGCGGAAAAGCCCGGCAATCCGCGCGTGCGCGCGATCGTCAACCGGATCGTGAAGGACCTCTGCTACACGATCGAGGATTTCGACGTGCAGCCGAGCGAGTTCTGGACCGCGCTCAACTACCTGAACGAAGCCGGCCGTGAATTCGGGCTGATCGCCGCGGGCCTCGGCCTCGAGCGCTTCCTCGACGTGCGGATGGACGAGGCCGAGGAGAAGGCCGGCTTCCACGGCGGCACGCCGCGCACGATCGAAGGGCCGCTGTATGTCGCGGGCGCACCGGAATCGGTCGGCCATGCGCGTCTCGACGACGGCACCGATCCGGGCCAGACGCTGATCATGCGCGGCCAGGTGCTCGGCCAGGACGGCACGCCGATCGCGAATGCGCTCGTCGAGGTATGGCACGCGAACCATCTGGGCAACTACTCGTACTTCGATCAGTCGCAGCCGGCGTTCAACCTGCGCCGCTCGATCCGCACCGATGCCGAGGGCCGCTACAGCTTCCGCAGCGTGCTGCCGGTCGGCTACAGCGTGCCGCCGGGCAGCAAGACCGAGCAACTGCTCGACCAGCTCGGCCGCCACGGCCATCGTCCGGCGCACATCCACTTCTTCGTTTCCGCGGACGGATATCGTAAGCTGACGACGCAGATCAACATCGAAGGCGATCCGCATATCTGGGACGACTTCGCATTCGCGACCCGCGAAGGGCTGATCCCGAAGATCAGGCAGGCCGAGGGCGCGGAAGGCAAGCCGTATGGCGTCGACGGGCAGTTCGCGCTGATCGACTTCGATTTCTCGCTGCTCAAGGACAAGCAGGACGTGCCGGCGAGCGAAGTCGAACGGGTGCGGGCGCAGGCCTGAGCGGCCGTCCCGTTCGGCGAATCGACAACGCAAGGAGCGCAGGATGCTGTTTCATGTGGAAATGACCGTCCGCCTGCCGGCGGACATGGATCCGGTCAAGGCGGCCACGCTGAAGGCCGAAGAGAAGGCGATGTGCCAGCGGCTGATGAACGAAGGCGTCTGGCGGCATCTGTGGCGGATCGCGGGGAAGTATGCGAACGTCAGTATTTTCGACGTCGAGAGCGTGCAGCAGCTGCACGACCTGTTGAGTCAGCTGCCGTTGTTTCCGTATATGGAGATGGAAGTGCGGGCGCTGTGCCGGCATCCTTCTTCGGTGCGGGAAGATGATCGGTAAGCAGTGAATGTGAAGCGCGGCGTTATCGAACGGCCGCGCGAAGCACGCCCCGGGCGGCCGGCGATTTTCTCGCCGGTCGCCCGTGACGTTTTGCACAGCCGCCGGGTTCAGGTGGCGCCCCGCGTCACGACGATGCAGTGACGATCACCGCTCGCTCGCCAGATGCGCCGCGAACCCGACCGTCCCCGGCGCGATTTCCGCCTTCAGCGTCAGCGCCGGAATGTCGTAGTCGCCCGCGTTCTGTCGCCGGAACGGAATCGGCTGCGCGCTCCACAGTTCGTCGAGACGCTTGCCGAGCGCCGCACGCGTTTCGTCGAAGCGCCCGTCGTCCATCCGGTGCGTCTGGTAAATCACGAACGGCGGCAGCACGTCGAACCCCGGGTAATACAGAATCCCGTGCTGGATCGGGAACAGCACGTCGTCGATCGGCCCGTTGATGCCGCGCGCGCTGTAATGCGACTCCCAGCCGCCCGTCGTGACGATCACCATCGCCCGTTTGCCGGCCAGCGAACCTTCGCCGTAACGGTCGCCCCAGTGCAGGTCGGAATGCTCGCCGACGCCGTACGCGAAGCCGTACGCATACACGCGCTCGACCCAGCCCTTCATGATCGCCGGCATCGAGAACCACCACAGCGGAAACTGCAGGATCACCGCGTCGGCCCACTTCAGCTTGTCCTGCTCGCGCGCGATGTCGTCGCGCTGCGTGCCCGTCTCGAACGCGCGCTTCGAATCGCGTGCGGGATCGAAGCGCGCATCGGGCGCACGGTCGGTCACGTCATCCGCGTCGAACACGGCCTTCCAGTTCATCGCATACAGATCGGTCACCTGCACGGCATGGCCTGCCGCTTCGAGATGCTCGACCGCGAAATCCCGCAACGCACCGTTCAGCGAGCGCGGTTCGGGATGGGCGTAGACGATCAGCACGTTCATGTTCACTGCTCCGTTGATGGAATGACTGCAGGATGCTGCCGCCAACGGTATATTGGAAATGAATTCCCGATATTCCAGGTATAGCCGTGAACAATCTCAGACGACTGGATCTGAACCTGCTGGTCACGCTCGACGTGCTGCTCGCCGAGCACAACGTCACGCGGGCGGCCGAGAAACTGAACATGTCGCAGCCGTCGGTCAGCGTGCAGCTGCAAAAACTGCGCGACCTGTTCGGCGATCCGCTGTTGCTGCCGGGGCCGCGAGGAATGCGGCCGACCGCGCGCGCGGAAACGCTGCGCGAGCCGCTGCGAGATGCGCTCGAAGCAGTCGAACGCGCGGTGCTGACGGCCACGCCGTTCGATCCGGCAACCGCGACGAATACGTGGCGCGTGGCCGCAACCGACTACGGCGAATCGACGATCGTGCTGCCCGCGCTGAACACGCTGCGCTCGGCTGCGCCCGCGACGCGCCTCGCCGTCGTCGAACTCGTGCCGCCGCGCATCGAGCAGGACGCCGAGCGAAACGGTATCGACCTGGCCTTCCACACGACAGACGGTTCGCCGGAAGGGATGCGTCGCCTGCCGCTGTTCGTCGAACGTTACGTGCTGGTCGGCCGCGCCGGTCATCCGAAACTGAAGCGCCGCCCGACGCTCGCGCAGTTCGGCGCGCTGGAACACGTGATCGTGTCGCCCGACGGCGGCGGCTTCTTCGGCGTGACGGACGAAGCGCTCGCCAAAGCCGGCGCCACGCGGCGCGTGGTGCTGTCGGTGCCGCATTTTCTGTTCGTGATGACGGCCGTCGCCACAACCGACCTCGTGGCGATGCTGCCCGAGCGGCTGGTGCGCAACACGCCCGCATTGCGCGTCGTGGAGGCGCCGGTCGAGGTGCCCGGCTACGAGATGTCGATGCTGTGGCACGAGCGCGTGCATCGCGATCCGGCGCATCGATGGCTGCGGGAGACGATTGCCGCGTCGGTGTAGCTCGCCAGACGGGCGGTCGGCGCAGTGAGGCCACCGCGAGGTTCCGAGACACGACGTGCGCAGCGCGATGCAGCGAAGAGCACGGAGCAGAAACGGGCTTCTGACTAATGCGGTTTCATGCGTCCGCCGCCCTCGCCGCTCGCCCGAATCCGCTCACCCGAAGCCGGTCGCCGCACGAACACAATCATTCAGCACTTGAAACCGCCTCGAACACTGTATATATTTACAGTACTTTTGTACCATTTGACCCGAATTCCGTCACCCATGACGGACGGACTTTTGTGAGGCGACCATGTTCCAGTCATCCGCATTCGATCCCGAGCAACCCGGCTTCAACCCCGTCCACTTCGAGCGTGCCGCGCGGCAAGCGGTCGTCGATCTTCAGCGTGTCGTCGGCGGCCCTGCGCAGCGGGCGCTCGGCTTGCGGCGCCGCAGCCATCCGGCCGCAGTCCGCACGATGAGCTGGCAGGCGCTGCTGAATGTCGAGGAGCTGGCGTTCTCGAACACCGGCTTCCTGAACCGTAACGATCCGATGGTCGTCGACGCCTTCATTCGGCTGCGCGACAGCCGGATGGTCGCCGCGGACGTCGAGGAAGCCGTCGACTGGAAGCGCGACGACGACGATCTGCCCGCCGTCTATCTGATCGTCAAGGCGATGCTGGAAGCGGAAGAGCGCGAGACACAACGCGTCGAGATGGAGTGACGGCGGCGCCTCGCGGCCGTACCGTTACAGCCGCGCCGCGAGCCGCGCGCCCTGATCGATCGCCCGCTTCGCATCGAGCTCGGCCGCCAGTTCCGCGCCGCCGATCAGATGCACGGAGCGTCCGGCCGCCTGCAGCGGCGCGAACAGCGCGCGCTGCGGCTCCTGCCCCGTGCACAACACGATCGTGTCGGCTTCGATCAGTTCGTGATCGGTGCGCTGCTCGCCGTACGACACGTGCAGCCCGCGCGCATCGATCAGTTCGTAGTTCACGCCGCCGATCATCTTCACCTGCTTCATCTTCAGCGTCGCGCGGTGAATCCAGCCGGTCGTCTTGCCGAGCCCCTTGCCGAGCGGCGCGGCCTTGCGCTGCAGCAGCGTCACTTCGCGAGCGGGCGCCGCGACCTGCGCGCGCGTCACGCCGCCGCGCGTCGCGGCCGGATCGGTCACGCCCCACTCCGCTTTCCACTCTTCCAGATCGAGCGTCGGCGACTCGCCGTCCTGCACCAGATACTCGGCGACATCGAAGCCGATGCCGCCCGCGCCGACCACCGCGACACGCCGGCCGACCGGCTGCCTGCCGGCGAGCACGTCGATATAGCTGAGCACATTCGGCCCGTCCTGGCCGGGAATCTTCGGGTCGCGCGGCGCCACGCCGGTCGCGAGCACGATCTCGTCGTAGCCGCCCGCGATCAGTTCGCTCGCATCGACGCGGCGGTTCAGGTGCAGGTTCACGCCGGTCAGCTCGACCTGCCGGCCGAAATAACGCAGCGCTTCGTCGAACTCCTCCTTGCCCGGAATCCGCTTCGCCATGTTGAACTGGCCGCCGATCTCCGCTGCCGCGTCGAACAGGTCGACGTGGTGGCCGCGCTGCGCGAGCACGGTCGAGCATGCAAGCCCGGCCGGCCCGGCGCCGACCACCGCAATGCGCTTCGGCTGCTGCACGCGCGTATAGATCAGCTCGGTCTCGTGGCAGGCGCGCGGGTTCAGCAGGCACGACGCGATCTTGTTCCTGAACGCGTGGTCGAGACACGCCTGGTTGCAGCCGATGCAGGTGTTGATCTCGTCGGCGCGGCCCTGCGCGGCCTTGACGACGAACTCGGCATCCGCGAGCAGCGGACGCGCCATCGACACCATGTCCGCGCAGCCGTCCGCAAGGATCTGCTCGGCCACTTCCGGCCGGTTGATCCGGTTGGTCGTCACGAGCGGAATGCCGACCTCGCCCTTCATCTTCTTCGTCACCCACGCGAACGCGCCGCGCGGCACCGACGTCGCGATCGTCGGCACGCGTGCCTCGTGCCAGCCGATCCCGGTGTTGATGATGGTCGCGCCCGCGCGCTCGACGGCCTTCGCGAGCTGCACGGTCTCGCTCCAGTCGCTGCCGTCGGGAATCAGGTCGAGCATCGACAGCCGGTAGATCAGGATGAAGTCGCGGCCGACCGCTTCGCGCGTGCGCTCGATGATCTCGATCGGCAGGCGGATCCGGTTCTCGTACGAACCGCCCCACTGGTCGGTGCGCTTGTTCGTATGCATCGAGATGAACTGGTTGATCAGGTAGCCCTCGGAGCCCATGATCTCGACGCCGTCGTAACCGGCCTCGCGCGCGAGCTGCGCGCAGCGGACGAATGCTCGAATCTGCCGCTCCACGCCGCTTGCGCTGAGTTCGCGCGGCGCGAACGGCGAAATCGGCGACTTGATCTTCGACGGCGCGACCGCGAACGGGTGGTAGCCGTAGCGGCCGGTATGCAGGATCTGCAGCGCGATCTTGCCGTCGTCCGCATGCACGGCGTCGGTGATCACGCGATGGCGCCGCGCGCCGGCCGACGTCATCAGCGTGCCGCCGAACGGCTTGGTCCAGCCGGCCACGTTCGGCGCGAAGCCGCCGGTCACGATCAGGCCGACGCCGCCGCGTGCGCGTTCGGCGAAATAGTCGGCGAGCCGCGGCAGCGTCTTGCGGCTGTCCTCGAGGCCCGTATGCATCGACCCCATCAGCACGCGATTCTTCAGCGTGGTGAAGCCGAGGTCGAGCGGCGCGAGCAGATGGGGAAACGAAGTCGTCATGATGATCCTGCCGGTAAGCGATGCGTGTCATCGTAGGCCGCGCGCCGCCTTGAACGTGAGGGGGCAAACAGCCATAATGCTTGTCATTTCCGGCCAAATCGACATGACCTCCCCGTTTCGCAAGGATCACCTCGGGCTACGCCGGCCGACGATTCCGGTCGCCTATACGCGCCTGCTGCTGCAGGCGCTGGCCGCACGCGGCGTCGACCTGGCCGCGGTGCGCGCGGGCACCGGACTGCGCGATGCAGTGTTGGCCGAACCGGACGCGCGCGTCGCGCCGTCGCAATGGGGCCGGCTCGTGCTCAACGCGATCGAGATCGGCGGCGATCCGGGCATCGGGCTGGCGTTCGGGCTGCTGCTGAAGCCGACCGTGCACGGCTTCCTCGGCTATGCGACGTTGACCGCGCGGGACATCCGCGAAGCGCTGGTCGTCACGCAGCGCTACTTTCGGATGCGCAACCGCCAATATCGGCTGACCTACGCGGAGGACGCGCACGGCGCGACGCTCGAGCTGCACGGCGTGCAGGCGAGCCCCGTGCTGCAGCATCACGTGATGTTCGAGTTCGTGCTGACGGGGCTCGCGCAGAACATCTCGCAGTGGTCCGGACGCGCGTCGCCGCCGATCGTGCTGCGCTTCACGTGGCCCGAGCCCGGTTATTTCGCGCGTTATCGCGACCAGTTGCCGCCGGTCGAATTCGGCTGCGCGGCGAACGCGCTGTGGATCGCGCACGACGTGCTCGACTGGCCGCTGCCGCTCGCCGACGAAGTCGCGCACCGGCAGGCGCTGGTGCAGGTCGAGCGCGAGTATGCGCAGGTACGCCAGGAGGAAGGCGATCTCGTCGAGCGCGTGCGCGCGGAACTGGCGCGAACGGCCGGCGACTATTCGAGCCCGGAGGCGCTCGCCGACGCGCTGCTCGTATCGACGCGCACGTTGCGGCGTCGGCTCGAGGACGCCGGGTCGAGCTATCGGCAACTGCTCGACGAAGCGCGGTTTCGCGATGCGAAGCAATTGCTCTGCGCGTCGGACCTCGACCTGAAGACGATCGCCGAGCGGCTGCAGTTCACCGACCCGGCGAATTTCACGCGCGCATTCCGGCGCTGGGCCGGGCAGACGCCGAGTGCGTATCGGGAAGCGGCCGGCGACCCGGCGAGCGAGTAAGCCGGAAAGCGCGCGCCGGCGCCGTGCAGACGCAACGTCCCGGTCGCGGGGTTGGCACGCGCGCATGCACCGGCACCCGAAGGTCACCGCGCACGCGTATCGTCTAAGTCAATGGAACGGCGCTCGACGCATCGGTTGCGGTCGCAAAAGCAAGCGCGCGCTCACGCTCCGTCGCCCGTATCGCCCCGCATCGCCGACGTGAAACGGAACCAAGCGCTGCCCGTCAACCGTCGACGAAGATCCACGCGCCGCCGTCGCCCTCACCCGCCTCGATCCGCACCTCGCCGTTCGCGGCGACGATCGCGTCGTACACGTCGTCCGTCACGCACACCACCGGCACCGCGATCGCATACAGCTCGGCGGCGACGATCGCGCCGATCGAGATGATCAGGTCGCGCTCCTTCAGCACGATCCCGACCGGCCCCGTGCCGTTGCGCACCGCTTCCGCGAGCACGCTGCTGCTCGAACTCGAGCCCTTCGCGTGCGGCATCACCATGATCCGGCCCGCGAGGCTCGCGCCCGCCTGCGGATGCCCGCGATCGACGATCCGCCCCGCCCCCGAGTCGTAGCCGCCCCAGAAGCTGAGCGGCTTGTCGAGCACGATCGTCTTCGCGCATGCGCTGCCCGGCACGAGCGTGTCGCCCGTCAGTTTCCCGATCGTTGCATCAGTCATCGAATCGCACCTTTCCTTCGAACGCGGAACGCACGCATTCGCGCATGCTGCCGTACGCCACCGTGACGCCGATGTTCGCGGGCGCATACGACGCCCACTTCCCCGAGTTGGTCATCACCAGGCCCGACAGCTGTTTCATGACCGGCGTGATGTACGTGCAGGTATCGACGACGATCTGGATGCCGCGCGCGTCGAACTTGCCGGCGAGCCCGAGCTCGCCCAGCTCCCACAGGATGAAGCGGCTCGTGTTCACGTAGAAATCGCACTTCGGCCGGCCGTCGAACTGATCGAGCAGCGCGTCGAGCGTGCGGAACTCGGCCAGCGAGAAGTGCGGCGTGCCGAGCGCGACCGCGACGAGCGCATCGCCGGCCGCGCCGTGGTTCAGCGTGCGGCGGATCTCGTCGAGATCGGCCATCGCGACATCGACCGTGCGCTGCGCCGCCCGCCCGTGCAACGCGGCGTCGAGCGTCGGCGCCTCGGGCGTGACGCCCACCGCATGGAACAGCGCAACCGCCCCGCTCGATGCGGCAGCCGCGCCGAGCGCCTTGAGTTCGTCTTCGGTGGTGTCCGCGGGCAGCCCGACGATCGCCGGCACGGTCGCGCCGGCGATCCGGCCGATCAGAAGCCCAAGCGCCGCGAAATAGATGTCGCGCGAGGGCCGCTTGCCGAAGTCCGGCGCGTTGAACACGATCCGCGCCGCGCGATTCGCTTCGACGTGCAGCCCCGCATACGGCGCGCGCCCGGTGATCGCGGCGGCCAGGTCGAGAAAGTCGCCGTAGCGGCTGGTACGCGCACCGAGCACCGAATTGGCGAACACGATCGCATTGGATTCCGCCCACGCGATCTGCTGGCCCAGGCGCGGACGATTCTTCAGCTGATACGGCGCGCACGTGAAGCTCGATTCGCAGCCGAGCTGCAGATGCGCATCCATCAGGCGCTGCGCGTCGCGCTGGATCGCGCGGTCGCCGTGATACAGCTCGGGATGGATCAGGTCGAGCGACCCGACGTTCAAAGTGGTCGGCACCGCGACCCGCGCGCCGGTGTCGACGAAATACTCGACGAAGTCGAGGCTGGTCCGGCCGTGGTAAAGACAGCCGTCGATATGCGCGGACGTGATGTCGATCAGGTGCGGCGCCGACATGACCTCGGCCGTGCGCGCGACGATCCGCATCGCGCGCGCGACGCCGTCGCCGAATGCGCCGCGCAACATCGCGTCGTCGCGTTCGCTCAACTGCAGCATGGGGGGCTCCTCGTGTCTCGTCCGGTGGATCCGGATCGCTTTTGTCATACTACCGCGCGTCGCACCTAGCGCTGCGCCGTCAGGCTGAACAACTCGTCGCGCAACGCCTGGGCGCGGCCCTGGCCGAATTGCGTCTCGAACTCGTCCTGCGCGGCTTGCCACGCGACCTTCGCCTGCGCGTAGGTGCGCTCGCCGAGCTTCGTCAGGCTGAGCGCATGCGCGCGGGCGTCATGCTCGGACGCGGCCGCGGCGACGAAGCCGTCGCGCTGCAGCGGCTTCAGCGCGCGCAACAGCGTCGTGCGGTCCATCACCAGCCGATCGGCGAGTTCGCTCATCAACAGGCCGGGCCGGCGCGACAGGTTCGCCATGATCGAGAACTGCGCGGCCGTGACGCCGACCGGGGCCAGATGCCGCTCGTAGAGTTGCGTGACGAAGCGCGCCGCCTGACGCAGCGCGAGGCAATTGCAGGCCTGGGCCATCTGGATGTCGTTCATGACCGGCAATTTAAATGTGCATATGCATAAAGTCAATGTACACTCGGCCGTAACAAGGGCCGGCGCCGGCCGCGCGCATCCGGCGCCGCGCCATCGCTTCGAGGAGACGGACATGGACTACATCGACAAGCTGCGCATCTTCCGGTCGGTGGTGGAAATGCGCAGCTTCACGCGCGCGGCCGACATGCACGGCCTCGCGCGGCCGGTCGTGTCGCGGGCGGTCGCGGATCTGGAAGCGCGCTTCGGCAGCCGCCTGCTGCACCGGACCACGCGCCAGGTCTCGCTGACCGAAACCGCCGAGCGCATCTACGAGCGATGCGCGGCGGTGCTCGACGAACTCGACTCGCTGGAAGCGCAGGCGCAGTCGTACACGCGCGAGCCCGAGGGGCTGTTGCGGCTCGTCGCGCACACGACGGCCGCGCTGAACCGGCTCGTGCCGCTGATCGCCGGTTTCAAGGCCGCGCATCCGAAGGTGCGGCTCGACGTCACGCTGACCGAGCGCCCGGTCGACCTCGTCGGCGAAGGCTATGACATCGGCATCGTCGTGCCGTACATGCTGACGAGCGAGACGACCGTCGTGCGGCTGATCGAACGCATTCCGGTGGTGATCGTCGCGACGCCCGCCTACCTGCGCGCGCATCCGCGTCCCGAAACACCGGCCGAGCTCGCCGGCCACATGTTCGTGCCGATGTCGCCGTCGCTGCGCCGGCCCGCGCTGTCGTTCCGCGTCGACGGCGACACGCTGACCGTGCCGTTGAGCTTCGACGTCTCGTCGAACAGCCCCGTCTTCAACCGCGAAATGGTGATGCACGACTTCGGCATCGGCGTGGTGCCGAGAGCGCTCGTCGAAGCCGAACTCGCGTCGGGCGCGCTCGTGCAGTTGCTCGAAGGCGCCGATCTCGTCGACGCGTTCGTGGAAATCAAGCTCGCCTACGCGAACCGCGCGCTGCTGCCCGCGAAGGTCAAGGCGTTCATCGACTACACGGCCGCGTACTACGACCGCGAAGGCTCGATTGTTCCGGCCGCGGCCTGATCCGGCGCGCAAACGCACCTTTCCACCGCCGATTGGTACAGCCACGGCACCAATCTGATCCTGTCTCGCCGCTCGCTTCGCATCGCGTGGGCACCTAATATGTGCACATGCACAAGTCCACGCTTATCGATGACGATTGTTTCGCGGTCCGGCAAGCCGCCCGGCGAATCTCGCAGTTCTACGAGCGCTACCTGTCGCGGGCGGGCGTCACGCCGTCGCAGTACAGCATTCTCGCGCTGCTGCGGGAGCGTCCGGGCCTGACGATGGCGACGCTATCGGCCGTGCTGGTGATCGAGCGCACCGCGCTGTTGCGCGCGCTGAAGCCGCTGGTCGGCGCCGCGCTGGTCACGGGCCAAATCGAGCCGCGTTGCCGGCGCCAGACGTTCGTGCTGACCGCGCACGGCGAAACGAAGATCGCCGACGCGCATGTGCACTGGCTCGCCGCGCAGGAAGCGTTCGAGCAGCGGTTCGGGCCGGCGCAGGCGGCCCGCCTCAGAGACGAATTGTTCCGGATCACGCACAACCTGCCGGAACGCTGACTTCCCCGATCGGCGACGCGTCGTCGGTCGTTTTAATAAGTGCATATACATAGGTGAATCGATGGAAACGACCCAAGCCGCTGCCTCCCGCGAGGCAGCCACAACCGACCGGCCGGCAAAGCAGCGCCGCGTGCCGTGGATGCGGATCGCGGTGGCCGCCGTCGTCGTCGCGGTCGCGGCCGCGGCGCTCGACTGGCTGTTCGTGCTGCGTTTCCAGGAGAGCACCGACGATGCGTATGTCGGCGGCGACGTGACGGTGCTCGCACCGAAGGTGAACGGTTTCGTCGACAAGATCCTCGTGACCGACAACCAGCGCGTGAAGGCCGGCGACGTGCTCGTGCAGCTCGATGCGCGCGACTACGATGCGAAGCTCGCGCAGGCGAGCGCGGAAGTCGACAGCGCGCGCTCCGCGGTGGCCGAACTCGAAGCGAAGCAGCAACTTCAATACGCGGTGATCGGCCAGCATGCGGCGGACCGGAATGCGTCGTCGGCCGAGCTCACGCGCGCGTCGTCCGATCGCGTGCGCTACCGCGAGCTCGTGAAATCCGATGCGGTATCGAACCAGATCGTCGAGCGCGCGGACGCCGATTACTCGAAGGCGGATGCGGCCGTCGCACGCAGCGACGCCGCGCTGCTCGCGTCGAAGCGGCAGCTCGACGTGCTCGGCGCGCAGCTCGCCGATGCGCGGGCCCGCGTGAACACGGCACTCGCCGCGCAACGCGTCGCGGCGCTGAACGTCGAGTACACGACGATCCGCTCGCCGGTCGACGGTTACGTCGGCAACCGCACGGGCCGCGTCGGGATGCTCGCGAACGTCGGCGTGCCGCTGCTGACGGTCGTGCCCGCGGCCGGGCTGTGGATCGACGCGAACTTCAAGGAAGACCAGCTGCGCAAGATGCGCTCAGGCGATCGCGTCGATGTCACGCTCGATGCGTCGAGCACGCGCCTCCACGGCCGCGTCGACAGCCTGGCGCCCGCGACCGGCGCGACCTTCAGCGTGCTGCCGCCCGAGAACGCGACCGGCAACTTCACGAAGATCGTCCAGCGCGTGCCGGTGCGCGTGCATCTCGATCCGGAGCCGGGCATCGAGCACGTGCTGCGCCCCGGTCTCTCCGCGGTCGTGACCGTGCATACCGACCACGCGAACTGAACGGGAGCCTGCGATGACCACCGCGATTTCCGGCGACCCCGCGTCGCAACCGACCAGGCAGCGCGTCTTCGCGTTCGCGCTGATGTGCGTCGGCTTCTTCATGGCGACGCTCGACATCCAGATCGTCGCATCGTCGCTGCGCGACATCGGCGGCGGGCTCTCCGCGAGCCAGGACGAACTGTCGTGGGTGCAGACGGCCTACCTGATCGCCGAGATCATCGTGATCCCGATGTCGGGCTGGCTGTCGAAGGTGATGTCGACGCGCTGGCTGTTCACCGCGTCGGCCGTCGGCTTCACGATCACGAGCATGCTGTGCGGGCTCGCGTGGGACATCAACTCGATGATCCTGTTCCGCGGGATGCAGGGTGCGCTCGGCGCCGCGATGATCCCGACCGTGTTCACGACCGCGTTCGTGCTGTTCCCGGGCAAGCAGCGGCTGATCGCGTCGACGACGATCGGCGCGCTCGCGTCGCTCGCGCCGGCGATCGGGCCGGTGATCGGCGGCTGGATCACCGATCAATGGTCGTGGCACTGGCTGTTCTACCTGAACCTCGTGCCGGGCATCGCGGTGGCCGCGCTCGTGCCGCGCTACGTGCACATCGACGCACCGGACCTGAGCCTCGTCAAGCGCGGCGACTATCTCGGCATCGTGCTGATGTCGGGCTTCCTCGGCTGCCTCGAATACGTGCTCGAGGAAGGCCCGCGCAAGAACTGGTTCGGCGATCATGCGATCGTGTTCTGCGCGTGGATCTCCGCCATCTGCGGCTTCCTGTTCATCGTGCACGCCCTGACCGCGGAAGACCCGATCGTCGACCTGCGCGCGCTCGCCGTGCGCAACTTCGGGATCGGCAGTCTGCTGTCGTTCGTGACCGGTATCGGGATCTTCGTCACCGTGTTCCTGACGCCGCTGTTTCTCGCGCAGGTGCGGGCGTTCAGTTCGCTGCAGATCGGCATCGCGCTGCTGTCGGTCGGCGCGTTCCAGCTACTCGCGCTCTGCGCGTATGCATTCGCCGCGCGCTACTTCAGCATGCGCGCGCTGCTCGTGTTCGGGCTGATCTGCTTCGGCCTCGGCTGCTACCTGTACACGCCGATCACGCACGACTGGGGCTGGCGGGAACTGCTGCTGCCGCAGGCGCTGCGCGGCATCGGCCAGCAGTTCAGCGTGCCGCCGATCGTGACGATGGCGTTGGGCTCGCTGCCGCAGTCGCGGCTGAAATCGGCGAGCGGCCTGTTCAACCTGATGCGCAACCTCGGCGGCGCGATCGGCATCGCGGTGAGCGCGACGATGCTCAACGACCGGCTGAACTTCCACTACCTGCGCCTGAACGAGCATGTGAGCGCCGGCGAGCCGCAAGTCGCGTCGCTGCTCGACCGCCAGGCCGCGTACTGGACCTCGGTGGCCGGCAACACGCTGAATACCGCGCAGGCCGGCCTCGCGAACCTGCACCGCCTGATCTATCGGGAAGCGCTGACGCTCACCTACGCGGATGCGTACTACGCGCTGTCGCTGTGCTTCGTGGTCGCGCTGGTCGCCGTCGCGTTTTCCCGTCCCATCACCCTCAACGCGCCGCCGCCGGACGCGCACTGAAGCCAAGGTCGTCATCATGAAAAAGCTACTCGTCGCGCTGGCCGTCAGCGCCTTCGCCGCAGGGTGTGCGGTGCAGCCCGCGCAGCATCCCGCGCTGCACGATTCCGTCCAGTCGCTCGCGCCGGCCGCGTGGGACACCGACGTGCCGCGCGCCGACATCGACGCCGCCGCGTGGTGGGCGCAGTTCAACGACCCCGTGCTCGACCGGCTGATCGCGACCGTGCTCGACGGCAACCTCGATCTGCAGGCCGCCGCCGAACGCGTGAAGCAGGCGCAGGCGCTGACCGTGCAGAAGCGCGCGGTGCTGCTGCCGGAACTCGACGCGACCGCGCATGCGGCCGACGAGCGCAAGAACACGCCGCCGCCGCTCGGCCACGTGCGACAGGCCGGTGCGGGGCTCGCGCTGAGCTGGTCGCCGGACGTGTTCGGCGGCGAACGGCTCGACCTGCTGGCCGCGCAGGCCGAGCTGGTCGGGCAAAAGCATGCGGAAGATGCGATGCGGCTCGCGCTCGCGGCCGATGCGGCATCCGCCTATGTCGACCTGCGCTGGGCGCAGCAGGAACTGAAGATCCTGCAGGACAACGCGGCGATCCGCCGGCATGCGCTCGAACTCACGCGCAAGCGGCAGGCGTTCGGGCTGTCGACGGAACTCGACGTCACGCGCGCGCAGAACCAGCTCGATGCGCTGGAGGCGCGGATTCCGCCGACGCAGGCGCAGATCGCGCATCAGCTCAACCTGATCGCCGTGTATTCGGGCCGCACGCCTGAATCGGTCGACCGGCTCGTGCTCGCGCAGGCCGGCGCGATTCCGGCGCCGCCGGCCGGCTCGCCCGCCACGCTGCCGTCGCAGGCGCTGCTGCGCCGGCCCGACGTGCTGACCGCCTACGCGCAGGTCGAGCGGCGCGCGGCACAGGTCGGTGTCGCGAAGGCCGAACGGTATCCGAAGTTCTCGCTGAACCTGACGGACGGGATTCTGGCCGCGTCGTATCTCGGCTTGCCGACGCTGACCGACAACCTGTTCAGCGCGGCGCTGAGCGCGACGAGCCCAATCTTCAACGCGGGACGGATTACCGCCGATATCTCGCAGAGCGAAAGCCGGATGCGCGAGTCGGAACTCGGGTTGCGGCAGACGATGCTGCAGGCGTTGCGCGAGGTCGAGGATGCGCGCGCGAACCTCGTCAGCAGCGATGAAGCGACGCAGCGGCTCGGCAGCGCGCTCGCGGCTTCGGACAAGGCGCTCGGGCTGGCGAACCAGCTCTACAAGGGCGGCGCGACGGATTTTCTGGACGTGCTGTCGGCGCAGGAGGTGTATCTGCGGGATTCGGACGCGCTCAACCAGCTCAGGCGCGAGCATGCGCTGGCGGCGGTCGCGTTGTATCGCTCGCTCGGGGGCGGGTGGAGCAGGAATGATGCGGCCGGTGGGCCCGAGGTGGAAGCCGTGGCGAAGAACTAGGCGCGATCACGATACGGCGCCGGCCTCGACACGTGCCGGGGCCCCGCTCTTCAGTCGCCCGATCCCGGGCATTCGACCGACAACGCGATCAAGCAAGCCGCCAACCGCGCGATTGCGAATTCGCGTATGCCGCAGGACGAGGTCATCCCGCGTCGGGCCAACGGTAACCGATCACTTCGTTCAGCGGGTACGCAAGCTCGCGTACCTCTTCAAGCTGATTGCCGCCGAACAGATGCACGTGCTCGTCGTCATGGCTCAAGTAGAACCCGACATGCCCTTTCCAGCTCGCGGGATCGTCGCGCGTCAGGATCGCGATGCAGCCGTAGACCGGGCTGTAAAGCGGGCGGCCCCATTCGAGCCACGAACGCGCGAGCGCCGACCCGGTGCCGCGAATGCCCGCGTGCGTCATGCACCAGTTGACGAACGAAGAGCACCAGGAAATCTTGTCGTCGTAGCCGACCAGATTCGTCCGGTTGTTGTACTCGACGATGCGTGGGTTCACGCTGCCGGGCGGATGGCGGCGGATGCCGAGTTCGGCCAGGGCGACGGCCATCCACGGCGGATCGGCGGCGTCCGGGTTGCGCTCAGGATTTGCTCGGGTCACGTCGTTCTCGGGCGAGTGTGATGTGCGTGCAATCTTCGCACGGATGCGGAGGTCGGCACCACCGTTCGGTCAGCCCAGGCCTCTCAAGTACGCCACCCACTTCGACGCCGGGATAGCGTCATGCGCCACCGGCGTCGAAAGGAAAATCCGGTAACCCGAATCGAGCGCGCGGCTCCAGTCGGGAGGTACAGAATTGATCGCACGCGAGGTTCGGGCGCGCATTGTTGCGCGCCCGGGCGACTCATATGCGTCGGGTATCCGGTCCTACAGCGCTGCCTTTAACCGCGCGTATCGACCCAGTTGCGTGCCCAGCGTTCCGAGTGCCGCAATGCCTGCGCTTCACTCGCGAAGTAATCGAGCGAATAGAACCGGTAGCGGCCTTCGACAGACGCGCTATCGATGCGCTCGAGCAGCAGGTTGGCTGAAAAACTGCCATCGGGCAAACGATGCGCCGAGGGCCGGACGGCATAGCCGTTGTATTGATGATTTTGTGTGTTTTGCATTTTTAATTTTAATAATGTTCGACTGCGCGCGTGCCGTGCGAAATGTGCACGGATGCGCCGATCCAACGCCATTGCGAGCTGAACCCGAAGCAGTCGGAAAGCGAAAATACGGCGCTGCGGCCGGAGGGGGAACGAAGTGCAGCGAGGTGTATGGCGCCTGGTCGGCGGCTCAATGAGCAGACGCAGCCGGGAACGAGCGCGCCAACTTTACGAGACCAAGCTCCGTGCGGATGTCGCTGCGGCCCGGCGCCCATCGTGGGATGGCCGGGCCCTTCAGACTTTACAGCGGCTTGATGTTGGCCGCTTGCAGACCCTTCGGGCCTTGCTTCGTCTCGAAGCTCACTTTCTGGTTTTCGGCCAGCGTCTTGAAGCCGTCGGCACGAATTTCCGAGAAATGAGCGAACAGGTCGTCGCCGCCGTTGTCCGGCGTGATGAAGCCAAAGCCTTTGCTGTCGTTGAACCACTTGACGATACCGGTATCCATGAAGATTCCTTGAGAAAAATGAAGATTTGCCCTGCTGGAGAGCGCGTGAAGCATCAAGGAGGGAGAGGACAACGAATACCGCTGAGGAGAGCGAGCAATTGATGAACAGCAATCGGACTTCTTGGACTTCGACGCACACACTAACCGCCGGGCAGATGCGCGTCAACGGCTAACTTGTAACTGTTTTACCTCGCGACCCGCTGTTCGGGCGAAGCGATGCGGCCCTGACTGACGGCGCGCGTGGCCTGGCCGGGCGCGCGTTGCACATGATCTCCGCACGAACGGGCCGATCGGCAACGATTTTCCCGCCTTCCGGTTTCCGTTCGATCCGCCCGTATCGTGTCGACAGCCTCCTTCGATTTCCTGCGCCCACGACGTCGTCGTGCTCGCCGGAAATCCGCTCGACGATATCGGCCTCGTCGCGGGAGAAGGCGAACGTGTCGCGTACGTGCTGCAGCGGGGCAAGATCGTGAAGGCCCGGGCGGCGGCCTTGCGCTGACCGCCTGCGCGGGCCGACCGGCAATCGTCGGCCGGCCCCGCCCGTCACTCGACCGTCACCGATTTCGCCAGGTTCCTCGGCTTGTCGATATCCGCGCCGCGCAGGCACGCGGCGTGATACGCGAGCAGTTGCAGCGGCACGACGTGCAGGATCGGCGACAGCAGCCCGTAGTAATCCGGCATCCTCATCACCGACACGCCTTCGCTGTCGTCGATCCGCGTATCGGCATCGGCGAACACGTACAGCTGACCGCCCCGCGCCCGCACTTCCTGCATGTTCGACTTGAGCTTCTCGAGCAGCGCGTCGTTCGGCGCGATCGTCGCGACCGGCATCGCGTGCGTCACCAGCGCGAGCGGGCCGTGCTTCAGCTCGCCGGCCGGATACGCTTCCGCGTGGATATACGAAATCTCCTTCAGCTTCAGCGCCCCTTCGAGCGCGATCGGGTAATGCAGCCCGCGCCCGAGAAACAGCGCATTCTCGTGCCGCGAGAATTCCGCGGCCCAGCGCTCGATCTGCGGCTCCAGCGCGAGCACGTCGTCGAGCGCGCCCGGCAGCCGCCGCAGCTGCGTCGCATAGCGCGCGAGCTGCGCATCGTCGACGTAGCCGCGCAACCGGCCGAGCGTCACCGCGAGAATGAACAGCGCGACGAGCTGGGTGGTAAACGCCTTGGTCGACGCGACGCCGATTTCCGGGCCGGCGCGCGTCAGGAACCGCAGGCTCGTCTGCCGCATCATCGCGCTGGTGGGCACGTTGCAGATCGCGAGCGTATCGATATGCCCGAGCGCCTGCGCATACTTGAGCGCGGCGAGCGTGTCGGCGGTCTCGCCGGATTGCGACACGCTGACCACGAGCGTATTCGGCAACGCGAGCGCATCGCTGTAACGGTATTCGCTCGCGATCTCGACCTGCGCCGGCAGGCGCGCGATCGTCTCGAGCCAGCGGCGCGCGGTCAGGCCGGAATAGTGACTCGTGCCGCACGCGAGGATCAGCACGTTGTCGATCTGCTCGAACGCGCGCGCGGCATCCGGGCCGAACGCCGCCGGATCGAACAACCCCGCATCGGGGATGGTCGCGGCCACGGCCCGTGGCTGCTCGAAGATCTCCTTCTGCATGAAATGCCGGTACGGCCCGAGCTCGACCGCGCCTTGCGTCGACGAGACGGTCTGGATCGGACGATCGACCGGCGTGCCGCCGCGTTCGAGAATACGCACGCCGCCCGGCGTCAACTCGACGATGTCGCCTTCCTCGAGAAAGATGAAGCGGTCGGTGATGCCGGCAAGCGCGAGCGCGTCGGACGCGAGGAAACATTCGTCGTCCTTCAGGCCGACGACGAGCGGCGAGCCGACCCGCGCGCCGATCAGCCGCTGCGGCTCGTGCTTGCTGAACACCGCGATCGCGTATGCGCCGTGCAGCTGCGACGTCGCATCGCGTACCGCGGCGAGCAGGTCGCCGTGATACTTGCTGTGGATCAGGTGCGCGACGACCTCGGTGTCGGTCTGGCCGTCGAACTGGTAATGCTCGTCGGACAGTTGCCTGCGCAACGTCTCGTGATTCTCGATGATGCCGTTGTGCACGAGCGCGATCTCGTCGCGCGAGAAGATCGGATGCGCGTTGCAGGTGGCGGGCGCGCCGTGCGTTGCCCACCGGGTGTGCGCGATGCCCGTGCTGCCGGACAGCCCGGCGCTGCGCACGTGCGCGTCGAGATCGGCGACGCGCGACACACTGCGTTCGCGACGCGCCTGGCCGTCGACGACGGTCGCCACGCCGCATGAATCGTAGCCGCGATACTCGAGGCGGCGCAAACCTTCGATCAGAACCGGAACGATGTTCCGTTGCGCGACCGCGCCGACGATGCCACACATGACACGTCTCCTTCCCCTGTTTTCGTTGATCGACCGTGCGCTGCTGTATCAACGCGATCCGGTCACCGTTGTCTTCGCCATCGTGAACCGGCATGGGCGGGAGCGAGCGGGTCGGCATCGGCCTAATGGCCGGCACACACTCCGTCGCGTCGGCAACCGGCTGTGATGCGCGGTCAAGCGCGGCCTGCACGCCGCCCGCCCGGCACGGGTCGTCGCGCCTGGCGGGTTCGTCGTATCGGTATCCCCGCCCTTCCGTCGTCGCTCGAACTCGGACGGGCACGCCTGTCCTCCTGAACAAAGCAAGCGGTGAGCCATGGATCGCCCTGCCCCGTGATGCAATGGCCTGCGGGTACCCGATCGACAGGCTCGCGGCACGGATCGCGTGTTTTTGATTCACCGGTGAATCAGGGTTCACCTCCCCCCTAGCGGGATCTTCCGCCTTCAGTGAACCGAAACGTCGCGCGCCACCATTTCTCGAAGTCGACCGCTGCAGGCTGTCGTTGCGGGGCTCTTGTCCGGCAACGCCCCGTGCGCGGCGCGGCACACATCGACCAACCGCCTTGCGGATATGGCCGGCCGGCTCCGGACGGTCGTTACAGATACGCAACGTTTCGCATCGTCTGGTGCGGACGATGCACGCGCCGCGATGCGTGAGGGCCATCCTTCGCACGGAGGCAATGCGTGGCAGCCGACGACGTTCCCCACGTTGCCCGGACAAAACTCGCATGTCGAAACGCTCCTAGGCGCGTGACACGGCGCATGCGGTTCGATCGGCAGCCAGCGCGTGACGCAAGTCGCCATCCGTCGCATGACGTGACCGGCTCGATCGCGCGAACGGTCGGATTTTCACCCCCATCGCGGCAGGGCGCCGCAATCGCGCTCGTAGCAATTGTGAAACGTTCCCTGGCATTCCACCGGTGCGGCGCGAAGCGGGGCCGGCCACAGGGCCACTGGTTTGAATATTGCTCTATCGGAAGGAGGAACGGGTACGGGCGCGCAGCGACGTGGAAACGTACGTGGCCTGACCGACAGACATGGCGATCGACACAGCGAGAAATGCTCATGACGTGATTGACGAGGTGCAACGGGACGGCCGTAGTTCGACGATTGCGTGGCGCAGACCACGCGGACAAAAACGGCGCGCTCGCCCCGCAATACCGCTGCATGTCGCGCGACTGGCGCCGATACATGCGGAGACGGGACGGGTGGCCTGCAACCATGCCTGGCGCCAGACGCCGGATCTTCCGGCGCGAAGATGCTCAACGAGGACATCGATGAAAAAGATCTTGCTTGTGTTCGGAACTCGACCGGAAGCCATCAAGATGGCGCCGCTCGTCCGCGCGCTGAAGGCGCGCAAGGATGTCGATGCCCGCGTATGCGTGACCGCCCAGCATCGGGAAATGCTGGATCAGGTCCTCACGTTGTTCGACATCAAGCCCGACTACGATCTCAATCTGATGCGTCAGAGCCAGACGCTGACCGACGTGACGACCGGCATTCTTCAGGCGATCGGGACCGTCTTCGACGACTTGCGTCCGGACGTCGTGCTGGTACACGGCGACACGACGACGACGCTGGCCGTCAGTATCGCGGCGTTCTACCGCTATCTGCCGGTCGGGCACGTGGAAGCGGGCCTGCGCAGCGGCGACATCTGGTCGCCGTGGCCGGAGGAATTGAATCGCCGCGTGACCGATGCGGTGTCGTCATGGCACTTCGCGCCGACGGGCCAGGCGCGCGACAACCTGTTCAGCGAAGGCGTGCCGGTGGGTGCGGTCGTGATGACGGGCAACACCGTGATCGATGCGCTGCACGACGTCAAGCGCATGCTCGACCACGATAGCGCGCTCCACGACAAGGTCGCCGCACACTTTCCGTTTCTCGAAGCGTCGCGCCGCGTCGTGCTGATCACCGGCCATCGCCGCGAGAGTTTCGGCGAACCGTTCCGGCATTTCTGCGAGGCGCTCTGCACGCTCGCGAAGCGCTATCCCGATGCGCAGTTCGTCTATCCGCTGCACTTGAATCCGAACGTGCGCGAGCCGGCGCGCGCGCTGCTCGGCAGCGTACCGAACATCTACCTGATCGAACCCCAGGAATATCTTTCGTTCGTATTCCTGATGTCACGCTCGCACTTCATCATCACCGATTCGGGCGGCATCCAGGAGGAAGGGCCGGCACTCGGCAAGCCGGTGCTCGTCACGCGCGAGACGACCGAGCGGCCCGAAGCGATCCACGCCGGCACCGCGCGGCTCGTCGGCACGGACCAGGAGCGGATCGTCTGGGAGGCGTCGCGGCTATTCGACAGCGACAGCGCGTATGAGGAAATGGCGCGCGCGAGCAATCCGTATGGCGACGGCCATGCAAGCGAGCGGATCGTTCATGCGCTGATGCACGCGCCCGGGGCGACCGCAAAGGCGACGAGCTTTTCGATGGGCGCCGCGGAGATGCCGTTCAACCCGCTCACCCTGGGGTTGCAGGCGTTGCGCTCGCGTTGAAGTCGTTCGCCGGACGGCATGCCGACGGTCGGCGACACGTGACGTCGCCGACCGTCAATCGTCGCACGCGAACCTCCGTCCAGCGCCGTCGAATCGCGCCGTGCGATCGACGGCTGCGACCCGTGTCTGCCGCCCGCTATCCCGCTATCGGACCACGGCATCGGCCATCGCTTGCGCCTGCGCGACCAGCCGCGGATAAATCCGCTGGGTCCCCACCTGCCTGGCGAAACACGCCTGCCGCGCGTTCTCGGGCACGCGCGCCGCGTCGCACGCCGCGATCGGGCGCAGCGTCACGCCCCGCCACAGGATATAAACGCGTTGGCCCTGCCGAACCGACACGGCCAGCGTGTTCGGCCCGTCCGGCACGCCGTCCTGGCTTTCGCCCAGCAGCCACGCCTTCACCACGCCGTCGGCCGGCTGCCGCTTGACGGGCAACTCGGCGAAGCGAAACGCGGCGGCGTCGTCGCTGAATACGTGCGTGTAAAGCGTTTCATGGTCGAACATCGCGGCGACGTCGTCGGTCGGCTTGATGCCGGCGTCCGCCGTGCTCGCCCAGGCCTTCAGCAGCGGAACGGTCGTCACGACGAGATGCGTCTTGCCGTCGTCCGACTTGAAGGACAACCCGTCCGGCCCCGGCGGCATCCCGTCGACGGGGCCGACGCTCTGCACCGTGCCCTCGGCCTGCGCGACGAACCCTCGCGCCCTGACCGTGCCAATTAGTTTGGCGAGCCGCGCGTTCACGTCGGCCGTGTACTGCCGGTCGAGGGCCGCCCGATCCTCCATCCGGGCCGCCGCCACCGCCGCCGCGGCCTGCTTCCGATAGGCAAGATACGCATCCGCCGGCGATGCGATCACCTTCGCCCCGACCGCGGCGAACACCGCCGCGACCACCACCGCCCCCACCCCGATCTTCAGTCTTGAAATGCGCTTCATTTTTATGACGTCACCGATTCCCGCGCCGACAGCGAAAACGGCTACCGTATCCCCACGGCAGCCGTCCCCCAGAAACGCGTTCATTCTAACGTCGCGCGGACGCTATTCATCTACCTTGAACGCCGATACCAGGCGCGTCAGATCCGCCGCCTGCTGCTTCAGGCTCTCCGCGGCCGCCGCGCTCTCCTCGACCAGCGCCGCGTTCTGCTGTGTCATCTGATCGAGCGACTGCACCGCATCGCCGATCTGGTCGATGCCCGCGCTCTGCTCCAGGCTCGCCTCGGCGATCTCGCTCATCATCGCGCTGACGCCCTGCACCTGCGACACGACATCGCGCATCACCTTGCCGGCCTCGCCGACGAGCCGCGACCCGGTGCTCACCGTCCCCGCACTGTGCTCGATCAGCGCCTTGATCTCCTTCGCCGCCTGCGCGCTGCGCTGCGCGAGGTTCCGCACTTCCGCCGCGACGACCGCGAACCCGCGCCCCTGCTCGCCGGCGCGGGCGGCCTCGACCGCCGCATTCAGCGCGAGGATGTTGGTCTGGAACGAGATGCCGTCGATCATCACGATGATCTCGGCGATCCGCCGCGACGCATCGCTGATCTGCTCCATCGTGGTCACAACTTCGCCGACGACCTGCCCGCCGCGCGTCGCCGTGTCGGCGGCGCCGGTGATCAGCTGCGCGGCCGTCGTCGCGGTTTCGGTGTTGTTGCGCACGACCGCCGTGATCTCCTCCATCGACGAAGCCGTCCGCTCGAGGTTGCCCGACTGCCCTTCGGTGCGTTCGCTGAGGTCGGCATTGCCCGACGCGATCTGCGCGGACCCAGTCGCAATCGACGCGGACGCCGCGCGGATCCGGTGGACGAGCGTCGACAACGACGATACGAAACGGTTGAACGCGTCCGACAGCTGGCCGATCTCGTCCTGGCTTTCGACCGTCATCCGGCGCGTCAGGTCGCCCTGTCCGCTCGCGATGTCCGACAGCAGAGTCGCCGCGCGGCAGATCGGCGCGGCGATCGCGCGCCCGACCAGCCAGATCACGACCAGCGCGACACCGAGGCCCGCGATCGCGGCGACGAACGCCGCGCTGCGAATCGCACGCGTAACCGGCCCGAGCAGTTCGGCTTGCGGCACTTCGACGACCACGTATGCATTCAGCTCCGGAACGAACGATGTCGCGATGAAGCGCGCGCCGCCGTCGCCGTCGTAGCTCAACGTCGCATACGGCTTGCCGGCCAGCAGCGTCGACGATGCATCGCCAGGCAGGCCCGGTTCGTCCTTCAGGAAGTGCTTGCCGTCGATCAGCGACGCATCGCGATGCATCATGATCGCGCCGTCCGGCCGCACGAGGTACGCAAACCCGGTGTCGCCGATCCGGTATGCGGCGATTCCCTTCGCGAGCGCGTCGACGGACAGGCTCATGCCGGTCGCGCCGATCGGCGTGCCGTCCAGCTCCACCCGGCTGTTGATGAACATCATGTAGCCGCCGGCCGTGACCTCGCGGTCCATGTTCACCTCGTAGGCCTTGCCCGACGCGAGGAAATCCGTCAGCCATCGATCCTGGTCGGTGACCTTCCGCTGCAGGCCGGCTTCGTTGTAGTAGTTGCCGCTCTTCACCGACACCCACTGCACGGACGCCGCCTTCTGCTCGTCCTTCACGTTCTTCGCGAGCTGAATCCAGCTGCGCGTGCCGGCATCGGGCTCGCCGTCGGCCTCCCATTGCAGCAGGAACGCATCGCGCGCAAGGAGGCGCGACGCGGCAATCGGCCCGGCCATCTGCCGCTGCACGTCGGCGCGGATGCCGCTCACGGCCGTCGGCAGCTCCTCGCGGACGACGCGATCGCGCACGGCGTTGCCGATCAGACGGACGCTCAACCCGCTCGAAATCGCGACGAACACGAGCAGGCAACTCGTCATGCTGAGAATCAGCTTGTTCTGAATGGACAGCTTGCGCCAGAAATGCATGGGGAACCCTCGATAACCGCTCGGTCTGAGCCAGCCTGGGTTATCGGCAGGCACGCGCGGAATCGCATCGCCGGGTTCACATGTTCGTCATCCGAGATCCGATATGTCGTCGACGGGCGGCCGTCGCGCGCCCGTCGAGGTTCGCGCGCTCAATACGCGACGAAGATCGTCACCCGCCTGTTGCGCGCCCGCGCGGCCGCATCGTCGCCCGCGACGAGCGGCTGCGTATCGGCCCGCCCGATCGCGGCGAGCCGGTGCGGCGCGACGCCGCGATCGGCCAGATAGCGCACGACGCTGCCCGCCCGCGCGGACGACAGCTCCCAGTTCGACTCGTATTTCGCGTTCGCGATCGGCACGCTGTCGGTATGCCCTTCGACGAGGATGTCGCCGCTCGCATGCGCGCTCAGCGCCTGCGCGATCTGGCTCAGCACCGGTGTCGCGTCCGGCAGCAAGCGCGCATCGCCGACGTTGAACAGGATCTTCGCGTCGATGCCGATCTCGATGCCGTGCGGCGCGCGCACGAGCGAGATGCGGCCGGCCGTCTTCAGCGCGTCGAGCGATGCGAGCCACGCGGGCATGCGCCCGGTCGCTGCGTCGGGCGCGCTTGCCGTCCCGCCGTCATGCCGCGCAAGCGTCTGATAACGCGCATCGAGCGCGTTGTATTTCGCGAGCTGCAGCACGTACAGCGCGAGAAACAGCACCATCAGCGTCGTGACGAGATCCGCGTAGGAAATCAGCCAGCGCCCGGACTGCGTGCCTTCGGCCTCATCGTCGTCGCGCCCGGCCGCGGCCGAACCCGCACGCGCGCCGTCAGTTCGAGCCGTCATGTCGAAGCTCCCGGTGCGTCATGCGAGCGACTCCGCCGCGCGGCCGCGCACGTCGCCGGTCAGTCGCGTCTCGATCGTGTGAGGCGACTCCTTGCGCGAGATCGCGAGCAATCCGTCGAGATACAGCTTGCGGAACCGCAGCTCGCTGTCGATCTGCGCGCGCAGCTTGCCGTAGAGCGGCAGGAACACGAGGTTCGCGAATGCGAGGCCGTAGAGCGTCGCGATGAATGCGACCGCGATGCCCGGCCCGAGCTGCGCCGGTTCGAGAATATGGCTCGTCACCTGCACCAGCCCGAGCACCGAGCCGAGAATGCCGAACGTCGGCGCATAGCCGCCGGCCTGGTGCCAGACGCGCGCGGCCGCGAGGCGGCTGCGCTCGTAGGCGTCCAGTTCGCGCTGCAGCGCGTCCTCGAGCACCGCGGTCGACACGCCGTTCGCGAGCAGTTCGAGCCCGCGCCGCGCGAACGGATGGATGCCGCTCACGTCCATCGATTCGAAGGCGAGCAGCCCGTCGAGCTTCGCGCGATCGCCCCACTCCAGCAGGTCGGTTAGGTGCTTGCGGTCGACTTCCTGCGCGCGCACGAACGCGAGCCGCAGCTGCTTCACCGCATCGAAGAAGCGCGCCCACGTATTCTGGATCATCACCGCGCCGAGCGTGCCGCCGAGCACGATCACGAGCGCTTCGAACTGGAACAACATTGAAAAATGTCCGCCTTCCAGCGCGAAGCCGAACACGATCGCCACGCCGCCGAGCAGCACGCCGGCCAGGGTCAACAGGTCCATGGATGTCTCCTTCGGGTGGGCGTCACGCGGCGGATGAAGCCGGCGGCACGGACGCCGCCGGCGCCTTGGCCGCGCGCACGGCATCGAGCACGCGCCGCTCGATCTCCTCGATCTCGATCGGGTCGAGCTTGAGCTCGCGGCGCATCACCCACGACACCTCGTTGCGCCGCGCTTCCGTCATCACGGAGAACAGCTTGTCGGCAACCGCGCGATCGTCGAGGCTCGCGATCAGCTTCGCGAGATCGTACGTATCGAATGCGCTGATCACGTCGAACAGCGTGCGCTGGTCGACCCCCACGAGATCCTCGAGCGCGCGCACGTCGCCGCCGGCGCGCGGGCTGCGCCGCGAGAAATACGCGACGCCTTTCTGCCCGACGTAACCGAGCACCTTCGACTTGCGGAACGCGAACACCTCGTCGGCGATCTCGCCGTGCGACAGCTTGTTGAGCAGCAGCTTCCGGTCGACGCCGATCAGCGCTTCGAGATCGGCGAGCTCGATCAGCTCCAGCTCGCTGTTGATCGACACGTCGAGATCGTGATCGGCAACCTGCTGCGCGCGATCGACCACGCGCGCCGCATCGAACGTGACGGTCTGGCGCGCATCCGACGACGCGGGGTAATCGGCCGCGCCGCCGGCATGGTCGCCCTGCGCGGCTTCGATCGTGACGAGATTGAGCTTCTCCATGCGGCGCAGCATCGCAAGCACGTGCGGGCGCGAATGGCCGGCAATCGCGCGGCACCGGCGGATCACCTCCGCGAGCGGCACCGACACCTCCGCATGTGCCTGCATCGGCCGCCGCGACCACGCGTCGTCGGAGCCGCGCGCGTCGGCGCCCGCCATCAGCGACAGCACGTGCGCATACGACAGCACGCCCGGCATGAAGTCGGCATGCGTATAGGTCGCGAGCTGGTCGTCCTTGCGCTTCACGCGCCGGATCATCGTGCGCACGATGTGGCGAAGCAGCGCCGACACGTGCTCGATTTCCTCGTCGATCGTCGCGGCCGGCACGACCGTGAGCTGGCAGAACGACAGTGCCTTCGCGGTATGCGCGCGCGGCTCGGCGGCGAGCAGCGCCGATTCGCCGAAGAACTCGCCGCGCCCGAGCGTCGCGACGACGACGCGCTTGTCGTCGCAGCGCGTCGACAGCTCGACCTTGCCGTCGGCGATCAGAAAGATGACGGGCTCGCCGGCGAAGCCCTCCGAGTAGATGATCTCGCCGGGCGCGGCCGTACGCGTCCACGATTGCTGACGATTCATGTTGGTTCCCCTGCAGCGCTGGTTGTTGCGGACTGCGCGTCGCATGTCACATGCATGCGATCGGCAGTCATCCCCGTGCCCGTTTAACGTCATCGGCGCCGGCATCCTTTAGCGAAATCCTGCGCGTTACCGACGAAAATCAACGTGAAACGTTTGCGGATTGCGGGCATCGTCAGCAGATTCTTCGATGCGTGCGCTTGTGTGCGGCACCGCCCCCGAGGGGATCACTGCATGGCCATCGCGAACGATGCGGCCGATCGTGAGCACGGCAGTGTTGACGATGGCGATGTCGATGTCGATGTCGATGTCGAAGTCGATGCCGATGTCTAAGCCGATGTCTAAGCCGATGTCGAAGTCGATGTCGAAGTCGACGCCGACGCCGACGCCGACGCCGACGCCGACGCCGAAGCCGAAGCCGAAGCCGAAGCCGATGTCGAAGCCGAAGCCGAAGCCGATGTCGAAGCCGACCGCGAAGCCGAAGCCGAAGCGGAATCGCAGCGCGTATACCCGAATGCGCCACCACGCCCGGTCGTCAGGAGATTCCCCGTTCCGCCGGCCGTCCCGATGCCCGCTTGCAAACGTTTCGGGATGCTGCGTTTTTGATCACCAGCCAGCCGCGCAGCAATTTCCATTCCGCGACATCCGCCCCTTTATTGCGCATATCATCCGATAATTACCTTTTATTTTCGTCTAAAATCGCGCTTCTTCTTACCTTAGGACGGAACCGAAGTTTTGATTAAACTGACGAAAACCATCTCACGCACGGCCATTGCCGCATGCGTTGCTTATGCCGGGCTGATGCCCTTGTCCCAAACCGCCAACGCCCAGGTCGAACCGCTGAAGAATCCGGTCTACGGTGTCACGCTCGATGACCTGACGAAACTGGATGCAATCATCGCGTCGCTGCAGAACCTGCCGTACCGACCGACGGTGCGCGTCGTGTTCGATCCGGGCACGTCGGCCGCCGACTACTACGCACCACTGCTGCGCCTGCACTCGGTCGCATACGTGATGGGCGAAGTCTACGATTCGTACTATTTCCCGACGGATATCACGACGTACAAGGCGCGCACGCAGGAACTGGTGTCGCAGCTGAAGAACACGGTCGACGTGTGGGAAATCGCCAACGAAATCAACGGCGAATGGTTGCGCAACGATCCGAGCGGCACGAACACCGTGGTCAATTCGGAAGAGCAGCAGATCGGCCAGATGGTCGCCGCGGCCAACACGATCGTCAAATCGAACGGCGGCAAGACCGCGATCACGCTGTACTACAACGACGACAGCAAGGGCAACAACTGCTGGGAGAAGCCGCAGGATTACTGGAAGACGTGGCCGACCGCGTTCCTGCCGGCGACGGTTCGCCAGCAGGCCGACTACGCGCTGTTCAGCTACTACCCGTACCAGGATTGCCCGGGGCTGAATCCGTCGTGGAAAAACGACTTCGCGGCGCTGGAAAGCATCTTCCCGAACGCGAAGGTCGGCTTCGGCGAAATCGGCACGTCCGATATCGCGGCGCCGGCGTCGGTGCAGCAGAACCTGATCAAGACCTACTACCCGATGGTCAACAGCATGACCGATCCGCGTTTCATCGGCGGATTCTTCTGGTGGAACTACGCCGAGCAGATGGTCCCGTATTCGACGAGCTCGTACTTCCAGCTGCTGCGTCAAACGATCATCACGCTCAAGTCGCCCAGCTGATCGGCCTCACCATCGAGTCGCCTGATCGTCAGCGCAGTTGCTCAGAACCACAATGTCGCGCGTACCACGAGACCACGTGCGCGTGCCGCTGACGTCAACCCGAACCGGTATTGCACCGTCACGTCGAGATAGCTCGCCGGCGCGGTATACCTGCCTTCGCGAAACCAGTACCTGAACTGGACCCCTGGCCCCGCACCGATTGCCGTCTTGTCAGGCTGACGGTTGTCGTGATCGCCCGCCACCGCGGCGTGCGGGTAGACGGTCAGCCGGTCGCTGATCATCGGCAAGCGCCACGTGTGCCCGTAACGCAACTCCGAATAGATGACGTAACGCCCGGCATTGATGAAGTACGCACCTTCTACATAGGCCTGCCAGCTGCGCCAGCTCGGTTCGGTGACCCGCAGGTCGGTGCCCGCCTCCGACGAGTAACCCAGGCGCATCAGCCAGTCCGTCATCGACAGGCTGCCGATATGGAACAACCGCTCGGCGGTCACCACCACGTTCTGATCGGGTATCGGCTTGTAGCGCACGCCCACCGACCCCTGCACGGTCGGCATGCCGGTCACGTTGCCCGTGCCGTCGTAGGCCGTGCCGTATCCGCGCACGAAGAACTGGAGAATGCGGCCGTTCCGATAGCCGATCTTCGGCGGCTGCCAATACGCCTCGATACCCGGCTGGAGCACGCTGATCGTGCCTTGCGGGCCGAATGCGGCCGACTGGTATGGCGCGCTCAGCACGAAACCCCAGGTGCGCTCGAGTTGCTCGACCTCGCGCCGATAGCCGAACTTGCGCTGCGCGTCGAACGCATGTTCGTTTTCGTCGGCGTCGAGACTCTGCTCGAACATCTGCACGGACTGCTCGTTCAAGCCGATCCGCTTGGCCGCATAGCCGGCGTCCGCGTAGTTCATCGCGTTGCCGGCGCCACCGGCGAAACCTTCCTGAAATGCGTCGAGCGCCTCGCGATCCTTGTGCTCGCGCAGGAGATCATAGGCGTGCTGCAAGGTCCGTTGCGCGGTATCGTCCACCGGCACCTCGGGCGGCTGGTCGGCTTGCCGCGCCTGTGCCGCGATCGACGCGGCCATGTTCCGCTCGGCATCGGTCGACGCGTTGCCGGCCGCCAGCTCGGCCACGCGCAGCGCGCTGTCGTGGTCGCCCGCCTGCAAGCTCATCTGCGCGATACGCAACTGAATCACGGCCGATTTTTCATCGGCCAGCGGCGCCAGCGCGACGCCGGCCTCGTGCGGACGCTTCGCCGCGAGCGCACTGTCCGACCACGCGAGGCGCAAGTTGCGCTGCTGCTCCTTGCTCCAGTTTCCAGTCGCGACGGCCGCCGCGAAATTGCTGCACGCGACGTCGTAGCGCATCTGCCGCTGCGCCAGATAGCCATGCTGCGCCAGTACCGCCGCGCTTTTCGGAAAACGAACGCTCAGCGATTCCAGCAGCGCGTCCGCTTCGTCGACTTTCCCTTCGCGCCGGTACACATCCACGAGCAACAGCCCGAGTTGTTCGCTTCCCGGCTGAATCTTGAGGGCGCGCAACGCATACGCTTCCGCGCGGGGCAGGTCGCGTGCGTTGATTGCCTTGTAGGCGCCATCGGCGAGCCGATAGGCTTTGGGGTTGAGCTGCTGGGCGGCGGATGCCGGCGCCTGCCAGGCGAGCGACATGGCAACGGCCAGCGCGCTCAACCGTGCGCAGCGCTTGAGGCCGGCCGCGATCCGACGTGTCGAGCGCTTCATGCCTGTTCTCCCGACGGCTTTTTCACCGGCACTGCCTGCTGCGTCGCGTCGTCGCCATCGCGCAGCCGCGCGATTTCGACGAAGCGCGAGTGCCGGCCGAGTTCGGCGGCGATCTCCGCATCGCAGGCAATGAAATAGGCGACGTTCGTTCGGGCGCCGCGCCGCACGACGTCCTGTTCGTCCTGCGTGAGCGGCCGCCCGACCGCGACGTTCAGCGTCCCGTCGGCGGCGGTCGAAAACGGGACGGCACGATACGCGTACTGCAGCTCGAATGCCAGCGAGTCCGCGAAGTGGCCCACCGCGACGTTGCCCAGGCTCACCCGCGGCAGATCCGCCTGCTCGGCGATCGCATCCGCCAGCGATTCGGTGGACAACGCACTGCCTTCGAGCAACAGTTCACCCAGCCGCTTGCCGCATGTCAGTTGCCGCTCGAGGCCGTCCTCCAGTTGCGCCAGGGAAACCACGCCCCAGCCGACCAGGATCTCGCCGATCTTGCGGCGCGCCTTCCCGAGTTCCTCGTTGGACAGGTATGTGTGACTGGTCTTGTCCCATGCGATCGGCCTGCCGCTCACCAGGTGGCCGACATAGATGCGCCACGCGCGACTCACCGCGCAGAAATTGATCAGGTTGTTGACGAACATCCTCGGGATCGAGAGCAGCCCCTGGAGCAGGCCGTTCAGCTTGCTGACGAAGTAGAAGCGCTGTCCGGCACGGGCGAACAGCATGAGGGTGTTGACCCACAGCAGCGGCGTGACCCAGGCACCGGCCGTCACGAGTTGAGCGCTGGCGGGAATGACGTGACCGGCTTTCTGAAGCGCGGAAAGCAACACGAAGTTGAGCAGCACGCCATAGGCAATCACCGAAAACAGCGACGTCACGATGCCCTTGCGATCGTGGAAGAACATGTAGCGGGTGAGGAAGTCGCCCTTCCAGCCGAGTTGCTCCCAGCCTTGGAACGCAATGCCGAGAATCCAGCGCGCGCGCTGCCGGTAGGCGGTGCGGAATGTCTTGGGAAAGTACTCGCGCGTGGCCAGCAGGTTTCGACCGGCGGCACCGTCCTTTGCGCGCTTGCCGCCGGCATCGCGCACGATGTCCGAAAGCGGCGTGCGGGCAAAGGTTTCCTTCATGCCGAGGTCTCTCAGCCGGAAGCTGAAATCATAGTCCTCGGTCAGCGAACGCGTGTTGAACGGGCCGCCGTCGCGCGCCTTCATCGCGGCTTCGATCGCACGCCGGCTGTAGCACGACGCAACACCCGCGCCCGGGACGATACCGGTCAAGCGTGCCCGCACCGGCACGTCCTTCTGGTGCGTTTCGCTGAAATCGTCGAGATAGCAGCCGGCGACGAACTCGTTCCATTTCCGGGGCAACGACAGCACCGGAAGCTGGACCAGATCGCTCTCCGCCACCGCATGGTTGAGGTACTTGAGTTCGACCGGATGAATGACATCTTCGCAGTCGTGCATGACGACGCCCGCGAACTGAATATGATGGACTGCTTCGTAACGCAGGATCGCTTCGAGAATCCAGTTGAGGCAGTCCGCCTTGCAGGTCGGCCCGTCGTTCATGACCGTGGCACGCGTCACCCTGCCCGGATACCGGCGGACCATCCGTTCGACTTCCGCCGTGGTTTCAGCGTCGTTGTGATAGGTGCCGACGAAGATGACATACCGCTCGTACTCGATGGTCGCCAGCGTGTTTTCGATCATCTTGGCGATCACGTCGTACTCTTTCCATGCCGGCACCATGAGTGCCAGATGGCGCTCTTCCTGCGCGCGCAGCATGCCGATGTCGACGGTCTGCGATTTCTCGCGACGCAGGATGCGCCCGATTTCGAATGACCAGTAACAGCCATCCAGCGTCAGGTCATCCAGCGTGCTGACCAGGATGACGAGGGCGGTCACAATGGCGACAAGGTTGAGTGCATATAAATACGCACTCCATATCATATTATCCATTACCTTTCCGCGATTTTCGTCCGTCTGTATTTCTTCCTTCGTACGAACGGAAGACGAAACCGCCCCGTCCCCGTCGACCCCGTCACGTCCACTCCTGCGGCTAACGCCGCATCCGTTCTCGTCGTTATCAAAAGACTCGCGGCTGCCTGGAGCGCTATTGATACGACCACGCAACATCACCAAAAATGCAACGTGTTCAGTGGATGACTTTTGACAGCCGGTTTCTCCGCTTGCTTGCGTTCGTCCCTGCGTGCGCCGGCGCTTGCAGCGGCCCCCGATCCAGCGCTACGCAGTGCGCCCCATACACCGTCTCTTTTCAATACACAGCGCTTCAAGCAAGTCGTGCGCCATCGTCCACCACTCTTGCGCCTTCCGGGTACCGGGCGTGTGCCGCGCACGATCGGCGAATCGAAACCAAGCCAAATGTTTCAGTGCTGAAACATGCGGACCGGCGTTCCGAATATGAGACGTTTGGCAGGTTCTCTACCCGCGCCCCCGATCATCGCGACCGGAGCGCGTCACGCGATTCCGTCGATTCTGGACGGACGGATCGACGATGAAACCGAAAATCCGGTGCTCCGGTCGCCGTTGGATGGATGCGCCGCCGGCTCGGTTGCCGCGTTGCCGTGGGCGGAACGAAGCACGCAACCGGTTTCGCCTGAATCGCTCAAACAGACGTTACGCGTTCGTCGGACCCAATTTCCGAAACCAGTCGCGTTGCATGCGTGAAACGTTTATCGAGACAATTTCGGACCGTCTCGACGCGCCGATTTTGGCGTCCCGGCCCGGTGTCCATTTGCGGCGGATGGTACAGAACTAGCTTGAAAGCCAACTGTCCGGTTTCGTTTCATTAACCGGGGTATTAAACGCAAAAAATAACGACATAACACCCGATTCTAAATCGGCAATGGGGCGTGCTCGTTTCGTTAACGAGAATCCAATTTGCATATCAAAGGATGAAAATCATGCCCTCGCATCGCAATCGATTTTTTCGAATCGGGTTGAGCACCGTTGGGCTACTCCTTGCATTGAGTCCCGCGCTCGTCATCACCAGCGCGGTTCAGCATGCGAGTGCGCAGCAGACGAACCAGTCGTCCGGCGGCAAGATCAAGCCGCCGCCATTGCCAAACGGCTCTGCCCAAGTCAACGTGAAACCCGGCATGTCCGATGAGGATTGGGACAAGGCATACAAGGAGACGGGGCGTCCCAAGTTCAGCAGAAATTCCGTCAAGAAGCACGGCGGCAACGTCGAACGCGACTAGGGAGATACGGCCATGAAAAAGATCTTGATCGTCATAGCCCTGCTTGCCGGACTCGCGCAAATGACATTGCCGGGCACGGCGCACGCGCAGACCACAACCGCACATACGCTCGTGTTATACGACAACCCGGCCAACGACCCGTTTTCGAAGCTCGGCCTGATGTACAGCATCATGTTGAGGAACCTGCTCGGCCACTTCAATACGACCGTCGACCTGGTACCGATACAGAACTACACGTCCGGCATGATCGGGAGCCACGACGCCACGTTCTATATCGGCGACTATTACAACAACCCGATTCCGACGGCGTTCATGAGCGACGTGATGACCGCCACGAAAACCGTGGTCTGGTTCAAGTACAACCTGTGGCAGCTCGCGTGGAACACGGCCTATACGTTCAACCAGACCTTCGGGTTCAGCTTCCTGGGCCTTGCCGGGATGAACGCGACGCCATCGTCCAGCAATCCGAATCCCGGCTTCTACGACACCGTCACGTACAAGAACCTGGCGATGGTCAAGTACTACGCGTTCGACGCGTCGACCGGCGCCATCAACGCAGACCCGGATGTCGGTCTGACCCAGGTTCTCGATGCCACCAAGGCGCAAGTGCTCGTCACCATCAAGAACAGCAAGAGCGGCGCAACGACGCCCTACGTCATGCGCTCCGGCAAGTTCTGGTACTTCGCGGACATGCCGTTCTCCTACATCGGCCCGACGGATCGCTACCTGGTGATATGCGACATCCTGCACGACATCCTGCAGACCAATGCGCCGGTGAATCATCGTGCGCTGGTCCGCCTCGAGGATCTGGACGCATTCACGACGACGAGCTCGATGAGGCAGCTGTCGGACTATCTGTACTCGAAGAAGATCAAGTTCACGATGGCGACCATTCCGTTGTATACCGACCCGAACGGGTATTACAACGGCGGCGTGCCGGAGACGATTCACCTCGCGCAGGCAACGGGCCTCAAGAGCGGGTTGAACTACGCGCTCCTGCGCGGCGGCTCGATCGTGATGCACGGCTATACGCACCAGTATGACTCGACGCCGAATCTTCAGAATGCGGTGAGCGGCAGCGACTTCGAGTTCTGGTACGCAGTCCAGAATCGTCCTGTCGACGAGGACTCGGTGCAATGGGCGAAAGGCAGAATGGCCGACGGCCTGCTCGAGTTCACGCTCAACGGCTACAAGATCGTCGGCTGGGCTGCGCCGCAGTACCAGATGTCGCCGATGGCATCAACGGCCACGGCGCAGACGTTCCCGACCACGTTCCAGCGGGCCGTCTACTACACGTCGACCAATCCGCAGATCGGGACGGGCGCGCCCAACCAGGACTTTTCGGCCGGGCAATTCTTCCCGTACATCATCAACTCCGATTACTACGGGCAACGAATCATTCCGGAGAACCTGGGCAGCCTTCAATACAACATCTGCAGTAAAGACCCGTTCTCGTGCATCACGTACACGTGGCAGCAAATCGTCACCAACGCGCAATACGGTCTGGCGGTGCGGGACGGCTTCGCGTCGTTCTTCTTCCATCCGTACTGGCTCGAGCCCGATCTCGGACTGCCCGCCTTCCAGGACTTCCAGAGTATCGTGACGGGCATCACGAATCTCGGCTACACATGGGCGGACGGCACGACGGCCAAGTGACGCGAGCCGGTGGAAGCCTCGTGCGACCCGCAGCAGCAAGGCGGGTCGCACGTTTGCATGTGATCGGCTACGATGTCGCGCAGGAATGCTTCCGGGGAGGCCGCGATGATCACGTACGCCATCCCGGCCTTGCGCGGGATTCGACTGCGTCTGGGCCGGTTCCGGCACGCAGGCCGGCGACGCCGGCACACGCACGCGCCGGGTTCGTCCCGCGCGGCGATGCTCGCGGCCGTCGGTGCATCGCTCGCCGTGGCCGCGTGCAGCTGGACGGCGCATGACGTGCATGCCGACGGAATCGTCTGGCAGGTGGACAACGCGACGACGAATCCCGTCGGGAACTGGCAACAGCTCGGCGTGCACGATCTGTTGATCCAGTGGAGCGTGGTCGACGATACCGCGTACGTGCCCGACGCCGGCATCCGTCCCGCGGCACACCTTCCCGACTGGGGGCGCATCGGCCGCGAACCCTGGGCCAGAAACGTCATCCTGGGCCTCGCCGGTTACCAGGATGAAAAGCGAGCACGCACCCATCTGTCGACACTCGCGGACCAGTCCCTGGCGGTAGCGCGCACGCACGTTCCGCTGAATGTCACCGGCTACTACTTCCCGGTCGAAATCGACCCGACCTGGCAGGACGCGCCGAAGCTGGCCGATATCCTGAAGCGACTGCCGCGCCCGCTGTGGGTGAGCGTCTACGACCAGACCAATATCGGCGGGAAGGCGCTGGCGGACTGGCTCGTGTCGTGGCTGCCGTCGGACGTCGGGGTGTTCTTCCAGGACGGCTGCGGCGTCTATGCGCGCGAACCCTACGTCGCGCGCACCTATGTCGACGAGCTGACCTCGCGCCTCGGAAAGCAACGTGTGCGGGTAATCGCGGAGGCCTTCCGGCCCGCCGAGCACGGGGGATTCCGGTCGGCCAGCGCCGACGAATTGAGCAGGCAGCTGACAACCTACCGTGGCTATCAAGTCTATCTGTTCGATGGCCCGCACTATGTGTCGGACAACCTCACACGCGAACTCCTCACGCGTCCGGCCAAGCCACCCGCGGCCGAGCCGGCCAAAACGAGTCCCTGATCCTGCTGCGCCGTGCTGCAATGCGGGGAGCGAGCCTCAGAGTGCCCGGCAACAGGTAAGCAACGCCCCGCCGAAACGGCGGGGCGCGATGCCCGACAGATGCTGCGCGGGCAATGCACGAGCAGGACACGCGCGGCCGCATCGACGATTCGTTTCGATGCACATGCCGGCATCCGATTGAACGCGCGAAGGTGCGTTGCAGGTCAGAACTCCATGTCGAGTTCGTCGATGTCTTCGTGCTCCGCCTTCGCGGCATCGATCCACTCCGCCACGAACGGATGCGCGAGCATGCGCATGCAGTACTCGGCGATATCGGGTTCGAGTTTCACGTCGTACGTCAGGAATCGCGTGACGACCGGCGCGTACATCGCATCGGCGATGCCGATCTGCTCGCCGAACAGCCAGGGGCCGCCATACGCGGCCAGACACGCGCGCCAGATCGTCACGATGCGCTCGATGTCGTGCTGCGCACGCGACCAGATCCGGAAGCCGGGAAAATGCGCACGCAGGTTCATCGGCAGCGCGGAGCGCAGCGCACTGAAACCGGAATGCATCTCGCCGCAGATCGACCGGCAATGCGCGCGCGCATGCCGGTCGTCGGGCAGCAGCCGCGCCTGCGGCCGGATTTCGTTCAGGTATTCGGCGATCGCGAGCGTATCCCATACCGTGCTGCCGTCGTGCGTCAGGCACGGCACGAGAATCGACGGCGACAGCAGCAGCAGTTCCGCGCGCGATGCCGCATCGATCGGCACGCTGATCGTCTCGAACGCGAGCCCGCTCAGCTTCGCGAGCAGCCAGCCGCGCATCGACCACGACGAGTAATTGCGGCTGCTGATGGTCAACGTCGTCTGTCCGGTAACGTCCATGTCGTTCCCCTGCTGATTGCCGTTCGTACCCCTGCACCGAAAGCACGCACCGCGCCGTGCGAAGCGCACCACGCCTGTGCGAAGCATTCGCCGAAGTGGCGCAGCGCGCTGCCCGGGGCAGCGACACATCGAGTACGCCGAGCCTCGTTGGCAACGGCGGCGCATCGCATTCGGTCGTCGGGCCCCACGCGCCGCATGCATCGCCGCATGAGGCGCCGCGCGCGTCGCCACGCGTATCGCCGCATTCGCAAACCCCGTGCAACGCGCGTGCCAGCCGCACGCTGGCATACGGCTTGCCTCGCTCGACGTAACGCGACGCAACGAACGACGGCCATGAACCTGCTTGCCTATCCTTTCTACCAATGGTCTGCCGAATGCCTGCGTCCGGCGCGCGCATGGGCGGCCGCCACGCGCGCGACGATGTCGCTGTGGCCGCCCGCCACGTCGACCCCGACGGGCCGCATGGTCGACGCGCTGTGCGAACTGCTCGAATGCTGCGCGTTCTCGCACCGGCGTCCGGCGTTCGGCATCGCGTCGACCGTCGTCGACGGCGAAGTGGTGCCGATCGTCGAGGAAGCCGCGGCGGCCACGCCGTTCGGCACGCTGCTGCATTTCCGCAAGGCGCGGCCGGTGGCGCGCCAGCCGCGCGTGCTGATCGTCGCGCCGATGTCCGGGCATTTCGCGACGCTGCTGCGCGGCACGGTCAGCACGATGCTGGCCGATCACGACGTGTACATCACCGACTGGCACAACCCGCGCGACATCCCGCTCGCGGCCGGGCGCTTCGGCTTCGACGAATACGTCGGGCACGTGATCGATTTCATTCGCCAGATCGGCCCGGATGCGCACGTGCTCGCGATCTGCCAGCCGACCGTCGCCGCGCTTTCGGCGGTCGCGCTGATGGCCGCCGCCGGCGATCCCGCCCAACCCGCGAGCCTGACGTTGATGGCGGGGCCGATCGACTGCCGCGTGAATCCGACGAAGGTCAACGCGCTCGCCACGAGCCGGCCGATCGAATGGTTCGCGCGCAACCTGATCAGCGTGGTGCCGACCGGCTTCGTCGGGGCGCAGCGCTGCGTGTATCCGGGCTTCGTGCAGGTCGGCGCGTTCATGTCGATGAATCCCGACCGCCATGCGGCGTCGTTTGCCGACCTGTACTACGAGCGCGCGAAAGGCGACCCCGCGAAGGCCGACACGCTGCGCCACTTCTACGACGAATACTTCGCGACGGCCGACCTCACCGCGGAGTTCTACCTGGAGACGGTCGAGAAGGTATTCCAGCAATACGCGCTCGCGCGCGGCGAGCTAACGGTCGGCGACCGGCTGGTGGAACCGGCCGCGATCCACCGCACCGCGCTGTTGACGATCGAGGGCGAGAAGGACGACATCTGCGCCGTGGGCCAGACGGTGGCCGCACAGGAGCTGTGTTCGGGATTGCCGCCGTACCTGAAAACGCATCACGTGCAGACGGGCGCGGGCCATTATGGTGTGTTCAACGGCGGCCGCTGGGAAACGCAGATCTATCCGATCGTGCGCGCGACGATCCACGACAACGAGCCGTACGATCGCACCGCCGCTACGGACGGCAGCGCGAGCGGCGCGCACTACGTGACGCTGCGGGCGTTGCTCGACGCGCGCGCGGCCGGTCGCGACGCGACGGCGGCCGCGGCGCCATCCGATCACGTGCACTGAGCCCGCGCGGGATGGCAACGCTCGGTGCGGCACACCGGCGTTGCGCTCGAACCGCCCCGCCCTCACGGCGGGGCGCGGTGCCGGGCAGTGCGCGAGCGGCAACGCTCGCGCGTTCCGCCGGTGTTACGAACAGGCCTTGCCGTGCGACGCGTGGTAGCCCTTCGCCTTCGCATCGGCTTCCGACATGTAGCTGCCGTGCTTCGTCTTGCCGTAGTACTTGTCGGTCGAGCAATGGTAGACCTTCGTGCTGTCGTTGGCCCACACCTTGCCCGCGCCGCCGCCGGGCGCCGCCGCGGCGGTCGTCGCGGGCGCGCTCTTCGCCGGGGCGGCGCCGGATGCGGCGGAAGCGACAGCCGCGCTCGCGGGGGCCGCGGCCGGTGCGCTCGCCGCGGCTGCCGACGCTGCGCCATACCACGTCTTCACGCCCTTGTGGCCGGCGCACGCGCCCTTCTTCGACGCGCCCGAGTAGAACGAGCCGTCCTTGCACAGCCCGGTCGTACCGGCCGGCGCGCTGGCCGGAACCTGTGCGAACGCACCGATCGACACACCCATGCCCGCGACGAGCGCGGCGATCAACATCGTCTTTTTCATAATCCTCTCCTGATTTGCCTGAACGGGAAAAGCGTCCCGACGCTTTGCCGGGAATACCGCGTCGCGGGTCAACGGACCCAGCGGCACACGCGGTGATGGTGGTGATCGAAATGGCACACGCGGTGCGAATGGGCTTCGGCCAGCGCCGGCACGAGGGTGGCACAGGCGACGGCCGTCACGGTCAGGATCTTCGCGATGCGGGTCATGGACATTCTCCTGGGTAGGCCAGCCGGTGGTCCGGCTGTTACGTCCTTAACGCCGGTCGCCGACGCGCCGTGCACCGCACCTGCATCGAATTGACGATCTTTGACGCCGTGTAACGAAACATCACGCGAAGCTGACAAATTGCTGCCTGTCTTTTCGATTTCCTTACGCGGCAAATGCTTCGGATGTCGAATGACCCGGTCAGAACCCGAAGCCCGGACAGGATCCATAAAAAAACCGCCCGAAGGCGGTCTGTCGTGGGCACGCGGATGCCTCGCATCCGATGCGACCGAGGGCTACGCGCCCGCGTCGCCCCACGGCGTCGGCGCCGGCACCGCGCATGGCCCTTCGACGTCGATCGACTTGAAATCAGCCGGCCCGACGATCTCCAGGTACTCCATGTCGGGCGAGTAGTCGAACAGGTAGTGCACGATTCCCGGCGCCTGGTGCACGCAGTCGCCGGCGCTCACCAGCGTCTCGCGCTCGCCGTACATGAAGCGCGCCCAGCCCTTCAGCATCATCACGATGTGGAACTCGGCCTCGTGACGGTGCCAGCCGGTGCCCGCCGCCGGTGCATGATTCGCCCTGACGAGTTGCGCGACGACCTTGCCGTTCGTCGCGGCCGCGATGCCGAGATCGCGATACAGGAAGAAGTCGCGCAGGCCTTCGCCTTGATATGCGGTGTCCTGCGGCTTCACGTGGGAAAACGCGGTAGGGGTCGGCGTGCTCATCGCGGCGCTCCTTGATCGAAAGAGTCGTCCGAAACAAGCATTTAGCGTTCCAGGCTGCGGCGGCCCCCGCTTACTTGAGCCGCCCCGACAGGAACTGCCCGAGCCGCTCGCTCTTCGGGTTCACGAGAATCTCCCGCGGATCGCCCTCTTCCTCGATCTTCCCCTGATGCAGGAAGATCACGTGGTTCGACACGTTGCGCGCGAAACCCATCTCGTGCGTGACGACGACCATCGTGCGGCCTTCCTCGGCGAGCTTCTGCATCACCTTCAGCACTTCGCCGACGAGTTCCGGATCGAGCGCCGACGTCGGCTCGTCGAACAGCATCACTTCGGGCTCCATCGCGAGCGCACGCGCGATCGCGACACGCTGCTGCTGGCCGCCCGACAGGTGCGACGGATACATGCCTTCGACGCGCGGCGCGAGCCCGACCTTCTCCAGATACTTGCGTGCCCGCGCAACGGCCTCTTCCTTGCCGATCCCCAGCACGGCCATCGGTGCCTCGATCACGTTCTCGAGCACCGTCATGTGCGACCACAGATTGAAGTGCTGGAACACCATCGACAGCTTCGTGCGCATCCGCTGCAGCTGCTTCTGGTCGGCCACGCGCAGCGAGCCGTTACGGTCGCGCGCGGTCTGGATCGGCTCGCTGCCGATCGTGATCTGCCCCGAGCACGGCTGCTCGAGGAAGTTGATGCAGCGCAGGAACGTGCTCTTGCCGGAGCCGCTCGAGCCGATGATGCTGATCACGTCGCCGGCCTTCGCCTTCATCGATACGCCCTTCAACACCTCGTTGTCGCCGAACTTCTTGTGCAGGTTGTCAACGGTGAGCTTGTACATGCTTGGTCCTTCCTTGCGAATGCATTAGTGGCTGCGCGGCGAGAGGTACGCGAGCCAGCGCGTCTCGAGCTTGCGGAACGCCCAGATGAGCGTGAACACGACGATGGCGTACAGCACGGCGGCGATGCCGTATGCCTGGAACGACATGTACGTCGCGGAGTTGACATCGCGCGTGACCTTCAGGATGTCGGGCACGGTCGCGGTGAACGCGAGGGTCGTCGCGTGCAGCATCAGGATCACTTCGTTGCTGTAGCTCGGCAGCGAGCGGCGCAGCGCGGACGGCAGGATGATGCGCGTATAGAGCTTGAAGCGCGACATCCCGTAGGCCATCCCGGCCTCGATCTCGCCGGCCGACGTGGCCTTGATCGCACCCGCGAAGATCTCGGTCGCATACGCGCATTCGTTCAGCACGAACGCGAGCAGCGTGCAGTTCATCGCGTTGCGGAAGAACGTGTCGAGCAGCACGTGGTTGTGCACGACCTGCAGGCTGTAGATGCCGGTGTAGCACATCAGCAGCTGTACGTAGAGCGGCGTGCCGCGGAACACGTACGTATAGAGCCACACGGGGCCCGAGATCCAGCGGTTCGACGACGCGCGCGCGATCGCGAGCGGCACGGCCAGCGCGAAGCCGAACGCGATCGACACGACCAGCAGCCACAGCGTGATCGCGAGGCCGCTGAAGCGGTAACCGTCGGTATAGAGATAGCTTTGCCAGTACTGGCTGACGAGTTCGATCACAGTGCAAGCCTCCGGACGCCGACGGAATAACGCTTCTCCAGGTGGTGCAGCACGACGTTCGACACCGTCGTGATCGCGAGGTAGATCGCGCCGGCCGCGAGCGTGAAGAAGAAGAAATCGAGCGTGCTCTTGCCGGCGTCCTGCGACGCCTTCACGACATCGGCGAGGCCGATGATCGACACGAGCGCGGTGGCCTTCACGAGCACCTGCCAGTTGTTGCCGATGCCCGGCAGCGCGAAGCGCATCATCTGCGGGAACAGGATGCGGTGGAACACGCGCCAGCCGCTCATCCCGTATGCGAAACCCGCTTCGAGCTGGCCGCGCGGCACCGCAAGGAATGCGCCGCGGAACGTCTCGGTGAAGTACGCGCCGTAGATGAAGCCGAGCGTCACGACACCGGCCACGAACGGGTCGATGTCGATCTGGTCCCAGCCGAGCAGGTCGGTCGCATCGTTCAGCAGGATCTGGATCCCGTAGAACAGCAGCAGCATCAGCACGAGATCGGGTACCGCGCGGATCAGCGTCGTATAGAACGTGCCGACCGACTTGAGCATGCGGTTGGTCGAGAGTTTCGCTGCCGCGCCCGCGAGGCCCAGTATCAGCGACGCGGCAAGCGACAGCACCGCGAGCTTCACGGTCTCGACCGTGCCGGCCCACAACAGCGGGCCAAATCCTTGGAAGATCATATAAGGGATCCAGAACGATGTGGCTGGATTGTCAATAGCCATTAACCGCGCATCAAACGAGTTCTGCGCACTACCTGATGCCGTCTGCTCATCAAGCCAGCGGCATCACGCGAAGCGGGCGGCGCGCGCCACGGCCGGTGCGCGCCGCGAAGGCGTCAGCCGCCGTACACGTCGAATGCGAAGTACTTCTTCTCGAGTTTCTTGTAGGTGCCGTCCTTGATCATGTCGGCGATCGCATGGTCGATCTTCGCCTTCAGGTCGGCGTCGTCCTTGCGCAGGCCGATGCCGGCGCCGTTGCCGAGCGTCTTCGGATCGTCGATGTCCTTGCCGGCGAATTCGAAGCTCGCGCCGCGCGGTGTCTTCAGGAAGCCGATATCGGCCTGCACCGCGTCCTGCAGCGCGGCGTCGAGGCGGCCGGACATCAGGTCCTGGTACACGCCGTCCTGGTTCTGGTAAGGCACGACCTGCACGCCCTTCGGCGCCCAGTAGGCCTTCGCGTAGGTTTCCTGGATCGTGCCCTGCTCGACGCCGACCGACTTGCCCTTCAGCGATTCGGCCGTCGGCTGCAGGTTCGCGCCCTTCTTCGCGACGAGGCGCGTCGGCGTGTTGAACAGCTTGTCGGAGAACGCGATCTGCTCGGCACGCGCCGGCGTCATCGACATCGACGACAGCACGCCGTCGAACTTCTTCGCCTTCAGCGCCGGAATCATCCCGTCGAAGTCGTTCTCGATCCACACGCACTTCGCCTTCAGGCGCGCGCAGATCTCGTTGCCGAGATCGACGTCGAAGCCGACGACCTTGCCGCTTGCATCCTTCGATTCGAACGGCGGATAGCTGGCGTCGACGCCGAACCGGATCGTCGACCAATCCTTGGCGTGGGCACCGACCGCGAGGCAGGCAAGGGCAATACTGAGCGCGAGTTTCTTCATGGCGTTCCTGTCATAGGCGAACTGGGCACGGGTCCCGTCGGGCGTCGCCGCCGCGAACCCTTCCAACCGGGAGGTCATCCGTCAGACGACTCTCCAAGTTGTACATACAACTTTGCCTTTTTCAGGTCACTGCCAGCAATCCGTGTTTATCTCTAATTGTCGGCGGATTGTTTACCTGAGCGAATTTTCCTTATATTTCAATTCGCTACACCTTACATGAAGCTGAACCCCTGGTTTCGGTGCGGATTCGGCACATCGTCGCCGCGCATGCATTTGTCTATACTTTTCGTTTGCCGCGCTCGCCGGCGCGGCGGCCGCGGCCCGTACGGGCCCCGCGGGTCCTTGGCCGGCGCGCCGGACGCGGGCCGGAATAACCCGAATCCCGGGCCCACAGTCGGGCCCGCGCGGCGTCGAACCCGGTACACTCCGCCCGGACACCGCACGAAGGCCCGCGCGCGACGGCACGCGGCCGCCGTCTCTCGAACAGCAATGCAATGACCACACCGATCTATCAGGAAATCAAGGACTTCATCCTCGCGCGCATTCATGCGGGCGAGTGGGCGGAAGGCGACCAGGTGCCGTCGGAAAACGAGCTCGCGCGCGAATTCAACGTCGCGCGGATGACGGTCAACCGCGCGCTGCGCGAACTGACGGCCGAGCAGGTGCTCACGCGCACGCGCGGCTCGGGCACGTATGTCGCGTCGCCGAAATACGAATCGACGCTGGTGGCGATCCGCAGCATCTCGGACGAAGTCGCCGCGCGCGGCCATGGGTATCGCGCGCAGGTGCTGGAGGTCGGCGCGGCCATCGCCGACGCGAAGCTCGCCGACGAGCTGCGGCTCGACGCCGGCAGCCCGATCTTCCATTCACGCGTGCTGCACTTCGAGAACGACACGCCGGTGCAGCTCGAGGAACGCTGGGTCAATCCGTCCTGCGCGCCCGAATACGCACTGCAGGACTTCACGACGACGACGCCGAACCAGTACCTCACGCGCGTCGCGCCGCTGCAGCGGGTCGAATACCGGATCGAGGCCGCAATGCCCGATGCGCAAACGCGCCGCCACCTGACGATGGACGAGCGCGAACCCTGCCTGCTGCTGCATCGGCGCACGTGGTCGCAGGGGATGGTCGCGTCGGTAGCCAACCTGTGGCACCCGGGCAGCCGCTACCGGTTCACCGGGCATTTCTGAAGCGGCGCCGGCGCGTTCACCGCATGCCGGGCCGCGCCCAGCGCTCGATCGCGCCGACCGCCCGCCGCACCCCGTCCTCCCGTGCGATCCGCGCACCGAGTCCGGCGGCGCGCGCCTGCGTGTCGGCATGCGCCGCGAACACGATCGCGCTCGCGAGCGCGGCGGCATCCATGCGCCGGCCCGCCACCGGCGCATCGGCCACACCGAGCCGTTGCAGCCGGTTCGCCCAGAAGAACTGATCGCCCGCGAACGGCACGACGACCGACGGAATGCCCGCCCGCGCGGCCGAATGCGTGGTACCCGATCCGCCGTGGTGGATCGCCATCGATACATGCGGAAACAACCGGTCGTGCGGCGTCTCGCCGATCACGCACACGTGCGCCGGCAGCATCGACGCATCGATGCCGCTCCAGCCCGGGTGGAACAGCGCGCGCCGACCGTCGAGCGCCTGCAGCAGCGCGCCGACCATCGCGGCGCGATCGAACCCGGCCATGCTGCCGAAGCCGATGTACACGGGCGGCTCGCCCGCGCCGAGAAAGGTCGCCAGCGCGGGCGGCGGCGTCCACGCCGGCGCGTCGGCGTGCCACTGACCGCAGGCCTGCACGTGCGACGGCCAGTCGGCCGGATCGGACAGCAGCACGGGCGACACGCCGTACAGCATCGGATGATCGGTCCAGACGTGCCGGCGCGGCGGCAGGCCGCACACGCTGGCGCGCGCTGCATTGGTCGCCTTTTTGAACGCGAGCCACAGCAGCGCGTTCACGAGCCGGTGGCTCGCGCGATTCAGCCAGCGCGGCACCTTGCCGGGCGGCAGGAACGGCGACGCGAATGCCGCGGTCGGCGTGATCGGAATCATCCCCGTGCCGATCGCCGGCACGCCGCGATACTCGGCGACCGACAGCCCGACGAACGACGCCAGCCCCGACACCAGGATCGCATCGCAACCGGCCGACGCGGCCGCGACTTCGCGCATCCATGCCGCCGTGTTCGCATTCGCGATCGCCGCGAGCGCCTTCGACGTGTCGTTGAAGCCGCCGCGCCCGCGCACCGCGTCCGACAACGCGCCATCCGGCGCGATCGCCGCGCGGATATCGCCGGACAACGGCGCGCACGGCACCCCGAGCGCGGCGGCCGAACCGAGCGTCGCGGCGTCGGCCAGCAACCGGACCTCGTGGCCCGCATCCAGCAGCGCACGGCCGAGCGCCGCGAGCGGACGCGTGTCGCCTTCGGTGCCGTAAGTGACGATGACGAGCTTCATGCGTGGACTCCCCCTGCACGATGCAGGCGAGTGGATTCATAAAAATGCACGTCGTATACTAATGCAATTCGTGCACTTTCATTCGATACCGAACCATGCCGACGACGACCGACGATCCGGGCCGCCGCGCACGCAAGCGCATCCAGATGCTCGCGCATCTCGCCGACACCGGCGCCCGCCTGTTCGATGTGCATGGCTACGATGCCGTGACGATGGAGCAGATCGCCGCGCAAGCCGATGTCGCGAAACGAACGCTGTACAACCACTTTCCGACGAAGGAAGCCGTGCTCGCGCACTGGCTCGAAGGCGAACTCGCGCGCGACCTCGCGCACCTGCAGCGCGACGTCGCACGGCGGAAGACCTTCGCGTCGCGGATCGCCTGCGTGCTCGACGCGTCGGCCGCGTGGTGCGAGCAGCACCCGGTGTACCTGCTCGCGTACCTGCGGCATCGGTTCCTGAGCATCGGCGTGACGGAAGCGGAAAGCGGGAAGGACGGCGGCAGCGACATCGCGCTCGTGTGGCAGCAGCTGATCGCGGCCGGACAGCAGGCGGGCGAACTGAGCCCGGCGCTGGCGGCCGACCAGCTCGCCACGTGGTTCCATCATCTGTATCTCGCGGCGATGCTGCGCTGGCTGACCGTGCCGGGCTTGTCGCTGAAGCGGGAATTCCGGTCGGTCGCGAAGCTGTTCGTCGAAGGCGCGCAAGCGAAAGGCTGAGCGGCCGCCCAAGCGACGCTCGGGCAGGAAGGTGCGTGCGCATCGAACGTGCACGGCGCTCACGCAATTCACGCGCACGCCGGGCGCGCTGCGCGCTGGCCTGCGATCTGGAACACCATCCGGAATCGCTGCTGCCCGGCAACGCGGGCGACACGCAACCGGCCGACGCGTCGCGCTCCGCGAGCGAAGACCGCTGCACGCGTCGCGCGATGCGCCGGGATTTTTACAACGCATGCACGCACGGGATGCCAAATCTTCCGCGCAGCAGTATGCTGATGTCGTACGGCCCCGCACGATGCCTCGGGCAATCCCTTAGTCCGCACGTCGTCGCGCCGCCGTCGCGACCGCAATCATGCGTTTGCAAGGAGGGCTTCGTGATGGCTACCATGCATCAGCACTTCCACCTCGAACTACGGCACGCCACGGCGCCGACGTATTTCATCAGCTACCTGTTTCCCGCCTTGCTGTTCGTCTACGAACTGCTGCGCGTCGGCCAATGGATCCGCGATCACGGGATGCAATTCGCCGCGTTCAAGCAGATGGGTTACGAGTACCTGCTGATGCTGCTGTTCGTCGGGCTGCAGATCGTCGTCGAGGCGATCTTCCTGCTCGGCGCCGCGATGCGCCGCGACAATCGCGACTTCGAACACCGGTTGCCGAACGTGGTCCTCGGCATCGGCTGCTCGATCGCGATTCTCGCGCTCGATCTCGCGATCCAGCTGTCGTTCTGAGCGCCGGCGGGCTCGGCCCGCCGGTCGCATCGCGCGCCTGCGCCCGGCCGTTCAGGCGAGCGCACCGCGCAGGAACGTCGCCACGGCCGCGAGCACGTCGCCGCTCCGCTCGCGATGCGGCATGTGTCCGCATCCGTCGAGCAGCAGGAACGACGACGGCCCCGCGACGCGCGCGGCGATCCGCTTCGGATGCACGTCCGACCCGTATTCGTCCTGCTCGCCGTGAATCGCGAGCGTCGCGCAGCGCACGCGCGGCAGCGCGTCGTCGAGACTCCAGTCGCGAAACGCTGGCGACAGCCACGTGCCGACCCACGCACGCAGCACCCATTCGGCCTTGTCGCCGTGATAGCGCACGAGCCGCTCGAGCTGGCCGGGCGCGTCGAACTGCTGCCCCGCCTCGCGAATGCCGTCGAGCGTGCGATCCTCGACGAACGCCTGCGCGGCGACCGTCACCAGCGCGCGGCAACGCGCGGGATACGCGGCAGCGCAGCCGACCGCCATGCCGCCGCCGACGCTGTGCCCGAACGCCACGAACGCATCGATGCCGAACCGCTCGAGCAGCGCGCGGAAGCCCTGATCGGCCTCGTCGCGCACGAACGTCGTGCCGAGCTGTCCCGGATGGCGGTCGGACCGACCGAAGCCCAGCCGGTCGTATGCAATCACGTCGCGTTGCGTGGCGCGCGCGAGTTGCGCGGGGAAGTCGCGCCAAAGTTCGACACAGCCGAGCGAATCGTGCAGCAGCACGATCGGCGCGGCCTGCATAGGCGCGGCCGGCATAGGTGCGGCCTGCACAGGCGCGGCCGGCCCGGTCGCGGCCGTCGCCTGCGCAGGCACACCGCGCCAGCGCTTCGCGAAGAGACGCCCTTGCGGCGTCTCGACCCAGGTCTCCTCGGTCTCGATTTCAGTCATGTGCATGTCATCGTCTGCATGAAGGCTGCATGAAGGCGGCCGCACGCGGGCGGACCGCAGAATGCCGACGATGGTGGCCCGCCGACGCGCGCGGCGTCAAGCAAGCCCCCACCGCCCGCGCGCTCATTCGGGCTGCGGCGGCAGATACTCCATCTGCGACTCGTCGTACAGCCGGTAGATCAGCGCCTGCATCGCGCGGATGTCCTCCGATTCGTCGAGCATCCGCATGCTCATGATGATCGGCGACACGAGTTTCGGATCGTCGAGCGGCTTGTAGCTGATGTCGTCGCGCTTCAGCCCGTACACGCTGTGCGGCACGACCGACACGCCCTCGCCCATCGCGACGAGCCCGAGCGCGATCTGCAGTTCGCGCGTCTCGTAGATCTTGCGCGGCTGCAGCGCGCGATCGTGGAATGCCGCGAGCACCTGGTCCGCATAGCTCGGCCGCGGCGCCTTCGGGAAGATGATCAGCGTGTCGTTCACGAGATCGTGCAGCGACAGCACGGGTTTCGCGCCGTCGAGCACGTGACCGACCGGCAGCGCGACGATCATCCGCTCCTCGCGCAGCACGACGCGCCGCACGCTCGGGTCCTCGTGACGGATGCGCCCGAACCCGACGTCGATGCGCCCTTCCTTCAGCGCCTTGATCTGGTCCATCGTCGACATCTCGTGCAGGCTCAGCTCGACGGCCGGATACTCGCTTCGAAAGCGCCGGATGATCTTCGGCAGCATCCCGTACAGCGTCGAGCCGACGAAGCCGACCGACATGCTGCGCTCGATCTTGCCGACCCGCTTCGTCATCGATTCGAGCTCGGTCGTCTGCGCGAGCAGCTGCACCGCGTGCGAATAGAAGAACCGCCCCGCGTCGGTCAGCTTCAGCGGCCGCGCGTTGCGCTCGAACAGCGGCACGCCGAGCGCGTCCTCGAGCTGCTGGATCTGCCGGCTGAGCGGCGGCTGCGCGATGTGCAGGCGCTCGGCCGCGCGCGTGAAATTCCGCTCCTCGGCAACCGCGACGAAGTAGCGGAGGTGTCTCAACTCCATGTTCGAACCCTCCCGGACAGGCCACGGACGTTCATTCGGCCCCGCGCGCACACGTGCCGCGCCGGTCGTCCCGTGAGCGCCTGCTCCCGATGCCATGACGATACCTCAGCCCGCGCCGATACCGGCGCGAGCCGCGCCGCGCCCGCCCTCGCGGGCGGCGCACCGCGCAAAGCCGCAAAGCAAAACGGGAAGCCGCCAGGCTTCCCGTTGCTTCATCGACGCCGCGTCGCGGCAGCGTCCCGACCGCGCGTCATGCCTCGGTCGCGTACAGCGCATCGCGCTGCGCGTCGCTCAGCGAGTCGAGCGGCACGTCCGGCAGCCGATAGCAGATCATCGTGCCGTACAGCTCGGCCAGGCAGTTGCTGCCGGCGTCGAGCGCGTAGCCGTCCTCGCCGTCCGGCGCCGGCGGATACACTTCGCGCCACGCGTTGATCGCGGCTTCGATTCGCACGATGGAAACGGGTCCGGCCTTCCGCTCGGCGGGTGATGCGCTCATGGATTCCTCTGGATTGCGCGCTCCGCGGGCCGGGCAGGCCGCGGCGGAACGATGGAAACGCCGGGCGCCGCCGGCCGCCGCAACGGGCGCGCGCCGGATGCCCGATCCGCGCCGCGCTCGTCGCGCCGACCGGGCCGTGGCCCGGTAGGGTCGGGAAATATAACCGGCTTTGACCCCGTGCAGCGCAAAGCCGACAAAAAAAGCGGGTTCGGCGCCGGCTGGAACGGCATCGGGGAACGACGCACGCGTCGGCTACCGACGTCGGCGGCACACCGCGTCGCCCCGGACGCCCCAACGAAAAACGGGAAGCCCGCGGGCTTCCCGTTTTCGTCGCGCACCACGCGGCCGGTGGCCGCACCGGCATCAGCCGACGGTTTCGCGGTTCTCCACGCGCTGCAGCTGCGCGCTGCGGTTCGCGGCCGCCCACGGCGCGATCTCCATGTCCTCGTAGCGCACGAAGCGGCTCTTGTTCAGGAGCCGGTAGCCGAGCCACACGACGAGGAACAGCGGAATGCCGACGTAGGTCGCGGCCACGCCCGCCCAGTCGATCCGGTTCGCGAGAAACGCCTGGTAGTCCTGGCCGAGCGCGATCACGAGACACAGCACGAACGCGAACAGCGGGCCGAACGGAAACCACTTCGACTGGTACGGCAGCTGGTCGACCGCGTAACCCTGCTTCACGTAGCCCTTGCGGAACCGGTAGTGGCTGATCGCGATGCCGAGCCACGCAATGAAACCCGTCATCCCCGACGTGTTCAGCAGCCACAGGTACACCGTCTTGTCGCCGTACAGCGACGTGAAGAAGCACAGCGCACCGACGGCGGTCGTCGCGTACAGCGCGTTGCGCGGCACGCCGCCCGGCGACAGCTTCGCGAACAGCTTCGGCGCACGGCCTTCCGTCGCGAGGTTGTAGAGCATCCGGGTCGACGCGTACATGCCCGAGTTGCCGGCCGACAGCACGGCCGTCAGGATCACCGAGTTCATCACGCCGGCCGCGAACGCGAGGCCCGCGTGGCGGAACACGAGCGTAAACGGGCTCACGCCGATGTCGGTCACGTCGCTCTTCAGCAGGTTCGGGTCGGTGTAGGGAATCAGCACGCCGATCACGAAGATCGCCAGCACGTAGAACAGCAGGATCCGCCAGAACACCTGACGCACCGCGCGCGGGATCGTCGTGCGCGGGTTCTCCGATTCGCCGGCCGCGACGCCGATCAGCTCGGTGCCCTGGAACGAGAAGCCCGCGATCATCGCGACGCCCATCAGCGCCGGCAGGCCGCCCGCGAACGGCGCGTCGCCGATCGTCAGATTGCCCCAGCCGTTGCCCGGCGCGCCCTTCAGAATGCCGAAGATCATCAGCAGGCCGACGCCGATGAACGCGACCACGGTGACGACCTTGATCAGCGCGAACCAGTATTCGGCTTCACCGAAGCCGCGCACGGTCAGCGCGTTGAGCAGGAACATCACGCCGAGGAACGCGGCGCTCCACCAGACGCCCGGCACGTCCGGGAACCAGTAGTGCATCACGAGCTGCGCGGCGACCAGCTCGACCGCGATCGTCACGGCCCAGTTGTACCAGTAGTTCCAGCCGAGCGCGAAGCCGAAGCCTTCGTCGACGTATTTCGCGCCGTAGGTCGCGAACGAGCCCGACACCGGCATGAACGCGGCCATTTCGCCGAGGCTCGTCATCAGGAAGTAGACCATCAGGCCGATCAGCATGTACGCGACCATCGCGCCGCCGGGGCCGGCCTGCGAGATCGACGCGCCGGACGCGACGAACAGGCCCGTGCCGATCGAGCCGCCGATGGCGATCATCGTCAGATGGCGCGCCTTCAGCGCGCGATGAAGCTTGGGTGGGTTCGCGGACGAACCGGGTTGGTCGGAATTCGGGATTGCGGACATAAACGAGACGAACGTTGAGCGGGCCGGCATCCGGGGCCGGCGCATGCGGGATCGGGGCGCGTCGCGCCGCCTGCTGCGATGCATTTCGATGCGGCCCCGATACGCGTTGCGCGCCGGGCGCCAGCGGCGAAGCGCGGATTCTACCTGATTCGCCGTCTGGATCGCTCGGGTCCGGACGCCCCGGCGCCGCATGCCGACGCGGGGTGAGCCGCGACGGTGCACCTCCCCGCCCGATACGCAATTGCGCCGGCGCAATAGCCCGATCCTGTATTAAAACGACAAAATCGATCGATATGCCCTAATAATCAGACAAAATACCGGCTACCCATAATCGCGATTCAAATCGAAACGAACGCCCGGATCACGGTAATGATGCGTAATCGTTCCGAATCGGATTGGCGCATGCATGTTTTGCATCGAGCGGCGAATTTCGGGAATTCGCGAGATAATGCCGACTAATGCGAATTAATCAGAGCGCGGAATCGTCGACGACGCACATATCCGCCGCCTGCCCCGAGGATGATGCCACCCACGCCGCTCGCTACGCTGCGCCGTCATACCGCGACGGCCGTGGCACGCATACTGTCGCCCCGCGGCGTGCTCGTCGCCGGCGTCGTGCTGCTGCTGTTCAGCTGGGGACTCTCGACATCGCTTTTAATCGAGGCACGCCACGACGCGTATGACCATGCGGTCGAAAATGCGCGCAACCTGATGCTGCTGATCGAGCGCGATATTTCCCGCAATATCGAACTGTATGATCTTTCGCTGCAAAACGTCGTCGACGGGCTCGCCGATCCGGAACTGACGGCATTGCCGCCGCGCCAGCGTCACCGGCTGCTGTTCGACCGCGCCGCGACCGGCGCGTATCTCGGCGCCATTTTCGTAATGGATCCGCACGGCAATATCGTGATCGATTCGGCCGCATCGCCGCCGCGACAAGGCAATTTCGCCGACCGCGAGTATTTCACCGTGCATCGCGACCGGCTCGTGCAGGGCCTCTATATCAGCCGGCCCTATGCGTCCCGGCTGCGCGGCGGCGCGCTGACGATCGCGCTCAGCCGCCGGATCACGCTGGCCGACGGCCGCTTCGGCGGAATCGTCGTCGGCACGCTCAACATCGGCTACTTCCGCGCGCTGCTTGACGGGCTCGCGGTCGGCCAGCACGGCAGCGCGGCGATCGTCGAGGACAACGGCGCGCTCGTCTCGCGCCTGCCGTACGATCCGCGCGTGGTCGGCCTCGACCTCCACCACTCCCCGCTCTTCATCAAGGCGCAGCGCAGCAGCGAAGGCGTGCTGACGGGCGTGGGCGCGATCGACGACGTGCGGCGCATCTACGTCTACAAGCATCTCGCGCATCTGCCGCTGATCGTCGACGTCGCGCCCGCCGAGATCGACATCTACGCGCCGTGGCGCCATCGCGCGATCTGGACCGCCGTGCTGATGGGCCTGTTTACCGTGTTCGTCCTGGGAGGCTCGCTCGCGCTGTCGCGCGAACTCGAGCGCCGGCAGGTCACCAAGTTGAATCTGTACCGGCTCGCGCATACCGATTCGCTGACCGGGCTCGACAACCGCGGCACGTTCGATGCCGTGCTCGCGAAGGAGGCGCAGCGCGCGTCGCGCAGCGGCCGGCCGCTGTCGGTGCTGTTCGTCGACGTCGATCATTTCAAGGCGTTCAACGACTACTACGGCCACCTCGCTGGCGACGACGTGCTGCGCCGCGTCGCGCAATCCGCGTCGCGCTGCCTGCGCCGCGACAGCGACCACGTCGCGCGCTACGGCGGCGAGGAATTCGTCGTCACGCTGCCCGACACCGACGCGCAGGGCGCGGCGACCGTCGCCGAAGCGATCCGCCGTGCGATCGCCGGGCTCGACATCGCGCACGTCCGCAGCCCGTACGGGCACGTGACGGCGAGCATCGGCGCGGCGACCACCGCCGGCGGGCGCGTCAACGCCGCGACGCTGCTGCGGCAGGCCGACGCGGCGCTGTACCACGCGAAGTCCGGCGGCCGCAATCGCGTGTCGAACGCCGAGGCGAATACGGCCGACGCGTGACGCGGCGGCCGGCGGCACCCGCGCCGCGCTGCCGTGGACAGCCCGCGCGCGTTCGGCTAGCGTTACGTCAGCCGCACGTGCGGCGCCGGCCCGCCCGCGCCGCACGCGCATTCCGGCCATCCCGCCGGCCACCCCCGCTCCGTCATGACCGCCCAGCTCCCTGCCCGATTCCCGCCGCTCCTGCGCCACGCGCTCCGTCCCCTGCTGGACCCGTACCGCCGCTACCGGCACGCGAAGCTGATCCATGCGGCGCGCGTCGCGCTCGCGATCCTCGTGTCGATCGCCTTGTCCACCGGCCTGCGCGTGCCGCACGGCGAATGGTCGACGATCACCGTGCTGATCGTCGTCGGCGGGCTGCAGCACCACGGCAACATCCGCAAGAAGGCGGCCGAGCGCGCGCTCGGCACGTCGATCGGCGCGCTCGCGGGGCTCGGGCTGATCCTGCTCTACTCCGTCCTGCACGCGCCGCTCACGATCTACCTGCTGATGGCGATCGCGTGCGGGCTCTGCGCGTATCACGCGATCGGCAAGGCCGGCTACATCGCGCTGCTGTCGGCGATCACGATGGTGATCGTGGCCGGCCACGGCGACAACGAGATCGTCGACGGCCTGTGGCGCGCGGTGAACGTGCTGACCGGCATCGCGATCGCGCTGGCGTTCTCGTTCGCGCTGCCGCTCTATGCGACCTACTCGTGGCGCTACAAGCTCGCCGACGCGCTGCGCGCGTGCGCGGCCGTGCATGCGCGGCTCGCGGGCGACCGCCACGTGAGCGACGACGCGCACCTGAAGGAAATGGCCGCGCTGAGCGCGCTGCTGGTGCAGCTGCGCTCGCTGATGCCGTCGGTGTCGAAGGAATGCGACATCCCGGTCACGCAGCTCGAGGCGATCCAGCGCGGCCTGCGCCTGTGCATCGGCTACCTGGAGATCCTGTCGAGCACGGTGCCGGCCCGCGACGACCTCGCCGCACGCGAATACATGCGCATCGAGATGAAGGCGATGAACCGGCGCATCCGCGACACGCTCGTCGGCGCGAGCCGCGCGCTCAAGTTCGGCACGCCGAGCCGGCTCGCACCGCGCCGCCGGCCGGCCGAGCCGCCGCACGACGCCCCGCCGGCGCAGTTGTCGGGCTACGTGTCGATCACGGCCAAGCTGGCCGGCGAAGTGGATCAGTTGCGCGAGAAACTGCTCGATACCGCGCAGGCGTGGAATATCTGAACCTGGAGCTTTGACGATTCGAAGGCCGGCGGACGCCGGGCGCCTCAGGACATCTTTCATTAGCCTTTCATAAAGGTGGCCCGGCATCCTGAGCGCGGATGCCGCACCGGCCGACCGATCTGGCCCCGCCAATCGGGCGTGCGCGCCGGCGCGCCTTCGCCAGTTTCGACCGCCGTCCGAGGCCGTTTCGCGCCGGATTCTCCGGCCGGTTAACCGCCCGTCAGGCCCGTCGCGACAGGCCCGAAGACGTATTGGCGCGAAAATCAGGTCTTGCCCCAACTTCCCGGACAGCCGATACTCGCATATTCCGCGAAATACGATCCCACCGGCTTCAATCCACGGTAATTCCTATGAGCACGATTCTCGAAAGCCTCCCGACCGGCCAGAAGGTCGGTATCGCCTTCTCCGGCGGCCTGGACACCAGCGCCGCGCTGCACTGGATGAAACTGAAGGGCGCCGTCCCGTACGCATACACGGCGAACCTCGGCCAGCCCGACGAAGACGATTACGACGCGATCCCGAAACGCGCGATCGAATACGGCGCAGCCGGCGCCCGCCTGATCGACTGCCGCGCGCAGCTCGTCGCCGAAGGCATCGCCGCGCTGCAAAGCGGCGCGTTCCACATCACGACCGCCGGCGTCACGTACTTCAACACGACGCCGATCGGCCGCGCCGTGACGGGCACGATGCTCGTCGCCGCGATGAAGGAAGACGGCGTCAACATCTGGGGCGACGGCAGCACGTACAAGGGCAACGACATCGAGCGTTTCTACCGCTACGGCCTGCTCGTGAACCCGGACCTGAAGATCTACAAGCCGTGGCTCGACCAGACGTTCATCGACGAACTCGGCGGCCGTGCCGAAATGTCCGAATTCATGAACCAGGCCGGCTTCGCATACAAGATGTCGGCCGAGAAGGCGTATTCGACCGACTCGAACCTGCTCGGCGCGACGCACGAAGCGAAGGACCTCGAAAGCCTCGAAAGCGGCATCAAGATCGTGAACCCGATCATGGGCGTCGCGTTCTGGCGCGACGACGTGAAGATCGCCGCCGAGGAAGTGACGGTGCGCTTCGAAGCCGGCCAGCCGGTCGCGCTGAACGGCGTCGAGTTCAAGGACCAGGTCGAGCTGCTGCTGGAAGCGAACCGCATCGGCGGCCGCCACGGCCTCGGCATGAGCGACCAGATCGAGAACCGCATCATCGAGGCGAAGAGCCGCGGCATCTACGAAGCCCCGGGCCTCGCGCTGCTGTACATCGCATACGAGCGTCTCGTCACCGGCATCCACAACGAAGACACGATCGAGCAGTACCGCGAGAACGGCCGCCGTCTCGGCCGCCTGCTGTACCAGGGCCGCTGGTTCGACCCGCAAGCGATCATGCTGCGCGAAACGGCGCAGCGCTGGGTCGCGCGCGCGATCACCGGCGAAGTGAAGATCGAACTGCGCCGCGGCAATGACTACTCGATCCTGAGCACGAAGTCGCCGAACCTCACGTATCAGCCGGAACGCCTGTCGATGGAGAAGGTGGCGTCGACGTTCTCGCCGCGCGACCGGATCGGCCAGCTGACGATGCGCAACCTCGACATCACCGATACGCGCGACAAGCTGCGCGTGTATTCGCAAGTCGGCCTGCTGACGCCGGGTGAAGCGTCGGCGCTGCCGCAGATCAAGGGCGACGACAAGTAAGTCGCTTCGTTCGACGCCGGGGCGCGTAGCCGATACGCGCTCCGGCCGGGCAGGCCGCATGTGCATCGGTGCATGCGCGGCCTGCTGCTTCTTTCTCTTCCTGCTCTACTCGCGCCACCGCGTCACGCGCGAACGGCGCTGCAAGGCTACGGCAATCGTGGCAAGCTGCCAGTCGTCCGATTTCCGGCCCGGCTCATGACTTCCCTCACCGTCATCCACCTGAACGGCCCGATCAACAGCGGCAAGACGACGATCGGTCGCGCACTCGCGCAGCGACTGCCCGATGCGCGCTTCATCGACGGCGACGATCACGACGCGCCCGACGACGCCCCGTTCGACGTGCAGTGGGCGATCGCGCTGGCGCGCCTCGTCAAAGAGATCGCGCAGGCACGCGAACGTCACCTGGTGATCGCCTATCCGATCGGCGACGCGGAATTCGACCGGCTGCGCGCAGCCTGCGACGCACGCGACGCGCGCCTGTTCGTCGTGACACTCGCGCCGCCGGTAGCGATCGCGGCGTCGGATCGCGGCACGCGCGCGCTGACGGACTGGGAGCGGCAACGTATCGCCGAGATGTATCGAGAAGGGTATGCGGCGCGCGCGTTCAGCGATTGCTTCGTCGACACGTCGAAAGCGTCGGCCGATGCGTGTGCGCAGGAGATCGCACGAAGCGTGCAGTCGCCGAACGTGTAGCGGGGAAACCGACGCGCGCGACGGCCGGAAGTCGCGTCACACCGCGTCGTGGGCAAAGGCCTCGCTCACGCGAGCGCCGGCACCCTCCGCACAGTCGCCACGTCCGGCAACACGCGCTGCCTGCAATTCAATGATGATGCCGCACCCCCGCCACGACCTGCTCGCGCGCGCCCTTGCGGCTCAGCATGAGCGTGACGACCGCCGACACCGCGAGCGTGCCCGCCACCACGTACAGCCCGGCCGCGTAGCCGCCCGTCACGTTCTTGAGCCAGCCGATCGCGAACGGCCCGACGAAGCCGCCGAGGTTGCCGATCGAGTTGATCATCGCGATCCCCGCGGCCGCGCCGGCGCCTGACAGGAACGCGCTCGGCATCGCCCACAGCGGCGCCTTCGCGGCGCTGATCCCGATGTTGACGACGACCAGCGCGAGCACGGTCAGGAGCGCGGTGCCCGCCTGCCCCGCGAACACGAAGCCGATGCACGCGAGCACGCACGGAATCACGACATGCCACGTGCGTTCGCCGGTGCGATCCGAATGCCGTGCCCAGCCGATCATCGCGACGACCGCGGCGATGCTCGGGATGCCGGTCAGCAGGCCCGTCTGCCACGCGGTGAAGCCGAACTGCCTGACCATCAGCGGCGCCCACAGGCCGAGCGTATAGAGCCCCGCCGACGTGCCGAAGTAGATCAGCGCGAGCGCCAGCACGCGCGGGTCGCGCAGCGCCTGCCACGCGCCGGCCGTGTGCCCGGCATGCGCGTGCCGCGCGTCGGCCTCGGACTTCAGCTTCGCGACCAGCCAGTCGCGCTCGTCCGGCTGCAGCCACGCGGCCTTCGACGGCGCATCGGTCAGGCACTTCAGCACGACGAAGCCGAGCAGGACCGCGGGCAGCGCCTCGACGATGTACAGCATCTGCCAGTCGGCGAGCCCGAACAGCGGCGGCATCTGCATGATCGCGCCCGACAGCGGCGAGCCGATCGCGGTCGAGATCGGCGCGGCCGCCATGAACCACGCGGCCGCCACCGCGCGCTGCTTCGCGGGAAACCACAGGCTCAGGTACAGGATGATGCCGGGGAAGAAGCCGGCTTCCGCGATGCCGAGCAGGAAGCGCAGCACGTAGAAGCTCGTCGGCCCGGCTGCGAACGCGGACACCGCCGACACGATGCCCCACGTGATCATCACGCGCGCGATCCAGATGCGTGCGCCGACGCGATGGAGAATCAGGTTGCTCGGCACTTCGAACAGAAAGTAGCCGATGAAGAACAGTCCGCCGCCGAGTCCGAACGCGGTCGGCGACAGGCCGATCGCCTTGTTCATCGTCATCGCCGCGAAGCCGACGTTGACGCGATCGAGAAAGCTGACGAAGTAAAGCAGCATCACGAACGGAATGATGCGCCACATCAGTTTCCGGGCGACGCGGGTTTCCAGATCCGCTTGCATGTGTCTCCTCCTTCGAGGTCGAGCCGCGCGCTGTCCGCGCGGGCTCGGTGGGTACCGCCGGCATTACGACGAAGCGTGCGCGCCGGCGCCCGGCTCGCGTCGAATGCGCGCGTCGCGGGCAAAAAATCCGGGGGGCGGCGAACGGAAGGCGACCGGCTGCGCGTGCGGCCGTCGCCGTTCTCGTCGCCGTTCTCGTCGCCGTTCTCGTCGCCGTTCTCGTTACTGTCAGGCGGCGACCGCCGCGTGCGCGACGCGCTCGCAGACGGCGGCCGTCACCTGCGCGGTCGTCGCGCTGCCGCCGAGGTCGCGCGTATGCAGCGACGGATCGGCCGTCACGGCCTCGATCGCCTGCATCACGCGCGCGGCCGCTGCCGTCTCGCCGAGATGCTCGAGCAGCATCACGGCCGACCAGAACGTGCCGACCGGATTCGCAAGGCCTTGGCCCATGATGTCGAACGCGGAGCCGTGGATCGGCTCGAACATCGACGGATAGCGGCGCTCGGGATCGATGTTGCCGGTCGGCGCGATGCCGAGGCTGCCCGCGAGCGCGGCCGCGAGATCGCTGAGGATGTCCGCGTGCAGGTTGGTCGCGACGATCGTGTCGAGCGACGCCGGGCGGTTCACCATGCGCGCGGTCGCGGCGTCGACGAGTTCCTTGTCCCACGTGACGTCGGGGAATTCCTGCGCGACCTGCTTCGCGATCTCGTCCCACATCACCATCGCGTGACGCTGCGCGTTGCTCTTCGTGATGACGGTCAGCAGCTTGCGCGGACGCGACTGCGCGAGCCGGAATGCGAAGCGCATGATGCGTTCGACGCCGGCACGCGTGAGGATCGACACGTCGGTCGCCGCCTCGATCGGATGCCCCTGGTGCACGCGGCCGCCGACGCCCGCGTATTCGCCCTCCGAGTTCTCGCGCACGATCACCCAGTTCAGGTCGGCCGGCCCGCAGCGCTTCAGCGGCGCGTCGATGCCGGGCAGGATGCGCGTCGGCCGCACGTTCGCGTACTGGTCGAAGCCCTGGCAGATCTTCAGGCGCAGGCCCCACAGCGTCACGTGGTCGGGCACATCGGGGTCGCCCGCCGAGCCGAACAGGATCGCGTCCTTGCCGCGCAGCGCGTCGAGACCGTCGGCCGGCATCATCGCGCCGTGCAGGCGGTAGTAATCGGCGCCCCAGTCGAAATCCTCGAACTCGAACGCAAAGCGGTCGCTGCCGCGGGCCAGCGCTTCCAGCACCTGCTTGGCCGCCGGCACCACTTCCTTGCCGATGCCGTCGCCGGGAATGGTCGCGATACGGTAGGTCTTCATGCTGACATCCTCGATCGATCGTGAGCGTGAACGCACTTTACCGAACCGGAAGTGCGGAAACCGGGGCTATACTCAAAGCATCTTTAACTTCAATTCATGAATCCCGTCATGGCGGATACCGTCCAGCCGGCCGATCTCGGCTTCTTCTCGACGCTGGCCGCGGCGGGCAGCCTGAGCGCGGCCGCGCGCGAGCTCGGGCTGACCGCGGCGGCCGTCAGCAAGCGGCTCACGCAGATGGAGCGGCGCGCGGGCGTGACGCTCGTCAACCGCACGACGCGGCGCATGATGCTGACGCCCGAGGGCGACGTGTATCTCGACTACGCGCGCCGGATCCTCGATCAGATGGACGAACTGGGCGAACTGCTCGGCAGCGCGCGGCAGCGGCCGAAGGGGCTGCTGCGCGTGAACGCGACGCTCGGCTTCGGGCGCAGCCACGTCGGCCCGGCGATCTCGCGCTTCGTCGCGCGTTTTCCGGAAGTGTCGGTGCAGTTGCAACTGTCGGTGATGCCGCCGCCGCTCACCGACGACGCGTTCGACGTGTGCATCCGCTTCGGCGAGCCGCCCGATACGCGCGTCGTCGCGCGACGGCTCGCGCTGAACCGCCGGCTGCTGTGCGCGGCGCCCGCGTATCTCGCGCGGCACGGCACGCCGGGCACGCCGCACGAGCTGACGCGGCACAACTGCATCGGCATCCGGCAAGGCGACGAAGGCTACGGGATCTGGCGGCTGGCGAGCGGACGCGGCGCGGCGCGCAACACGGAAGCCGTGCGGATCAACGGCAACCTGACGACGAACGACGGCGAGATCGCGGTGAAATGGGCGCTCGACGGGCACGGCATCCTGATGCGCGCCGAGTGGGATATCCGCGACTATCTGGCCGACGGGCGCCTCGTCGTCGTGCTGCCCGACTACGAAACGCCGAGCGCGGATATCTACGCGGTGTATGCGCAGCGGCATCAGATGTCCGCGCGGATACGGGCGTTCGTGGATTTTCTGGCGGGGGAGCTGGGTGGGTGACGGGAGGCGGGCGGAAGGCGCTGACGCACGCTGCAGGGCGAGGAGGCACCGGACGTCCCGCGCAAACCGCATGCGGCGTTGAACCGGCCGGTCGTCACAATGCAAATATTTCGGCTATTTTTCATAAAAAACGCCAAAATATTTACACTTTGATCCATGAGACACTATCGGGATGCCGCTTGCCTCAAGCCAAAGTGCTATTATTTTGGCGTTATTCCACAAAAAGCGCTGAAATATTAGCTCCGACCATGGCCAAGAAGACTGCCCCGCTCTTGCCGGCATCCAGTCGGCTGCTTGTCGACTTCGGCGAGCGGCTGAAGTTGGCGCGCCTGCGCCGAAAGCTGACGGCCAAGCAGGTCGCGGAACGCGCGGGCATGTCGCCGATGACGCTTCGCTCACTCGAGGCGGGCAGTTCGGGGGTAACGATGGGGGCCTATCTTTCCGTCATGCAGACGCTCGGGCTCCAGGGTGATCTGGAAAAGCTGGCCGCCGCGGACCCGCTCGGCCGCCAGCTTCAGGACGCCCGACTCGCCACGCCGCGGCGCTCGAAGCAAGTGGCTTCGACACCGGCCGCGGCAGCGCTGCACACGTCCGGCAAGCGCGCTCGCGCGAGCGTTTCTCCCACCGCCCAAGCCGACGGAACGGCGACGACGGCATTCGGTCACGCAGTGCCTGACGAGAATCGCGGCACGACCGCCGCGGATCTCACCGCATTGCTGAAACCCGTGGGCAAGCGACACGGAGGGGCGACCAGGAAATGACGACCATCTCCGTCTATGCAGACTGGGACGGCCTGCCCGCTCCCCGAAAACTCGGTCTTCTGCACAGTCGACAGACACGTGCCAGCGAACGGTTCGAATTCCAGTACGACGCGGTTGCGCTGGATGCACCCGAGTTCGCCGGCGTGCAACTCGACCCCGGGATCGGCCTCTTCGAAGGACCGCAATATCCGGTGCCGCCGCGGCACGCGTTCGGCGCGTTCGCCGATTCGAGCCCCGATCGATGGGGCCGCATGCTGATGGATCGCCGACTGGAGCGTGACGTTCGCGCAGGTCTCCGGCCGAAGGGCACGCGACTCCATGAGTCGGACTACCTGCTCGGCGTCCACGACCTCTATCGAGTCGGCGCATTGCGCTACAAGCTCGACGACACCGGAGAATTTCTCGATGACCGCATCGATCTCGCCGCGCCGCCGTTTGCGGAGATTCGCGAACTGGAGCAAGCCAGTCGGGCACTGGAGGAAGACGTCGACAATATCGCCCCGGACGGTCGCGATTGGCTATCGATGCTCATCGCACCCGGCGGCTCGCTCGGTGGCGCCAGACCGAAAGCCAGCGTAGCCGACGACCGCGGGCACCTGTATATCGCCAAGTTCCCGAGCGCACGGGACGACTACGACGTAGGCGGCTGGGAAATGGTCGTCAATGCGCTGGCGGTCGGCTGTGGCCTGAACGTCGCCCACGCCGAAGCGCGAAAATTCGCCAGCGATTACCACTGCTTCCTGGTGCGACGCTTCGATCGGACTGCTGACGGACGCCGGCTGCATTTTGCCTCGGCCATGACGATGACCGGCCATGTCGACGGCGACGATGCATCGACCGGTGTCAGCTACCTGGAACTGGCGGAAGTTCTCATGCGACATGGCGCGCAACCGAATGCCGACCTGCGCGAACTATGGGCCCGGATCGTCTTCAACCTACTCGTCTCGAATACCGACGACCATCTTCGCAATCACGGATTCATGCTCGAACCGGCTGCGGGCTGGCGACTCTCCGCGGCCTACGATATGAATCCCGTCGCCGTAGCGGATGGTCTCAAGCTCAACATCACGGAAGCGGACAACGCGCTGAACCTCGAACTCGCTCGCGAGGTATGTGAATACTTCCGGCTGAGCCTGAAGGATGCCGACGAGATCATCGATGATTTCCGCGGCGTCGTCGGCCAATGGCGCACGCTCGCGACACGACTCGCGCTTTCTGCCCGGGAACAGGAGCGCATGGCCGACGCGTTTCGCCTCGCAAGCACCTGAGCCCCCGTTCATTCATTCGACGCCCCGCTGTCACGCCGCTGCCGCCAGCCTCCCGTCTGGCTCGCACGCGGCGATCGCCGTCGCCGCCATCTGCCGCAGCGCTGCCCCAGGCACGCTCACACCGGCCCGGTCCTGCGCGGCATCCTCGAAACGCTCCGCGATCCAGTCGACGAACGCGCGCACGCCCGGCGACACGTGCCGGCGCTTCGCATAGACGGCCGACACCGAAACCGCGCCCGGCCGCCACCGCGGCAGCACTTCCTGCAAATGTCCCGCGTCGATCAGCGGCTGCGCGACGACACGCGGCGGCTGGATCAACCCGAGGCCATGCACGCCGCAAGCCAGGTACGCCTGCTCGTCGTCGACGCTGACGATGCCGTCGAGCCGGATCTTGCGCACCGCGCCATCGATCGCGAATTCGAGTTCGGCCGTGCGCTGGGCCGACGCGAACGCGCCGTTGACCGCGCGATGCCCGGCGAGCGCATCGAGCGAACGCGGCACGCCGCAGCGCTCGAGATACGCGGGGCTCGCGCAGGTCACACGCTCGAGTGCGCCGAGCGGGCGCGCAACCAGCGACGAATCGGGCAGCGCGCCAAGCCGGATGCTGCAGTCGACCGCATCGCCGATCAGGTCGGCCGCGCGTCCGGACACGCCCAGCATCAGCACGAGTTCCGGATGGCGCGCATGGAACGCGCCAAGCGCCGGCAGCACGATCGCGTCCGCCACCGCGCCCGGCAACTCGACGCGCAGCGGCCCGCTCGGATGCCGCGCCGCGTTGCGCAGGCTCGCTTCGAGTTCGTCGACGTCCGCGGTGATGCGCTGGCACCGCCGGTAATACGCGTCGCCTTCCGGCGTCGCCCGCAGCGCGCGCGTCGTGCGCACCAGCAACGGCATGCCGAGCGCCGCCTCGAGTTCCTGCACGGTGCGCGTCGCGGTCGCGCGCGAAATGCCGAGCGAGTGCGCCGCGCGCGTAAAGCTGTTCATCTCGACGATGCGCGTGAAGATGCGCATCGCGCGAATCGGATTGTCCACCGGAAACTCCCGCGGAATACGGCATCACGCATCGCGCGCGAACGCGACGCGGCGCATGCCTGTCAGTGAGCGAGCCGCGCCGCCGGCGCGGCGACCGGTTCAGTCGCGCGTGGCCGCGGCCGCGCGGGCCGGCGCGGCGAGCAGCTGCCGTGCCAGCGCGAGCGCCTCGTCACGATTCGCCGCCGCGTTCAACGGATAACCCCAGACCTTCTCGAACGCGGCCGAGAACGCATCGAGCGCAGCGCGCCGCTGCGCGTCGGGCTCGACCGCGATCATCGCGGGAATCCATTCGCGCGATTGCGCGCGATTCGCCTTGCTCCATTTCGCGAGCTGCTTGCGCATCTCGTGATCCTGCGCATCGCGATCGTCGCCGGACGGGGCATCGTCGGTCAGGAACACGAAACGTTCGCGGCGCGCGAGCAACGCGTCGAGCTCGGCCAGCAGGTGCGCGGGATCGCTCGACGGCGAACGCGCGTAACGCAACCACACCAACGGGAATTCAGTCGTGACGATCTGCATGTCGGCCTCCAGATGAGAATGATTCTCATGTTAGAGATCGACGCCCGTCCCGTCATTTCTCGTGCCGGCCAACCGCTTGTTCGATCCGGCCAAGCGCGAGCGTGCCGACCTGGCACGGCACGGTCAGCGCTGCCGGTCGGTCAGGTATTGGGTCGGCGACTTGCCGGTCGCCTTGCGGAACATCGTCACGAAGCTGCTCGCGCTCTCGTAGCCGAGGTCGATCGCGATCTGGTGCACGCGGCGGCCCGCCGTCAGCATCCGCAGCGACAGCGCGACGTGCAGCCGCCGGCGCCAGTCGCCGAGGCTCATGCCGAGTTCCTTCGCGGCAAGCCGCGTGAGGCTGCGCTCGCTGACGCCGGCGCGGCGCGCGAGTTCGGGCAGCGGCGACTTGTCGGCCGGGTCGTCGAGCAGGTGATCGATCAGCCTGCGCAGCCGGCGATCGGCCGGCATCGGCAGATACAGGTCCTCGACCGGCGCCGCGACGAGTTCGTCGAGCAGCGTCGCCATCAGCCGCCCCTGCGGACCGTCGACGTCGTACAGGCTCGGGAAGCTCGCGGCCTTCAGCAGCAGTTCGCGCAACAGCGGCGACATGCCCAGCGTGCAGCAGCGCGCCGGCAGGCCGGGCGCCGCATCGGGCTCGACCAGCACCGCGTAGAACGTCGCGCCGGCCGAACCGCGCGCCGAATGCGTGACGCCGCCCGGAATCCACACCGTGCATTGCGGCGGCGCGCTCCACACGCCGCCGTCGATCTCGCAATAAATGACGCCGCTCAGCGTGTACAGCAGTTGCGCCTGCGGATGGCTGTGCCGTTCGAGCCGCCATTCGGGTTCGACGACCGAGCCGCCGAACACGACGAGCGGACGCGGCACGTGATAGACGTCGGCGTCGGCAGCGGGGTCGGTAACGGGTGGCAGGTCGCGCATGGAGCGATGGTGTCGAAAGCTGCCGGACGGCGTGCCCGCGCAGCCTTTCGTGCTTATACCAGAAAGGCGCCGGCGCGGCCGCGCGGTTCCCGGCCGGCGTCGGCAGACGCGCGCCGATCCGAATACAATGCGTCGATCCCTCGCCGCCTCGCCAACCTTGCCGGAGCCGCCATGTTCGACCTGACCACGCTGGCCACCTTCACCGCCGTCGTCCTGGGCCTGTTCCTGATCCCGGGCCCCGCCGTGCTGCTCGTGCTGAGCCGCACCGTGCAGGGCGGCCGCAAGACCGGCATCCTGACCGGCCTCGGCGTCGCGAGCGGCGACTTCGTGCATACGCTGTTTGCCGCCGTCGGGCTGTCGGCGCTGCTGATGACGTCGGCGCTCGCGTTCAACGTCGTGAAGCTGGTCGGCGCGGCTTACCTCATCTACCTCGGCGTGCGCGCGCTGCTCGACGGGCCGTCCGATCCGTCGCTGCCGAAGGTGCCGCCCGTCACGCCGCTGACGGCGTACCTGCAGGCGATTCCCGCCGAAGTGCTGAACCCGAAGACCGCGCTGTTCTTCCTCGCGTTCATGCCGCAGTTCGTGCATCCGGAACGCGGCTCGACGTTCGTGCAGTTCGCGGTGCTCGGGCTGATCTTCGTCGTGCTCAGCTCGCTCTATACGACGCTGATCGCATGCTCGATCCGTCCGCTCGGCCGCGTCGTGAAGCGGCTTGCGTGGCTCACGCGCTGGCAGGGAAAAATCATCGGCTCGATCTTCATCGCGCTCGGGCTGCGCGTCGCGGTGCAGCAGCGCTGACGCGGGTTTCGCGTGACGTCCGACGCGGCGGCTGCCGGCGAAATCCTCTATACCGATCCGCGTCTCGTCGCGGTCTACGACCGGTTCAACGCGGGGGACCGCGACTTCGCGTTCTACGCATCGCGCCTCGGCACCGCGCGGCAACGGATTCTCGATCTCGGCTGCGGCACCGGCACGTTCGCGCGTCGGCTTGCGGCGGCCGGACACGACGTCGTCGCGATCGACCCCGCACCCGCGATGATCGACCATGCGCGACGCCAGCCGGGCGCCGGCGCGGTGCGCTGGCTCGCGTGCGATCTCGGCGGCCTGCCGCCCGGCGCGCCGTTCGATGCCGTCGTGATGACCGGGCACGCGTTCCAGTGCCTGCTGACCGACGCGGAGATCGATGCGACGCTGTGCGGCGCGCGGCGCGTGCTGGCCGACGGCGGGCGCTTCCTGTTCGAGACCCGCAATCCGCGTGTCGAGCCGTGGCTTGGCTGGACTCCGGCGGCGTCGGCCACCCGCATCGATTCGCCCGAATTCGGCAGCGTCGAACTCCACCATGCGGTGACCGCGGTCGACGGTCCGATCGTGTCGTTCGACTCGGTCTATCGGTTTCATCGCGACGATACGCAAGTGAAGAACGCGAGCCGGCTGCGCTTCATCGCGCAAGCCGACCTGCAGGCGCGTGTCGCGGCCGCCGGCTTCTCGTCCGCCGACTGGTGCGGAGACTGGAACGGTGCGCCGTTCGACGACGCGGCCAGTGCGGAGATCATCGCGATCTGCCGCGCATGAATGGTGAAACATCGTTCACGCGCGGCTACCGCGCAGCGAGCATCCGCGAATCGAGTCCGACCCGGTCGCGTCGTACCCCGATTCGGCCAACACACGTCGGCCGGCAGCCAGTGAAGAAAACGACAAGAATAGATGGAAGCATCATGCTTTGAAGAGCTTGCGCCGCACGACTGAAGGGGCGATCGAAGGTGAAGCAAATGAGTAACGATGATTTTCAGGTGATGGAACTGGCGAACGGCAAGCCGGTGAAGATGTGGACACAAGGCGTCGCGGTCGAGGACGACGCGCGCGCGCAGTTGCGCAACACCGCACAGATGCCGTTCATCTTCAAGCACGTTGCGGTGATGCCGGACGTCCACCTCGGCAAGGGCTCGACGATCGGCAGCGTGATCCCAACGAAGGGCGCGATCATCCCGGCCGCGGTCGGCGTCGACATCGGCTGCGGGATGATGGCCGCGCGCACGACGCTCACGGCAGCGGACCTGCCGGACGCACTCGGCGGGCTGCGCAGCGCGATCGAACGCGCGGTGCCGCACGGCCGCGCGCCGGGGCGCCGCGATCCCGGCGCATGGGGCGATCGCACGCCGGCCGCCGTGACCGAGTCGTGGAAGTCGCTGCTGCCGGGCTTTCAGCGGATCGTCGGCAAGTATCCGAAGCTGGAGAAGACGAACCACTACGCGCATCTGGGCACGCTCGGCACGGGCAACCACTTCATCGAGGTGTGCATCGACGAAGCGGATCGCGTGTGGTTCATGCTGCACAGCGGCTCGCGCGGCGTCGGCAACGCGATCGGCAGCCTGTTCATCGAACTCGCGCAGGCCGACATGCGGCAGCACATCGCGAACCTGCCGGATCGCAACCTCGCGTATTTCACCGAGGGCAGCCGGCACTTCGACGATTACGTCGAAGCAGTGGGCTGGGCGCAGGACTACGCGCGCCGCAACCGGCAGGCGATGATGGATGCGGTGATCGGCGCGGCGCGCGGCGTGATCGCGAAGCCGTTCGCGGTCGACGAGCACGCGGTGAACTGCCACCACAACTACGTGCAGCGCGAACGCCACTTCGGCGAGGACGTGCTTGTCACGCGCAAGGGAGCCGTATCCGCGCAGAAGGGACAGCTCGGCATCATTCCGGGCTCGATGGGCGCGAAAAGCTTCATCGTGCGCGGGCTCGGCAATCCGGAGAGCTTCTGTTCGTGCAGCCACGGCGCCGGCCGCGCGATGAGCCGGACCGAAGCGAAGCGCCGCTTCACGGTCGACGACCAGGTCAAGGCGACGCGCGGCGTCGAATGCCGGAAGGACGCGGGTGTCGTCGACGAAATTCCGATGGCCTACAAGGACATCGATGCGGTGATGGCGGCGCAGCGCAGCCTCGTCGAAGTGGTGCACACGCTGCGTCAGGTGGTGTGCGTGAAAGGATAGCGCGGCGCGCGGCCGAAGGCCGGGCGGCCGCGCTCGATGAAAGATCCGTGGCCGCGACCGTATCGCACGTCCGGTGCGGCCGACGACCGCGGTGATGCGCCACCTTCAAGTCACGCGCCGACGATCGAGATCGAAAACCCGTCCCAGCCCTTCAGCCCGACCGTTTGCAAGGCGGTCGTCGTGAGGTTCGGCTCGGCGACGATCCGCGCGAACCCGTCGCGCACGCCGACGACGTCCGGCTCACGGTTGTCCGGATCGGCCACGCGCCCGCCCCGCACGACGTTGTCGACGACGATCACCGTGCCGGGCCGCGACAGTTTCAGCGCGGCGTCCAGATAAGCGGCGTTGTTGTCCTTGTCCGCGTCGATGAAGATGAAGTCGAACGGCGCCTCGCCCGCATCGACGAGCCGCGCGAGGCTGTCCTTCGCGCTGCCGACCACCACCGACACGACATCCGCGAACCCGGCGCGCGCGATGTTCCGCGTCGCGACCTTCGCGTGATCGGGGTTCAGTTCGAGCGTCACGAGCCGGCCGTCCGGCGGCAACGCGCGCGCGAGCCAGATCGTGCTGTAGCCGCCGAGCGTGCCGACTTCGAGGATGCGCCGTGCGCCGCGAATCGTCGCGAGCAGCTGCAGCAGCTTGCCCTGGTTCGGCGCGACGTTGATCGCGGGCAGCCCGGCCGCGTCGCTCGCCGCGAGCGCGGCGTCGAGCGCGTCGTCGGTCGGCACGAGCGTCGCGGAGAAATACGCATCCACCTTGTTCCACTGATCCTGGTCCATCGCGCACCCTTCATCCGAGGAAAAACCCATTCTATGCGCGGCGGCTCCATAAGCAACAAACCATTCGTTCTAAGGACGGCAGCGCACCTGCTCCTATAATCGCTCGACCACGACAACAACAGATGGAGCACTCATGACCGATCAGGCCTCTTCGAACTGGCGCCTCGAAACCATCGCCGTGCACGGCGGCTATCGACCCGACCCGACCACGCGCGCGGTCGCGGTGCCGATCTACCAAACCGTTGCGTACGCATTCGACGACACGCAGCACGGCGCAGACCTGTTCGACCTGAAGGTCCAGGGCAACATCTACACGCGGATCATGAACCCGACGACCGACGTGCTCGAACAGCGGATCGCCGCGCTCGAGGGCGGCATCGGCGCGCTGGCGCTGGCGTCGGGCCAGGCGGCCGTCACGTACGCGATCCAGACGATCGCGGAAGCCGGCGACAACATCGTGTCCGCCAGTTCGCTGTACGGCGGCACCTACAACCTGTTCGCGCATACGCTGCCGCAATACGGCATCACGACGCGCCTCGCCGATCCGCGCGACCCCGCGTCGTTCGAGCCGCTGATCGACGCGCGCACGAAGGCGATCTTCGCGGAATCGGTCGGCAATCCGCTCGGCAACGTGACCGACATCGCCGCGCTCGCGGAAGTCGCGCATCGCCACGGTATCCCGCTGATCGTGGACAACACGGTGCCGTCGCCGTACCTGCTGCGTCCGTTCGAACACGGCGCGGACATCGTCGTGCACTCGCTGACGAAGTATCTCGGCGGCCACGGCACGAGCCTCGGCGGCGCGATCGTCGATTCGGGCAAGTTCCCGTGGGCGCAGCACGCGGACCGCTTCAAGCGGCTCAACGAGCCCGACGTCAGCTATCACGGTGTCGTCTACACCGAAGCGTTCGGGCCGGCCGCATATATCGGCCGCGCGCGCGTCGTGCCGCTGCGCAACATGGGCGCGGCGATCTCGCCGTTCAACGCGTTCCAGATCCTGCAAGGCATCGAGACGCTCGCGCTGCGCATCGAGCGCATCAGCGACAACGCGCTGAAGATCGCGCAGCATCTCGCGCGCCATGAACACGTCGAATGGGTGAACTACGCGGGGCTGCCCGATCACCCCGATCATGCGCTCGTCGCGCGCTACCTGTCGGGCCGCGCGCCCGGCATCCTGACGTTCGGCGTGAAGGGCGGACGCGACGGCGGCGCGAAGTTCCAGGACGCGCTGAAACTGTTCACGCGGCTCGTCAACATCGGCGACACGAAGTCGCTCGCGACGCATCCGGCCTCGACGACGCACCGCCAGCTGTCGCCGGCCGAGCTCGCGAAGGCCGGCGTGAAGGAGGAAACGGTACGGCTGTCGATCGGCATCGAGCACATCGACGACCTGCTCGCCGACCTCGACCAGGCGCTCGCGCAGCTGTGAGCCGAAGCGGGCGTGCCGACACGCCCGCTTCAAGGTGTTCAATCGCCGGTCGATGCCGGGGGGCGCAGCACCCGCATCGGCGCCTACGGCTACGCGAGGGATCGTCAATCTCGGGCTGCGCCATTGCTTCTGATCGGAATATCGACCGCACACCGATACGCGCGTGACGAAAACTTCATCTTCCGATCAGGTTCGCGATGGATCGCGTCGCATACCATCGAATGCGTGACGGGTGATGCCCGTTGCGAACCACGCAAGCGTATCGCTGTCGCACGGCACGATCACGCGTTGGCCCGGACACTGCGAGTGCCGGGCCTTTTTTCTTCTTTGCGGAATTCCGTGGACCGGGCTCGCCGATCCGGTTCGGCCAACCGCACGTTCGCGAAGCAGCCATCTATCCGGTGCGGGATCGTTCAAAGCGATACGACCCGCGACGACCCCCGGGCATCCATTGGATTGCTATGAGCGTCGCTTGGGGTTCCACGCCTTGTGTACGAACTCGAGACGGTTGCCGTCGAGGTCGGCGACGTTGGCGGCGTAGTAGCCGGGGGCGAAGTAGGTACGATCCGCCGGTCTTCCCTCATCGATGCCGCCGGCCTTGATTGCGGCTGCGTAGGCAGCGTCGACGAGTTCGTTCGTATCGCAGACGATCCCCAGGTAAAGCCCGGTCTCGCCTGGCTGACGTTTGCGTAGCCAGATGCTTGATCCAACCCCCTCTCCCTTGCCGTACACATCGTCGCCGATGCCGTAGAGATCGGGGACGCTCGCCGGGCCATTCGCGGAGTCGTAGTTGCCGAATACGCTCCAGCCGAGTGGCTTCAAGGCTTCGGAGTAGAAGATCAGCGACTTCTCGATGTCGGTGACTGAGATGTAAACGTGATCGATCATTTGCCCGCCTTCGACGTGGATGGGTGCTGTTCGTGCATAACTATAGTCGACAGCCGCGCATGTGGCGCGGGGATATGACTGCATCACGGCGTGACGTTGCGCTTCGGGAACAGGCACGGATGCGTGTTCACGTAGAAGTTCGGATTGCCGCATCGATGCCCCGCATGGTCGATCTGTTCGCCGGGCATCAGGCCGGTGGGCACCGCATCGCGCACGGCCTTCGGCGCGGACGATCCGACGGTTCCGGCTTCGGGCGTCGGCAGGCGACATGCTCCGCTTCCCGCTCATCGCATGCATGACCCGCGACGATTGCATCACGTCGGCCAGACCCGCACGTCACGCCCCTCGGCCCCGCAATCTGACGCATTTGTCATCTGCCGATCACGGTCACGCTCGGCGGCTTTCGCATACTGGGCTCATGGATCGCCACCCGGCGGCCTCATCAAGGAGAGCTTCATGAAAACGGCAAGACTCGCAGCCCTGTTCGTCACCGCCACGCTGTCGCTCGGCGTCGCCTCGCAAGCCGCCTTCGCGCAAACGCACACTCAAACGCAGGGCAAGACCCGCGCGGAAGTCATCGACGAACTCAAGCAGGCGCAGCACGACGGCGTCGTGCCGACGAGCAAGACGCAGTACCCGCCGACCAGCGAGATCATCGCGCGCAACAAGGAACTTCACGGGATGTCGGTGCATGCCGGCGAGAAGTCGCCCCAGGCCGACAATCACGACAGCCTCGCGACGCGCTGATGCGAGTCAGGCGTGGGTGCTGCCCGGCGATCGCCGGCGGCGTGCCGCGCGCCGCCGGATCGCGGCGAACGTGCGGCCGCGCCGTGCGGTGCGATCGCAGCACCGCAGGAAGGTGAAGTTCGGGCAGACGACACTGCCGGCTGGATAGTGTCCGCAACGCAACCTTACGAGTTGCCCCGCTTCGCACGCCGGCGTTGCACCAGCCAGTCGAGCAACTGCCGTCCGTCGCGTTCGCCGAACCATCGCGCATGCCCGATCAGATAACCGTCGTACGCAACATCGACGATATCCGGTGCATTGACGATGCAGCCGAAATACGCGACTTCCGACAGCGCGAATTCGGTATGCACGATCGGCAGCATCGCGACCAGCGCCGCATACGCGTCGTCGCTCAGCGGTTCGAGCGATTCGTAGCCGTCGAGCAGCGCGCCGATCTGTTCATGCTCGACGCGACGTGCATCGGCCGGCGCCATCCAGTCGATCGCGTTGCGTTCGATCGCGAGCGCGAGATCCATGACGGCGCACGTGCGATCCGACAGGCCGAAATCGAGCACGGTCCGCACCTGCGCGCCGGGCGCGGCGTCCGTCCACAGCAGATTCGACGCATGCCAGTCGCCGTGTGTCCACAGCGGCGCCAGCGCGGGCAGCAGCGGCACGAGGCGCGCGTGGTACGGGCCGATCGCGTCCGCGACATCGCCGCGCCAGTCGCGCGTGCCAAGCGCGCGCACCAGCAGCGGCTGTGCATCGACCCAGCGTTCGAGCGCACCGGGAAGATCGGCGGACGACAGCACCCGGAAACTCGACAGCAGCGTGCGCACGGGCCGCGCCGGCGCATCGTAGCCGGCCGACGCGCGATGCAGTTCGGCCAGCGCGCGGCCTGCCGCGTACGCATGCGAAGGATGCGTGAACGGCTGCCACGACATCACGCCGCGATACGCATCCACACCTGGCGCCACCACGTGCACTTCATAGGTCCAGTCGCCGGATGCGAACGCGGTCGCGCCGTCGCGACCAGCGAGCACGTCCGCGACCGGCACACCGCGATCGCGCAGATGCGCGATGAAGCGATGCTCCTCCTCGAGCCCGGCGACGTCGCGCAGGCTCGCGTGATGACGCTTGACGAACAGCGCGCGCGCGTCGGTCGTGTGCACCAGCACCGCCGCGGAGAACGGCCGCGGGCTGTGCCACGTAAGCCGTGCCGGCGCGCCGACGCCATCGATCCGCGCAAGCACGCCCGCGACTTCGTCGTGCGTCATCAGCGGCCAGTCGCGTTCGGCCTGCTCGCCGTCGACGCCGAATTGCGGCGGCGCGACGTCCCGCATGTCGGTGACGTCACGCGATGCAGGCGCGTCCGGCTCGAGTGGAAATGACATGAACGACGTCGCTCCGTAGTTGAATCAGCCCGTGAATCGGCTCGTGAATCAGCCCTTGAATCAGCCCGCCGGGCTCGCCGTCGCGCGCAACGCGTTCGCCGTCCGGCTCCAGTCGCGCCAGCCGACGACGGCGAGCGCGATGAACAGCGCGTAGAGCCCGGCCGTCAGATACAGCGCCTTGAACACGAACATCCCGACGTACACGACGTTCACGACGATCCACAGCCCCCACGACGCGATGTAGCGCCGCGCGGTCCAGTATTGCGCGACGAGGCTGAACGCGGTCAGCGACGCATCGACGAACGGCAGCGCCGCATCGGTCCAGCGCGCCATCATCCCGCCGAGCAGCGCGCTGCCGACGACGGCCGCGATCAGGTCCGGCAGCATCTGCCGCGGCCGCACGCCGGTGACGGGCGCGACGTCGCCTTGCGGCGCCGCGCCGCCGCCCGCCTCGAGCGTACGCTGCGCAATCCAGCGGCGCCAGCCGTACACCTGCAGCACCGCGAACGCGCCCTGCAACAGCATGTCGGAATACAGCTTCGCATCGAAGAAGATCCAGCCGTACAGCGCGACCGACGCGAGCCCGACCGGCCAGCACAGCATGCGCCGCTTCGCGGTCAGCCAGATCGCGAGCGCGCTGACGATCACGCCGGCGATTTCGAGTGGGGACATCGTCTGTGCTCTCCTGGTTGGCTGCCGGGGCCGCGCATCACGCGGCCGGGTCCGGACGATCAGAAATCATAGGTCAACGACACGCGCGCGGTGCGCGGTGCACCCGGGAACAGGTACGCGTCGCCCTGCTGCTCGCCCGCGTCGCGCCAGTAGAACTTGTTGAACAGGTTGTCCACCGACACGCGCAGCACCGTGCGATGGCCCGCGATCTTCGTCGTATAGCGCGCGCCGAGATTGAACACGAACCACGACGGCACGCGCGCGGTGCCCTCTTCGTTCGCGTTGCGCGCCGCGCTGTACTCGACGCCGCCGAGCACGTTCAGACCGGCAACGCCCGGCACCGCGTAGTCCGCATACAGCGATGCGCGCAGCGCCGGCACGTTGATGATCTGGTGCCCCTCGTACGCCGGCGAACCCGAATCGTACGCGCGCGCGCGAATCGCCGCGACGCTGGCCGTCAGCCCGAGCCGCTCGGTCACGCGCCCGGCCGCGCCAAGCTCGATCCCCTGGTGGCGCTGCGTGCCGCGCTGCACGAACGTATAGCTCGTGCCCGACGCATCGGGGTCGGCGAACTGGAACGGCTTGCTGATCGAGAACACGGCGGCCGTGAGGCTCAGCCGGTCGAGCCAGTCGTATTTCGCGCCGAGCTCGAACTGGTGCGATTCGACCGGCGGCAGGAACGCATACGCGTTGGTCGCGCGCACCGGCGCCTGGTCGCCGAGCGACAGCGCCTTGCTGTACGACGCGTACAGCGACAGCACGTTCACCGGCTTGTAGACGAGCGCGACCTGCGGCAGGAACACCGAGCGGTCGGTGTGCGTCGCGTCGCCGTCGAGGCTGCTCCAGCTGCGCTGGCGCAGCAGCACTTCCTTACCGCCCGCGAGCACCTGCCAGTGCTCGCCGATGCTGATGCGGTCGAGCCCGAACACGCCGTACTGCCACGCGTCGAGCTGCGGATACGACGGCCCGGCCGTGTTCGGCGACGGTGCGAACGCGACGTCGGGCCCATAGATGTTCTCGCTGCCCACGTAGTCGTACACGGCATTCGCCATGTGCACGACGCGGCGCTGCACGCTCACGCCGAGCGTCAGCTCATGCCGCAGCGGGCCTGTCGCGAACTTGCCGGTCGTGACCGCGCGCAGGTCGTCGTTGCGGCGGTATTCGCCCGGGCTGCGGAAGTCGTACACGTCGTAGTCGCCGTTCGCGCCGAAGAAGAACGGCGACGTCGTGCCGGCCGCGCAGCTCGCCGCGTAATAGCAGCCGTACGCGAACGCGCTGTTGTCGTCGATCATCGTGCGGCTGCGGCCGGCGGCGACGTAGGCCTTCCAGTCGTCGTTGAACTGGTAGTCGAAGCGCGCGTTCAGGTTCAGCGCATCGGTCGTCACCGGCTTCGCCCACGGCTGCGTGCCGAGCGCCTTCGACGTCGTCTTGACCGACGGCACGACGGTGCCGCCGAGCAGCTGGTAGCCGGGCGCGGAACGCTGGATCCACTGCTGGAATTCCGCGTTGAACTGCAGGCTCGCGCGCGGGCTGATGTCCCAGTCGGCGGCGATCGAGCCGAACGTACGCCGTCCGTTGGTGCCGTCGATGTACGAGTGCATGTTCTCCTTCGCGGCGTTGATCCGGAAACCGAACTGATTGTCGGGGCCGAAGCGGCGGCCGAGATCGACGGCCGCCGACATCGAGCCGCGGCTGTCGACGCCGCCCGTTACGCTCGCGACGTTCGCGGAGCGCTTCGTCACGAAGTTGATCACGCCGCCCGGCGCGACCACGCCGCTGTCGATGCCCGCCAGCCCCTTCAGGATCTCGACGCGCTCCTTGTTCTCGAGCGGCACGTTCTGCTCGCCGGACACCGTCAGCCCGTCGATCCGGATCGCGCTCGCGAGATCGACCGGAAAGCCGCGGATCGCGAAGACTTCGAAGTAGCCGACCGGCGCATAGTCGTTGACGACCGATGCGTCGTTGCGCACCACGTCGCTCAAGCGCTTCGCCTGCTGGTCGTCGATCAGCGCCCGCGTGACGACGTTGACGGAGGCCGGCGTGTCGCGCAGCGGCGCATCGTCGAGCCCCGCGACCGACGCCGTGCGTGCGCGCAGCGTGTTGCCGCGCTCGCCGCTCACCGTGATCGCCGGCAGCGTCGTGCTGCCGGCCGCACCGGCGTCGGGCGCCGGCGCGTCGCCCTGCGCCACGGCGGCCTGCGCCGCGAAAAGCGTGATACCGAGACCGACGCCAAGCCCGGCCTTCGCGCGCCGCCGCCGTGCGGGCGACGCTGTTGTTCTATTCACCGTCATTGTTCTGGATGGAAAACTCGCCACTCGACCCTGTCGAAACCTTCGAAACGCTTTGCGCCGCTGCGAAGCGCGACCTCATGCAAGAATCCGCGACGGTCCGGCGGACGCCGGGCACGAACGTCGACACGACATTCATCAGACGAATCTGACGATCGCGCAGCATGCGTGCCGATCGATCGGGAAAGCGCAGGATGGGACATCGGATGACGGTGACGCGCCGGGCACCGACGCAGCCGTCGATCCTGGATCGCGAGCATGTCGGGCGGCCGGCTGCGTCGCGCGGTCTTGTCATGCGGGGGACGCTTCGAACGCCCCGGTTGCGGGCGCCGGGCAGTTGCGTACGCCGTTCGTCGGAACGGCGGCATGCCCGTCGCGCGCGACATCGCGGCGTGGCGCGCATTTTACCCCGGGCGGGGCTGAAGGCCGGTGAATCGGGTGGAACGGGAGACGGGAACGGCGGGATGGGGGAAATACGCTTCGAATGGTGCGACAGCGGCGGCGATGCGATCGCAATGCGCATCGCGCGCGGCGACCTCGACAACCAGTGCAGTCACGCGCCGGTCGAACGAGCGAAAACCAGAGCGGGAATGACGGCCCGCTGCCGGTTCACCCAACGCTCAGAACCCCTGCATCGTCGCGGTCGGATCGACAACCAGATGCACGACGCCGTAGATGACCGCGCCGACCAGCAGCGCGAGCACAATCGCCACGAACGGCAGCAACGTGTAGTTGACGTTCGCGAGATCGGCCGCGTGCGCCTTGCTGTTGCGTACGCCGAAGAAACTCCACAGGACCAGCTTGATCATGCCGAGCAGTTTCATGGTTGTGCTCCTTTCATCGAATCGGTTGACGCTATCGTCGATCCGACCGGCATTCGAAAAAAGAAGCAGTTGCGCGTGCTTTTCGCGCAGCAGGCCGTCTGCGGCGGCGTGTCGCAGGGTCCATCAGCGGTCGAGCACGAGCGCCTCCGTGGTGCCCGTCGCGGGCCGCGCGACGCACAGCAGCGCACAGCCCGGTTCGACCGGCGCTTCGGGCGCTTGCACGTAATCGACCGCACCGGACAGCACGCGCGTCGCGCATGTGCCGCACGACCCCGACCGGCATTCGGACGGCACCGCGACGCTCCGGCCTTCGGCGAATTCGAGCAGCGTGCCGTCGACGGGCGTCCATGCGGCGTCGCGTGCCGAACGGCGGAACACGACCGGCACGCTTGCCGCCGGCGGCGCCCCGGCCGCGCGGGTCGCGCTGCGCACGACGCTCGACGGCCCGAACGCCTCGAAGCGGATACGCTCGTCCGGCACGTTCAGCGCGCGCAATCCGTCGTACATATCGCGCATGAACGCGGCGGGTCCGCGCAGGTAGAAATCGTAGTCGTCGAACGGCAGGATGCGCTTCAGTTGCGCGATGTCGACACGGCCCGGTCGTGCCACGCCGTCGCGCTGCGGCCGGCTGTCGAACCAGTGCAGCGATACGCGCGGGTCCGCGTCCGCGATGCGCGTCAGTTCCGCTGCAAACGGCCGGTCGGCCGTATCGCGCGCGCCGTGCACGAACACCACGCGGCGCGACGGTGCGTCGTCGGCCAGCGCGCGGCGCAGCATCGCGATCATCGGCGTGATGCCGATGCCGGCCGACACCAGCACCGCCGGACGCGGGCTCGCGACGTCGAACGTGAAGCGGCCGCGCGGCATCTGCGCATCGAGCGTCATGCCGGCACGCGCGTGGTCGTGCAGCCAGGCCGATACGCGTCCTTCGCGCTTCACGGTGATCCGGTAATGCGATGCGCCGGGTGCATCGGACAGCGTGTAGCTGCGGATCGTCGGCGCATCTTCGTCCGGCAGCGCGACGCGCAGTGTCAGATGCTGCCCGGCTTCGTAGGCCGGCAACGCGTCGCCGTCCGCCGCTTCGAAATGAAACGAGCGGATCGCGCGCGCTTCGTCGACGATCTTCGCGATGCGCAGCGGGCGCCAGCTGGAGGGGGATGCCGATGTGGGCACCGACGTCGATGTCGATGCAGACGCCGAAGGCAATGCAAACCCCGAAGTCGATGCTGACTCAGATGCGGGCGCGGATGCCTGTGCCTGTGCAAATGCCGATGCAGGTGCCAACGCGCGCGCCGATGCCGATACCGCCGGCGAGACAGACACCCCCGCCCCACCCACGCTCGCCGCCCCCACCTTCCCCGCAAACTGCGGCGCCCGCTCAACCGCCGACCACCGAAACGGCAGCACACCCCGCGTGCGCCGCACTTCGCGCACGTGAAACCGCACGACCCGCTGCGCGCCGTCGAACGACGCGACGAGCGGCCCGTCCCATACGATCTCCGCGTGCGCAGCGACATACAGCAGGTCACCGCTGTCGAAATCGACGAACAGCAGCCCCGCGCGCGGATCGTGCTGCAGGTTGCCGAGCGTATTGAAGAAGCGGTTGCCGCTGAAATCCGGTGTCGTCAGCGTGTGCGCGTCGTCGACGCGCACGAAGCCCGGCATGCCGCCGCGATGCGACACATCCGCGCCGCGTGCGGCACCCGCATCCGCCGACGTGTTCGCGCTCGCGACGAAGAACGTATCGGCCTGCGCGAGCAGCGCGCGATCCGCGTCGCTCAGCCGGTCCGACACGTCGGCCGCGATGGACGCATCGCCTTCGCGCGGCACGAACGTCGGCGTGCGGCCCTGAATGTACTTCGCACAGTTGCCGAAGCTCTGCTCGACCGCGATCGTCAGCGCGCCGCCGTCGACCGCGCGCACGACGCCGTTCACGCGATTGCGCCGGCGCGTGTCGAACTCGATCCCGAGCCCGCCGAGCGGCACGCCGGGCTGCCATGCACCGGCCAGCGGATCGCCGGGCAGCGCGTCGCCGTCGATGCGCAGCGTGCGCGCGTCCGGCGTCGTCACGAAGCCAGGCATCCCGACCCGCAGCGTCGCCCACGGCTGGCCGTCCGGATCGACGCCGCCGAGCACGAAGAACGGCAACTGCGCGAAGAACGTGCGGTGCTGGTCCGGCATGAAGCGCCGGATGCCGCGCCGGCCGGCCGCGTCAGCGGCCTGCGTCACGCCCGCGCGCTGCTGCATGGCCAGCTCGCCCGCATGAAACGGCGCAACATCCAGTTCCCAGCCCGGTACGGCGGCAGTCGGCGCGGTCATCGTGTTCTCCCGGTGAAATCGCGGCTTCGCCGTCAGGCGGCGAGCAGGCCGGCGCGGGTCGGCGGCATCGCGACGAAGCCCGGCAGCGCCTCGACGCGCGCGAGCCACGCGCGCACATGCGGATACGGTTCGAGCGACACGCCGCCTTCCGGCGCGTGCGCGATGTACGTGTAGGCAGCGATGTCGGCGATCGTCGGTTGCGCGCCCGCGGCGAACGGCTTGCCGGCGAGTTCCTGGTCGATCACGGCGAGCACCTTCGCGGCCGTGCGCTTGGCCGCGTCATGATCGAGCGGCGCGCCGAACACGGTGACGAGCCGCGCGGCCGCCGGCCCCGTTGCGATCGGCCCGGCCGCGTACGACAGCCAGCGCTGCACGGTCGCCGCGCCGGCGGCATCGTCGGGCAGCCAGTGCGCGTCGCCGTAGCGCTTCGCGAGATAGACGAGGATCGCGTTCGAATCGGCGAGCACGGTGCCGTCGTCGTCGATCACCGGCACCTGGCCGAGCGGATTGAGCGCGAGGAACGCAGGTTCGCGCTGCGCGCCGGCCGCGAGGTCGACGTCGACGGTCTCGAACGGCAGCCCGAGCAGCGACAGGAACAGCCGGACGCGATGCGCGTGCCCGGACAGCGGGAACGAATAGACACGAACCGGACGGGCGGGCTTGCTGGCGGCTGGCATGGGAAAGCTCCTGGATCTCGCGCCGCCGGGAATCGGCGACGAACGGCCCCAGCGTAGCGCTCGCCGTTCGCGGCCAGAAGACGGATAATCGCTGAAACATTATCCGCTTCCATAGGACAATCGACGATGGCCGATCTGCGCGACGTGAACCTGAACCGGCTGGCGATCTTCGTCGCGGTGGTCGACGCCGGCTCGCTGACGGCCGCGGCCGAGCGGCTCGGCCTCGCGAAGACGGTCGTCAGCACACACATGCAGCGCCTCGAATCCGAAGTCGGCGCGAACCTGCTGGTGCGCACCACGCGACGGCTGAGCGTGACCGATGCGGGGCGCGCGTTCTACGACGCGTGCCGCGACATCGTGCGCGCGACCGAAAGCGCGCTCGACGCGGTGTCGTCCGACGCCGGGCCGCTGCGCGGCACGCTGCGCGTGAGCGTGCCGATCGACTACGGCGCGCTGGTCGTCGCGCCGGCCGTCGTCGCGCTGCGCGACGCGCATCCGCGGCTCGACGTCGAACTGATCGCGAACGACCGCATCGCCGATCTCGTCGCGGACAATCTCGACGTCGCGATCCGCATCGGCCGCCTCGCGGATTCGAACTATCGCGCGGTGCAGCTCGGCGAGTACGAGAAATGGCTGGTCGCGAGCCCCGCGTTCGTCGCGCGGCACGGGCTGCCGCGCGACCCGGACGCGCTCGCCGCGCTGCCGTTCGTGATGCTGTCGACGCTGTCGCGCCCGCATACGCTCGAACTCGACCACGCGCGCGGCGGCCATGCGTCGGTGCGTTGCGTCGCGCCGGTCGTGTCGAACACCGCGACGGCCTGCCGTGCGATCGCGCTCGCGGGTGGAGGCTTCGGGCTCCTGACGGATTTCTCGATCGCGGAGGACGTCGCGGCCGGCCGGCTCGTGCGGCTGCTGCCCGCGTGGCGCTCGGCGCGGGCCGGGATCCATGCGGTGTATCCGTCGACGCGGTTGCCGTCGCCGAAGGTGCGCGCGTTCATCGACGCGATGAAGGCAAGGATCGCGGCAACGGCCGCCGTGCCGCGTGCGCGCGCGACACGGGTGCGACGCGCCGACGATTGAAGGGGCAACCGCGCATCACATGAACTTCGCGTAGCAGCGCTTTGTGCGGCACCTTCGCGTATTGAATCGCTTCTGATTCAGGCTCGACGCGAGTTCGTATTCCTGCGCGAATGCCTTGCAGCTACGCACGGCGTTCGCGCGACGGCGCGCGACATACACACGCCCGACCGCCTACCCCGCTTCCCGCAACGTCCCCAGCAGCACCTTCCTGCAACTCGCGACCATCTGAGCCTCCGGGTCGCGATACCCGGTGAGCAGCCACGCCGCGCCGACGTTCGTCATCGCGCCGACCAGCGCGAGCCCGATGAGCCGCTGCTCGGTGCGCTCGGCGGGTGTCGTGGCCTCGCGGGCCGCGCCGATCGCCATGATCAGCTTGCCGAAGTCGAGCAGCATCCGCTGGTACGTCATGTCGGTATCCGCGCTCACGCCCATCACCTCGAGCAGCAGCACGCGCGCCGCGCATGGATCGCGCAGGAAGCCGAAGAATGCGGCGAGCCCCGCGTCGACGCTTTCGCGCAGATCGCCGCCGCGCTCGGCCACCGCGCGTGCGACCGCGTCGTGCAGCTGCTGCGCGTGATGCAGGTAGGTGCAGCGCAGCAGATCCTCGGTGCTGTCGAACGCCGCATAGAAATAACGGTCGTTGAGCTTCGCTTCCTGGCAGATCGACCGCACGGTCGCCTTGCGGAAGCCGACCGTGCCGAACACGCGCGTCGCCGCGCGGATCAACGCATCGCGCCGCTCGGCGGCCCGCACCTCGGGCGCCACGCCGCCGTACGCCCGGCCCCGTTTTTCCGTTTCGAGTGCTTTCTCCATTTCGCTATTTGACATCAGGACACCCGAAAACTAAAGTGGTGACGAATAACACCACAATAGGCACGCCGCCGACGCAGCGCAAGCGGAACGGGAGGAACGACGCATGAAGGGGTTTTCCGGCAAGGTCGCCGCGATCACGGGTGCCGGTTCGGGCATGGGCCGCAGCCTCGCGGTCGAACTCGCGCGGCGCGGCTGCGAGGTGGCGCTCGCCGACGTCAACGATGTCGGGCTCGCCGCCACCGCGGCCGCGTGCGCGAAGCACGGCGTGCGCACGAGCACGCGGCGGCTCGACGTCGCCGACCGCGACGCGGTGTTCGCGTGGGCCGATTTCGTGCGCGCCGAACACGGCAAGGTCAACCTGGTCTTCAACAACGCGGGCGTGTCGCTGGCCGCGAGCGCCGAGACTGCGCGCATCGCCGATCTCGAATGGATCGTCGGCATCAACTTCTGGGGCGTCGTGCATGGCACGCAGGCGTTCCTGCCGCACCTGCGCGCGTCGGGCGACGGGCACGTGATCAACACGTCGAGCCTGTTCGGGCTCGTCGCGATGCCGACGCAGAGCGCGTACAACGCGACCAAGTTCGCGGTGCGCGGCTTCACCGAGGCGCTGCGGATGGAACTCGAACTCGACGGCGCGCCGGTCAGCGCGACCTGCGTGCATCCGGGCGGCGTCGCGACCAACATCGTCGACGCGAGCCGCGTCGACACCAGCATCCACGCGCTCACGGGCCAGGACGAAGCGACCCACCGCCGCCAGGCGAACCGCCTGATCAACGCGACGACGGCCGACGACGCCGCGCGGCAGATTCTCGCCGGCGTCGAGCGCAATGCGCGCCGCGTGCTGGTCGGCGCCGACGCGCGCCGCCTCGACAAGCTCGCGCGCCTGCTCGGCGCCGGCTACCAGCGGTTGGTGCTGCGCCACGTGCGCCGCGCCCGCGCACGCAATCTCGAGCGCACCCGCGCCCCCGCCGCGCGGCCGACCACACCGACCAAGGATCCCGCATGACCTCGACGACGACGACCGACCGGCGCGACGCGCCGTCCGCCTCGGGCGACGCCCGTGACCTCGACGTGCTGATCGTCGGCGCCGGCCTGTCCGGCATCGGCGCCGCCTATCACCTGAAAAAGCGCTGCCCACATGCGAGCGTCGCGATCGTCGAGGCGCGCGACGCGATCGGCGGCACCTGGGACCTGTTCCGCTATCCCGGCGTCCGTTCGGACTCCGACATGTTCACGCTCGGCTACAGCTTCCGCCCGTGGCACAGCGACAAGGCGATCTCGGACGGCCAGACGATCCTCGACTATATCCGCGACACCGCGCGCGCGTACGGCATCGACAAGACGATCCGCTACGGCCAGAAAGTGGTCGCGGCCGACTGGGATTCGAACCGCGCACGCTGGACGGTGCGCATCGAGCGCATGCGGGACGGCGCGCTCGACACGCTGGTCTACACGTGCCGCTTCCTCTACATGTGCAGCGGCTATTACGACTACGACGGCGGCTACCTGCCCGACTGGGCCGGCATGGAATCGTTCGAAGGCCGGATCGTGCATCCGCAGCAATGGCCGAAGGACCTGTCGTACGCGAACCGGCGCGTCGTCGTGATCGGCAGCGGCGCGACGGCCGTCACGCTGGTGCCGTCGATGGCGGCCGATGCGAAACACGTGACGATGCTGCAGCGCTCGCCGACCTACATCGTGTCGCTGCCCGCCCGCGACAAGGTCGCGAACGCGTTGCGCCGCGTGCTGCCGTCGCGGCTCGCGCACCGGCTCGTGCGCATGAAGAACGTACTGCTGACGATGTACCTGTACAACGTGTCGCGCCGCAAGCCCGAGCGGACGAAGCGGTTCATCATCCGCGCGGCCGGCAGGCAGCTCGGCCCCGATTTCGACGTCGCGAAGCACCTGACGCCGCGCTACATGCCGTGGGACCAGCGCGTGTGCCTCGTGCCGAACGGCGACCTGTTCAAGTCGATCCGCGCGGGCCGCGCATCGATCGTCACCGACGAGATCGAGCGCTTCACGCCGACCGGCCTGAAGCTGAAAAGCGGCCAGCAGCTCGACGCGGACGTGATCGTCACCGCGACCGGGCTGAAGGTGAAGCTGCTCGGCGGCGCGCGCGTCACGGTCGACGGCCGCGCGGTCGATTTGCCGCAGACCGTGTCCTACAAAGGAATGATGTACAGCGACGTGCCGAACCTCGCGTCGTCGTTCGGTTACACGAACGCGTCGTGGACGCTGAAGGCCGAGCTGATCGCGCGCTACGTGTGCCGGCTGCTCAACCACATGCGCGCGAACGGCTACGACACCTGCGTGCCGCGGCTCGGCGCCGGTGACCTCGGCGACGTGCCGGCGGTGAACCTGAGCTCGGGCTACATCCAGCGCGCGGCCGGCATCCTGCCGAAGCAGGGGCACCGCAAGCCGTGGAAGTTCCACCAGAACTACGTGCTCGATCTCGCGTCGCTGAAGTTCAGCGGGCTCGCCGATTCGGCCATGCAGTTCGAACGCCGCGCGAAAGCCGGCCCGGCCGCCGCGCCGGTCGCCGAACCCGTACTCGAAACCCGTTGAGGCCGACATGAGCCATACGCTTCACCTGATCCAGAACGTGCTGCTCGGCGTCGTCGCGATGTTCGCCGCGCTCGCGCTGTTTTCCGGCTACGTCGCGCGTCGCGTGACGCGCGCGTTTCCGCCCGAAGGCCGCTTCGTCGACATCGGCGGCGACCACATCCACTACGTCGAGTACGGCAGCGGGCCGCCGCTCGTGTTCGTGCACGGGCTCGCCGGCCAGTGGCGCAACTTCGCGTACCTGCCGCTCACGCGCCTCGCGCAGCACCATCGCGTAATCCTCGTCGACCGGCCCGGCGCCGGCCGCTCGCTGCGCGGCGCCGGCTCGCAGGCGAACGTGTTCGCGCAGGCCCGCACGATCGCCGCGTTCATCGACGCGCTGAAGCTCGACCGGCCCGTGCTCGTCGGCCATTCGCTCGGCGGCGCGATCGCGCTCGCGGTCGGGCTCAACCATCCGGAGCGCGTGAGCCGGCTTGCGCTGATCGCGCCGCTGTCGCACGAGCAGACCGAGCCGCCGGCACCGTTCAAGCCGCTGATGCTGCCGTCGCCGCTGGTGCGCCGCTTCGTGTCGTGGACGTTCGCGATCCCGCTGACGATCCTGACCGGCCGCAAGGCAGTCGATCAGGTGTTCGCGCCGGAAGCCGTGCCGCGCGACTTCCCGGTGAAGGGCGGCGGGCTGCTCGGGCTGCGGCCGCACGTGTTCTACGCGACGGCGACCGACCTGCTGTCGGCCCCCGTCGACCTGCCCGCGATGGTGCGCCGCTACGCGAACCTCGCGCTGCCGGTCGACGTGCTGTACGGCCGCGCCGATCCGATCCTGAACTGGCGCACGCACGGCGAAGCGCTCGCGCAGAAGTCGGCGCGCGTGCGGTTGAAGGTCGTCGAAGGCGGGCACATGCTGCCGGTCACGATTCCCGACGCAACGGCGGACTGGCTGCTCGAAGTCGCCGCCGCGCCGGTCGACGCGCCGGTGCAGGGCGCGCACGTCGAGCATTGAGCGTCGGCGGGCCTGCCGGCCGCGCCGCGGCGCGCGCCGGTCAGGCTTCGTCGTCGGGCAGCGACAGCCCGAGTTCCGCGATGACCTCGCGCGCGCTGCGAAACGCCTCGACCGCCGCCGGCGCGCCCGCGTACAGCGCGCTGTGCAGCAGCACCTCGCGGATCTCGACGAGGCTCGCGCCGTTGTTGAGCGCGCCACGCACGTGGCCCTTCAGTTCCGTGCCGCGGCCGAGCGCCGCCAGCATCGCGCACGTACAGAGGCTGCGCGTCTTCAGGTCGATGCCGCCGCGCTGCCACGTGCTGCCCCACGCGTGCTCGTTCAGCCAGTTCTGCAGCGGCCGCGAAAAACCGTCGAGGTCGCGCATCGCGCGCTCGACGAATGCCTCGCCCATGACTTCGGTGCGGCGCGCCTTGCCCTGTTCCCTGTCCTGTTCGCTCATGTCGTGTCCTGTCTGAAGTCGTGGCCGCTTCGGCGTCGCCCGCGGCCGGGTGGGTTCGCGTCATGTTCGCGGCGCGCGGGCGTTTCGTCAAAGACCGTGCCCTCGGGGCGCGGCCGGCTGCGTCACACGCGGAACACCGGGCCGAACGCTACGTAACATCCAGCCCGGCGTTACGGCACCTTACGGGAACATCACGGCGCGCACAGCGGCGCAACCGGCGCGCCCGTCCCGCGAAAGCCCCATTCCTCCGTTTAAATCGCGCCGATATTCCCGATTCCCGCAACAAAGCGCCGGCGCATTGCGCGGAAGATGTCATGGCGCGGAATTTGCAGTAATGGCCCGGACACAACTTCCAATGTCGAGGCCACCATGCACCATTACTTAAAGAAGACGACGGTATCGCTGGCCGTCCTGTCGCTGCTCTCGCTGTACGGCTGCGGCTCGGTCGACGGGCCGGTCACGCCGTCGATCAAGCCGAGCACGTCGGGGACGTCCGGGACTTCGGGGACGTCCGGGACTTCGGGGACTTCCGGAACGTCCGGCGGCGGCTCGTCGGGTACGTCCGGCGGCGGTAGTTCCGGGACGTCGGGTTCGTCGGGGACTTCGGGTACGTCGGGCACCTCCGGTACTTCGGGCACCTCCGGTACTTCGGGTACTTCCGGTACTTCGGGTACTTCCGGCACGTCGGGTACTTCCGGCACGTCGGGTACTTCCGGCACGTCGGGCACTTCCGGTACGTCGGGCACTTCCGGCACGTCGGGTACTTCCGGCACGTCGGGTACTTCCGGCACGTCGGGCACCTCCGGTACGTCGGGCACCTCCGGCACCTCGGGCACTTCCGGCACGTCGGGCACCTCCGGCACTTCCGGCACCTCGGGCACGTCGGGCACGTCGGGCACCTCCGGCACCTCGGGCACTTCCGGCACTTCCGGCACGTCGGGCACTTCCGGCACGTCGGGCACTTCCGGTACGTCAGGCACTTCCGGCACGTCGGGCACCTCCGGTACGTCGGGCACCTCCGGTACGTCGGGCACCTCCGGTACGTCGGGCACCTCCGGCACCTCGGGCACCTCGGGCACTTCCGGCACCTCGGGCACGTCCGGCACTTCAGGCACTTCCGGTACTTCAGGCACCTCCGGCACCAGCGCCACCCCGCTCGGCAACGTCCTCCAGCAAACCGGCACGCTCGTCACGGCCCTGGGCACGACGATCGCGAACGGCGGGTCGCAGGTCGGCGGCGTACAGGTCCCCGGCACGAACCCGACGACGGCCACCAGCATCGGCAATGCGGTCACCAGCCTCGGCAGCGGCGTGCAGTCGCTCGGCAACGGCGTCGCGGCCGGCCTTGGCTCGATCGGCGTGTCGCCGAACCCGCTCGGCCCGACGCTCACGTCGACCACCGGCCTGCTGACCGGCGCCGGCGGCGCCGTCAACAACCTCGGCAACGCGGTGACGAGCCTCGGCACCGGTCCGCTGGCGCCGCTCGCGCCGGCGACGACCCTGGTCGGCAGTCTCGTCAACACGGTCGGCACCGCGGTCAACTCCACCGCATCGGCGCTCAACACGGCGCTGAACAGCGCGCCGGTCCAGCAACTCGAGACGCAACTCGGCAGCGTGATCAACCCGATCACCAACACGCTGACAGGCGGCGTCACGACGCCTGGCGCCACGCAGACGCTCGGCAACGCGACCCTGCTCGGCGCCCCGCTCAGCGGCCTGCTGAACACGCTCGGCAGCGGCCTCGGCCTCGCCGGTACGCAGGTCGGCAACGCGACCGGCAACCCGGTCGGCACGAGCGCGGGCGGCAGCGTGTCCCAGCTCGGCAACACGGTGTCGTCGACCGGCGGCCTGCTGTCCAGCGGCAGTTCCAGCAGCGGCACCAACCCGCTCGCCCCGATCACGGGCGTGCTCGGTTCGCTGACGGGCGCCCTCGGCGGCGGCAGCAGTTCGAGCGGCTCCGGCGGCACCAGCGGGACGAGCGGCACCAGCGGCGGCCCGCTCGCGCCGATCACGGGCCTGCTCGGCACGGTGACGGGCGCCCTCGGCGGCCTCGGTTCGAGCGGTACGGGCGGCACCAGCGGCACGAGCGGTACCAGCAGCTCGGGCGCCGGCAGCCTGCTGGCACCGGTCACCGGCCTCGTCAACTCGCTGACGCCGCTTGGCGCGAGCCTCACCGGCACGGTCACGACGCCGGGCGGCAACCTGACCGGCAACCTCGGCGGTGCGCTGACGAACGGCCCGGTCGGCACGCTGACGGGCTCGCTGACGTCGGCGGCCGGCACGCTCGGCGCAGTCGGCACGGCCAGCCCGGGCGGCGCGGCCGGCACGGTGACGACGCCGTCCGGCAGCGGCACCGTCACGGCCGGCCTGACCGGCAGTTCGAACGGCGGCACCGCGGCTGGCGCGACCAACCTGCTGGCACCGGTGACGAACCTGCTCGGCGGCCTGCTCGGCACCGCCCCGAAGAAGTAACGCGTCACGTATCAGAACCACAGGCCAATGGCCGGGCACATACCAATCCAAAGCCCGGCCGATGGCCGGCGCCACCCGCCAAGCGGGGGCGCCGGCCGTCATCCCGACGAGGATCCGATCATGAATTCCACGCTCGACGGCATCGCCGCGGTCCAGGACCGCCCGCCCCGTTCCGCCACGCCGTTCCGCGCCGGCCTGCTCGGCATCGCGGCCGGTCTCTTCGCGCTGTGGATCACGCGCGACCAGCCGAGCCTCGATGCGGCCACGCGCGCGGTCGTCGCCAGCCTCGCGATCATCGGCACGATCGCGCTGCACGAAATCTTCATCTCGCGCGTCTATCTGCGCCCGAGCGCGGGACTGTCGCGCCAGGCCGTGCGCCCGCTCGGGCTCGCTCGCGTCGCGACGCGGCTCGGCGCGCTGACGTCGATCTACGCCGGCATCGCCGCGATCTACTGGCTGCTGCCCGAATATCACGGCGCGTTCTACCTGCCGTTCTGGTCGCTGCTGCGCTCGCTCGCGCCGTACGTGATCGTCGCCGCGCCGTTCTACTTCGCGTGGATGGATCGCCACCAGCGCGAGACCGACGACGCGTACCTGCTGTGGGGCCGCTACCTGTTCCGCCGCGAGCCGCCAGCGAGCTGGCAGCCCGTGCGCGAGATGCTCGCCGGCTGGGGCGTGAAGGCTTTCTTCCTGCCGCTGATGACGGTCTACCTGTCGAAGGACGCCGATCACCTGAGCGCATCGCTTGCGCACGCAGTGAACGCGCCGATGACGATCGCGACCTTCGTGTTCCTATACGACCTGTCGTTCACGATGGACCTGATGTTCGGCACCGTCGGCTACCTGTGCACGTTCCGCATCCTCGACAGCCACGTGCGCACCGTCGAGCCGACCACGCTCGGCTGGGTCGCCGCGCTGATGTGCTACCAGCCGTTCTGGTCGCTGATCTCGAACAACTACATCCGCTACGAAGGCTCGCTGTTCTGGGACAACTGGCTGCTGTCCGCGCCGACGCTGCGCGTGATCTGGGGCGCGGTGATCATCCTGCTGCTGATGACCTATGCGCTGTCGACGATCTCGTTCGGGCTGCGTTTCTCGAACCTCACGAACCGCGGGATCATCACGTCGGGCCCGTATCGTTTCACGAAGCATCCGGCGTACATCACGAAGAACCTGTCGTACTGGATGGTGTCGGTGCCATTCGTCGAGCCGCTCGGCTGGCAGGTCGGGCTGATGCACTGCGCGGGGCTCGTCGCGGTCAATCTGATCTACTACACGCGGGCGAAGACGGAGGAACGTCATTTGATGCGTGATCCTGAATATCGCGCGTACGCGGAATGGATCGCGCAGCATGGGTTGTTCGCGCGGATCAGGCAGGCGTTCGGGGTGCGGAAGGCGGGGTGAGGCGGCAACACTAGGAGATCGCCGCAACCACCGGGTGAAGAAGGTCGTTGCGGCTCGGCGATCCGTGGACGGGCCCGCTCCCGTGGTCCGATCCTGGTGAAATCCGTTTGCCATGAAGCGGACGTGATTTCGAGACAAACGCCGGCACGCGACGTCGACACGCCCGCCCCTTGCGACCGATTGTCGCGAAACACCCTCGATTCCCCGCGTTTCGTCGCTTTTCTCCCGCCGTCCGGTTGCCCGCCCCGTTCCCGTCGCGTATGGTGCTGACCGTCCGCGCGCCTGCCGCCCGGACCTTCGACCGTCGTCCCGCACGACGGCCGCGCGGGCCGTGCCCGCCATCACCGTCTCCGTGGCACCGCCGTTCGGCGCCGCGCGTACATGAGGAGAGAGGCGTGATCCACAAAGTCCTGATCCTGTTCGCACTCTGCATCGCGGGCCTCGCCGCGATCGCCGCCGGTTTCCAGCACATCCCCAGCTGATTCGCGGCCCCGGCTCGCTCGTCGAGCCCGGGGGCCGCTGCCATTTCCTTTCCCGTTTGCGATGAACCCCTTTCTCGATGCGCCCGGGACGGGCGCCTTTTGCCATGCGTATCGACGTACAGCATTCCCAGCACGACATCGACGATGAACTCGACATGCTCCATGCGCGTCTGAACCAGCCGGGCCATCGCCTGCACGGCCTGCCGGCCGTCGCGCTCGGCGACTCGGGCCTGATCGTCCGCCACCGCGAGGCCGACGGCGAATATTTCCTTTACGTCGAAGATCCGTCGGCGCGGCAGCTCGCCGGCTACACGATCTTCAACCGGCTTCCCGAACTGCCGCGCCGCGCGGACCGCTACCTGCGCGCGCCGCATACGCGGCTGCGCGGGTCCGCGCAACGCAAGGGGCTTGCGACGACGCTGTATCGATGGGGACTCGACGCGGGTCTCTGCCTGATCAGTGGCGCACGCCAATCGGTCGGCGCGGCACAGCTGTGGACCGCGCTCGCGCACGACTACCGGCACGGCTTCGTCGACGTCGAAGGCCGCGCGCTGCGCTATCTCGGCGAAACCGTCTCGGACGACGTCTACGGTGCGCTGCATACGCGCCGCCTGTTGCTCGGCAACGGATGGACACTCGGTGACCTGGCACGGGCAACCGGGATGCGCGACACGGTTGCCACCCGGCGTCAAAACACGCAGTTGCCGCAGAACGGACGCGAATCGCATCACCTGCGCCGCGTCGCCGACGCGCGGCACGTCGCTCACGCGCCGATGCGATAATCCCGCGGATCCGCGCGCCGTCGCCGCGCAAGACTCCCACCCCTACGCTCCTCGATGGCTACCGAAACCCGAACCGATTCCGAGCGCCGCATCGACATCGTCGCGCTGTGCGGCAGCCTGCGTGCGCAGTCGTACAACGCGGCGCTGCTGGACGCAGCCGCCCGCGTTGCGCCGCGCGGGATGCGCATCACGCGTTTCGATCGTCTCGGCGAGTTTCCGCTGTTCAACCCCGATAGCGAATTTCCGTCGCCGGCCGCGGTGCGCGACCTGATCGAGCGGCTGAACGCCGCGGACGGCGTTCTGATCGCGAGCCCGGAATACGCGCACGGCGTGACGGGCGTGATGAAGAACGCGCTGGACTGGGTCGTGGGATGCGAGGCCGTCGTATACAAGCCGGTCGCGGTATTGAACGCGTCGCCGCGCGCGACGCATGCGGACGCGGCGCTGCGGGAAACGCTGTCGGTGATGTCGGCGTGCATCGTCGAGCGCGCGTCGATCGCGCTGCCGATCCTCGGCAGCCGGCTCGACGCGGCGGGCATCGCCGCGCATCCGCCGTTCGCATCGGCGCTGACCGACGCGTTGCACGCGCTGCGCGCGGCGATCGACGAGCAGGCGACCGCTCGCTAGACAACGATCGGCGCGACGCAATCGCGTGCGTTATCGCGCCTTGGTGCGCGTGGTCTTCTTCGCCGGTTTCAGCGTCTTCGCGGCTTTCGCGCGCGGCGCCTCCTTCTCCGGCTGCGCGCCGCCGCCGGCCAGATCCTCGAGCCATGCCAGCGCATCGATGTACGACAGGAACTGCTGCAGGTATTCCGGCGACAGCTCGCGCATCGTCGCGAGCGACCGGTGCACGAGGCTGTTCGAATTGAGCGGTCCCGCGTTGCGCGGCACCTGGTCGAGCGACTGGCGGTACTGCTGTTCGGTGCGGACCTTCGACCACATCGCGCGGAAGTAGTCGATCAGCGCGGGATCGATCCCGCGCCGGTCAGCCTGTGCATCGCGCGCGAGGCGCTCGACGAGCCCGCCGATCGCACCACGCGCAGGCGCCTGCGCGTTCGCTTGCGCCGCTGAGCCGGCGGCTGCCGCTTCACCGGCTCGCGCGACGATCTGCGCAAACCCTTCCAGCAGCATCGCGAGCCGCGCATCGAGCAACGCGCGCGCATCGCCGTCGAGCGCGGCCGCGCGCTTCTCGAGCGCGTCGAGCCGATGGAAGCGCACCGGATCGAGCCGGTCGGCACCCTGCTCGCGCCACGCGTCGAGCGTCGCGCGCACGTGCGTCGCGTCGTCCGTCACTTCGCCTTCCCTCCGCTCGACGCGGTCTTGCGCGGCACCGGCGCGATCTCCACGCGACGGTTCTTCGCGCGGCCTTCATCGTCCGCATTCGAGCTGACCGGCTGCTCGGAACCGAACGCGGCCGCGAACACCGACTTCGCCGGCACGCCGGCGTCGATCAACGCACGCGTGACCGTCAGCGCGCGCTTGGCCGACAGTTCCCAGTTGTCCGCGAACTGGCGGTTGCCGGCACGCACCTGCTGGTCGTCGGCGAAGCCGCTGATCATCAGGATCTCGTCGCGCGTCTTCAGGTAGGCGGCCAGCGGCGCAGCCAGCGTCTTCAACAGATCGCGGCCCTCGGGCTGCAACTGGTCGGAGTTCAGCGCGAACAGCACGTTGCCGCTGATGCCGATGCGGCCGTTCACGAGCGTGACGCGACCGGCCGCGAGCGGCCCGGCCAGCGCCTCCTCGAGCGACTTGCGCTGCTGCGCTTCCTGCTGGCGCGCGCGCACGGCTTCCTCGAGCTTCGACGTGAGCTGCAACTGCATGCCGATCACGCCGACGAGGACCAGCACGAACGCGCCGAGCAGCACCGACATCAGGTCGGCGAACGCGGGCCACACCGGCGCGGAAGGCGCGCCGTCGTCGATTTCGTCGTGCATGCGTTACGCTCCGACCGATGCCCGCCGACCGGCGATCTGCTGCAGGTCCTCGACGATCTGCTTCTGCGACATCATGCTCAGGTCGATCACCTCGCGCGCCTGCGCGACGTAGTACTCGAGCTGCTCGTCGCTGCGCGCGAGCGATTTCTCGAGCGCGGCCTCGATGCGTTGCAGGTGGTTCAGCAGCTTGTCGTTCGACTCGCCGAACACCTGCACGGCCGCGCCGAACGCATCGCCGAGGCTCGCGACCTCGACCGCGCCCGCCGTGACCTGTGCGGCGACCGAATCGAGCTTGCGCGTTTCAGCATCGACGGCGTCGTTGAAGCGCGCGCCGACACGCTCGAGCAGGTCGGCCGACGCGCTCACGAGTGCGTCGATCGCGGTGCGCTGTTCGGTCGACGCGTGATTGACCGCGCCAAGCAGCGTCTCGAGCGTCGCGAGCAGGCGGCTGCGCTCCTCGAGCATCGCGGTGTCGCGCACCATGCTGTCGGACAGGCGCTGGCGCAATTCGGCGACGACGTCGGCCGCGGCCTTCGGCGCTTCCGATGCGGCCTGCACGAGGCGCGAGATTTCGTTGATCGTGTCGCTTGCATGCACCTGCGCCTGCGCGGTGATGTCGTTCGCGGTGCGGGTCAGCGTGTCGCAGATGTCCTGCTGGCGCGTCGCGGCCTGCGCGCTCGTCTGCGCCCATTCGTCGCGCAGCGCGGCGGCCATCGCGGCGAGCGAGTCGTTCCATGCCGACAGGCGTTCTTCGTCGCGCGCGGCCAGTTGCGTTTGCAGGCCGGCGTGCGAATCGCGGATCGTCGACAGCAGGTCGTTCGAGCGTTGTTCGAACGTGGACGCTTGTGCCGCCAGATCGCGCGTCGTCTGTGCCAGCGCGTCGCAGATTTCCTGCTGACGGCCCGCGCTGTGTACGCCCGCGCGCTGCCACTCTTCGCCGAGCTTCGCCGCCATCACGGCCAGCGAATCGTTCCATGCCGACAGGCGTTCTTCGTCGCGTGCGGCCAGTTGCGTTTGCAGCCCCGTGTGCGAATCGCGAATCGTCGCAAGCAGGTCGTTCGAACGTTGCTCGAACGTCGCTGCTTGTGCGGTCAGATCGCGCGTGGTTTGTGCAAGGGCGTCGCAGATTTCCTGCTGACGGCCCGCACTGTGCACGCCCGCGCGCTGCCACTCGTCGCCGAGCTTTGCCGCCATCGCGGCCAGCGAATCGTTCCATGCCGACAGGCGTTCTTCGTCGCGTGCGGCCAGTTGCGTCTGCAGGCCCGTGTGCGATTCGCGAATCGTCGACAACAGGTCGCTCGAACGTTGCTCGAACGTCGCTGCTTGTGCGGTCAGATCGCGCGTGGTTTGTGCAAGGGCATCGCAGATTTCCTGCTGACGGCCCGCACTGTGCACGCCCGCGCGCTGCCACTCGTCGCCGAGCTTCGTCGCCATCGCGGCGAGCGAGTCGTTCCATGCGGACAGGCGTTCCTCGTCGCGTGCCGCGAGTTGCGTTTGCAGCCCCGTGTGCGAGTCGCGGATCGTCGACAGCAAATCGCTCGAACGTTGTTCGAACGTAGACGCCTGTGCCGCGAGATCGCGCGTCGTTTGCGCCAGCGCATCGCAGATTTCCTGCTGACGGCCCGCGCTGTGCGCGCCCGCGCGCTGCCATTCGTCGCCGAGCTTCGCGGCCATCGCCGTCAGCGACGCATTCCACGCCGCCAGGCGTTCCTCGTCGCGCGCGGCCAGTTGCGTCTGCAGCCCCGCATGCGACTCGCGCATCGCGGCGAGCGCCGCGCCGGAATGCCGCTCGAAGGTCGCGGCAGCTTCGCCGAGCGCCTGCGCATGCTGGGCGGCCAGCGTCGCGCCGACCTGCTCCTGGCGCGCGAGCGCATTGCGCCACGCGTCGGACAGCCGGCTTTCGGTCGATTCGAGGCGCGTCGCGACGCCGTCGAGCAGGTCCGTCGACCGCTGCGCGAAGGTGTCGGTGAACTGGCCGAGCGTCGTCTGCAATTGCTGCGCGACGGCGTCGCCCGCGCGGCGCTGCTCGTCGAGCGCGCGGTTCCAGACGGCCGTCACGTTCCCGGTGGTCTTCTCGAAACCGTCGGTCAGCCCGTCGAGCTGACGCTGCACGGCGCCCGTCACGGTGTCGCGCAACGCGGCCATCTCCTGCGCGAGCCCCGTCATCGTCGCCGCGACGACCGGCTGCAGCGCGGCACCGGCGACGCGTGCGCTTTCGGCGGCGCTTTCCTTCAGCGCATCGCCGACGTTCGACGCCAGGCCCGCATACGCGCGCTCGGTCCGATCGAAGAACGCCTGCTGGCTTTCGATCTGGCGATCGTGCAGCGCGACGCTGCGCGCCTCGAGCGTCGTCATCATCGTCTGCAGCCGGTCGACCAGGGCCGGCATCACGTCGGCCTGGCGCTGCAGCAGCCGGAAGGATTCGTCGCGCTGGTGTGCGGACGAATGCACGCGCAGCGTCGTCGCGATCTTCGCGTCGAGTTGCTGGCCCGCGTCGAGCCGTTCGCGGCGCACGAGCGCGGACAGGAGGCCGAGCATCGCCGACGTCGCGACGCCCGCGATCGATGTGCCGAACGCGAAGCCGAGGCCCTTCACCGGCGCGATCAGCGACGCGCGGATCGCGTCGAGGTCGGTCGCGCTTTCGAGCGCGGCGCCCGTGCCCTTCAGCGTGACGACCATCCCGAGCAACGTGCCGAGCATGCCGAGCAGCACGAGCAGGCCGACGAGATACGGCGTCAGCGACGGGCCCGGCAGCGCGACGCGCGCGCCTTCGACGCGCGCCCGCACGGCGCCGCGCAGGCCCGCGGGCAGCGTGTCGAGCCAGGTGTCGAGCTGCGCCGGCGGTTCGGTCAGCCCGGCCACCGCGCGCGACAGCGTGGCGGTCGCCTGCCGGTAGCGCCGCAGCTCCCACGCACCGGCGACGTAGCACGCGCCGATCAGCAGCGTGACGGCCGTCGCGAGCGGGTTCGACGCGACATAGCCGACGCCGATCCAGCACACTGCGAGCAGGCCGGCGATGAAGACAACGAGATCAAGACGAATTCTGGACATAGCGTAGGGATTAGCAGGTACGAAGGGCCGCGAGCAGCCCGTCTACCGTTTGAAACCGGACTTCGAGTTCGGCGAGCAGGATGCTTTGCATCTCGTTGCGGAACGTGTCGAGCCACGTGCCGGGCACGATCGCCGCGGCGGGCGGAGCGTCGCCGTCGGGATCGGCAGCGGCCGCCGCTTGCGCGTCGGCCAGCGCCTGCCGTTCCGCGTCGCGCAGCCGCTCGAAGCGCGTGCCGAGCAGCGCGGGCACGGCGGACAGCAGGCTGCGCTCGCGCGCGCCGAGCACGCGCTCCATGATCGCGTCGAGCGCCGCGAGCCGCGCCATCCCGGACGCGCGCGCGGCCAGCGCGACCCGCAGGCGGCCTCGCAACTGGCCGATCGCCGTTTCCATTTCCTGCTGCAGGGACAGACAGCTCTGGCGGAAATCCGCGAAGTCCGCCGTGTCGGCGGGCGGCGGCGGCATTTCGCCGGGGCGCCGCCGCGTACGCGGACGGTGGGCGGCCGTGATCGCCTGCGCGAGGTCGTGACGCACGCGCGCGCAGTCGCGCTCGGCGTCGTAACCGCGCACGCCGGCCGCGACGCCGGGCGGGCTCGCATTCAGCGCGGACGACAGCGTGATCGCGTCGGTCCAGCCGAGCCACTGGCTCAGGCGGTCCGACAGCGTCTGCCGGGATTCCGCGACGTCGGCATCGGTCAGGCGCGCGAGCAGCCGGACGAGCGTCGGGCCGCTCAGTGCCGGGCGCGGGGGTGCTTGCACCATGCTGCAAACCGTCAAAAAAGGCAGCAGTTTACACGTCGTCGGGAGGTCGGCCGCCAGAATCGGGGAAGCGGCCCGGCACGGCACGCCGCGCAACCGGCGCGAACGCCCGCCGCACAAGGCTCGCGGGGCGGTCGTCGGGGTTTTCGCCAGCGCCGGCGTGGGTCAGGCGACGAGTCGGGCCGCGTTCCAGAGCCGGCGCGGGCCGGCGCGGGCCGGTTCGGGGTTCGGGGCTCGGTGCTCTCGCCTGTGCATCAACAAACGTTCACCACACGCGTTTCCATCACGGACGTGCGGTACCATCGCGACACCCGCCACGCGAATCGCGTCCGACGCGGGCCCGCGCCGCCATGCAGCCGGCGCGCGGGCCGCCACCGGCCGCATTCCGGGTATCCGGCCGATATCGGCGGGTCGCAGCGCGCGCCCCCAAGGGAGACGGGTGGCGCCGCCCATGACAACGAGAGATCAATAACAGACGGGCCCGCCCGACCGCATACGATGATTTCCGACTTCGTCGCGCGCCTGCGCGAGCGCTTCAGCAAACCGCCCACCCGGCAGGACTTCGCCGAACGCCTGATCGCCGCGCTGCGCGCGACCGGCGACACGCGCGAGTGGCTTCACGAACACGACAAGGGCCGTCTCGTGCAAGCCGATGCCCCGTCGAACATCATCAACCTCCACAACCTGTTCCGCGATTACGCGGACGCGAAGCCCACCGAGCGCGAAGCGACGCTGCTGCGCCAGGCGAACGCGATGATGCAGCACGAGATTCCGGCGAACTTCGCGGACGTGCGCGCGCGGCTGCGCCCCGTGATCCGCAGCGCGACCGAGCGCGGCACGGTCGCACTGCAGCTCGCCGGACAGCCCGAAGCGTCGGAGGTGGCGTTCCGGCCACTGTGCGAGAACCTCGAGATCGGCATCGCGTACGACGGCGAATTCAGCGTCGCGCGGCTGACGAGCGCGCGGCTCGCCGAATGGGGCGTCAGCTTCGACGCCGCCTGCGACATCGCGATCGACAACCTGCGCGGCGCGTCGTCGGCACCGTGGGTCGCGTTGCGCGACGGCGTGTTCCTGTCGCAGTTCGGCGACTACTACGACGCGGCGCGACTGCTGCTGACCGACCTGCTGCATCGCCAGCCGATCTCCGGCGCGCCGGTGGTGATGGCGCCGAACCGGGCCGTGCTGCTGCTCACCGGCGACCGCAACACGGCCGGGCTCGCGACGATGGTCGAACTCGCCGAACACGCGCGCGCGCAGCCGCGTCCGCTGCCGCCGCTGATGCTGCGCTGGGACGGCGCCGCATGGCGGAACTTCATCCCGGCAGGACTGGAGGCGAAGCTGCACGCGCTGCGCGTGGACGAACTCGCCGGCGACTACCAGGATCAACGCACGCAGCTGGACGACCTGCACAAGCGGGACGGCACCGACATCTTCGTGGCGACCTACACCGTGTATCGGCGGCAGAACGGCGAGCTGTTCAGTGTCAGCGTGTGGAGCGACGGCGTGCCGACGCTGCTGCCCGAGACCGACATCGTCGTGCTCTACCGGGAAGCGACGCGGCAGTCGGCGCACGTGCCGATGGCCGCGCTGCGGGACGCGTGCGGCGACCTGATGACGGCCACCGCGCATCGGCCGGTGCGATATGAAGTGAAGGCGTTTCCGGACGAGGCGCGGTTCGCGGCGCTGCTGGAGCGGTTTCCGGCGGTGTGACGCGCGCTCGCGCGGGCGGATTGGGCGGATTGGGCGGATGAGCGGATGAGCGGATGAGCGGATGGGCGGATGGGCGGATGGGCGGATGGGCGGATGGGCGGATGGGCGGATGGGCGGATGGGCGGATGGGCTGATGGGCTGATGGACGGGGCGGACGGCGCGGATGGGCCCAAAAGAATCGCCCGGCTCGGACCGTCCCGCCACCGGCCGGAATGACCGGCCGCACCGGCATGCCCGTCGGGAATGAAACGGCGGTGCGCGCGAGTGGCACCGCCTGCCGTCAGATCCCCGCTTTCGGCGCGTTCAGGATCAGCCGCAGGCCGAGCAGCGTGATCGCGCCGGCCGCGACGCGGTCGACCCACTTCTTCGCGCGCAGGTAGAGTTCGCGCGGCCGGCGGGTCGAAAAGCACAGCGCAACGATCGTGTACCAGCCGAATTCGACGCCGAACACGAGCGGCGGCAGCGCCAGGTAGCACCACAGCGGCGGATGCTGCGGCAACAGCGCCGCGAAGATGCTGCCGTACCAGATCGCCGTCTTCGGATTGCTCAACTGGGTCGTGAGGCCGGTCCAGAACGACTTGCGCGCGCTGCCGGCGACGACGGCCTGCGGGTCGTCCATCGCGATCGGCCGGTCGGCGCCGCGCCAGATCTTCGACGCCATGTAGATCAGGTATGCGCCGCCGGCCACCTTGAGCCCGACGTACAGCCATTCGACCGCCTGCAGCAGCGTGTAGAGCCCGGCCAGCGCGACGCCGCCGAACGCGATCCCGCCGACGCCCATGCCGAGCGCGGTCGCGAGCCCGTCGCGGCGCGACAGCCCGATCGAATTGCGCGCGACCAGCACGAAACTCGGTCCCGGAATCATTGCGCCAAGCCACAGCGCGGCCAGAATGGCGAGTACGGCAGCCGATGCAGTCATCGAAGTCTCCTTGGTCGACGGCGCCGAAACACCGGCGCCTGCGTGTCGCATCGAGAATCGAATCGCATTGCATCGATCGCCGACGCTGAAGCCGACGATTCTGGCACGCTTCGCCGCCCGCCGAAAGCGCCCGCGCGCTGCTATGCTGGCTGCCGTTCCCGCCCTCGCGCCCCGCCCCATGATCGAGATCCGCGCCGCCCGCTATCCCGACGATGCCGCCGTCGTCGAAGCGATCTTCCGCGAGTACATCGCAAGCCCCACCGTCAGCCTCGCGTTCCAGGACTACGAGCCGGAGCTCGCCGCGCTGCCGGGCAAATACGCGGCCCCGCGCGGGCAACTGCTGCTCGCATGGCACGGCGAGCGCGCGGTCGGCTGCGCGGCGTTTCGGGAAATCGACGCGACGACGTGCGAGATGAAGCGCGTCTACGTGCGTCCCGACGCGCGCGGGCTGAACGCCGGCCGCCAGCTCGTCGAACGGCTGCTGCGCGACGCAAAGGCGGCCGGCTATGCGCGGATGTGCCTCGACGTGCTGCCCGAGTTCGTCGCCGCAAGGCAACTGTATGGTTCGCTCGGCTTCACGCCCGCGCCACCGGTCGCGTTCAATCCCGTGCCGGGCACCGAGTTCCTCGGGCGGGATCTGTGATGAGCGCCACCGCACGCTGCGCCCTGGTTGCGCTGCTCGCCGCGCTGTCGTCCGGCGCACGCGCCGGCGGCCTGCCGCCATCGGTCGCGACGCAACTGCCGTCCGGCTACCGGCCGCTCGTCGCGCAGGAAGGGCCGGACCTCGGCAACGGACGGCGCAGCTTGCTCGTCGTCGTGCATCGCGACGCCGATACGCGCGCGCAGCCGTCGCCGCGCCCGCTGCTGATCTTCGAGGAGCAGCCCGATCGCGCATACCGGCTCGCCGCGCGCAACGACCACGTCGTCCTGCGCGCGAACGAAGGCGGCCAGTGCGATCCGTTCGATCCCGAAGACGCCGCCGACAGCGGCCTCGCGGTGAAAGGCCGCTATTTCACCGTGCAGAACTTCGTCGCCTGCGGGCAACACTGGAGCGACTTCGTGACGTTCCGCTACGACCCGCGCACCCGCGGCTGGCTGTTCTCCAGCGAGATCTACACCGAATCGTTTCCGCTCGACGACCAGCCCGACCAGGTCACCGTCACGCGCGCCGATGCGCACCGGCCGGTATCGTTCGGCCAATGGCGGCGCAAGGACTGAAGGACCCGCGCAGCGCAATCCTCAACCGGCGCGCAGCCGCGTTGCCGCCGGCCATGAAGCCTGCCGGCCGTCATGAACAATGTTCCGCGTCGCCCGCATCCGCGCGACTCGCCTCCCCCCGCCAACCGGTCTACCATAAGCGCTCGTCGTCGTTCGGGCGCGCGCCGGCGCGGCATGCGGCTTGCGCGTGGTCCCTTCCCACGTTGAACCAGCGCAGGAGGACGTCATGACGCAACACTTCGATGCGATCGTCATCGGCACGGGCCAGGCCGGGCCGCCGCTCGCCGCACGGCTCGCCGGCGCCGGCATGAAAGTCGCGATCGTCGAACGCGGCCGCTTCGGCGGCACCTGCGTGAACACCGGCTGCATCCCGACCAAGACGCTGATCGCAAGCGCGTATGCGGCGCAACTCGCGCGGCGCGCGGAAGAATACGGCGTGTCGGTCGGCCCCGTCAGCGTCGACATGAAGGCCGTGAAGGCGCGCAAGGACCGGATCTCCGGCCGCTCGAACCACAACGTCGAGCAATGGGTGCGCGGGCTCGACCACACGACGGTGTTTCAGGGTCATGCCCGATTCGAGCGGCCCGATGCGGTGCGCGTGGGCGACGACGTGCTCGAGGCCGAACGCATCTTCATCAACGTCGGCGGACGCGCGCAGATCCCGCCGATGCCGGGCCTCGACTCGGTGCCCTATCTGACCAACTCGACGATGATGGACGTCGACTTCCTGCCGGAGCATCTCGTGATCATCGGCGGCAGCTACGTCGGGCTCGAATTCGGCCAGATGTATCGCCGCTTCGGTTCGAAGGTCACGATCGTCGAGAAAGGCGCGCGCCTGATCCATCGCGAGGACGAGGACGTGTCGCAGGCCGTGCGCGAGATTCTCGAGAACGAAGGCATCGACGTGCAGCTCGACGCGAACTGCCTGAACGCACGGCGCGACGGCGACGGTGTCGCGGTCGGTCTCGACTGCACCGGCGGCCGCCGCGAGGTCGCGGGCTCGCACCTGCTGCTCGCGGTCGGCCGGGTGCCGAACACCGACGATCTCGGGCTCGAGCGGGCCGGCGTCGCGACCGACGCGCGCGGCTACATCACGGTCGACGACCAGCTGCGCACCAGCGTGCCCGGCATCTGGGCGCTCGGCGACTGCAACGGGCGCGGCGCGTTCACGCATACCGCGTACAACGACTACGAGATCGTCGCGGCCAACCTGCTCGACAACGATCCGCGCAAGGTGTCCGACCGCATCAACGCGTACGCGATGTACATCGATCCGCCGCTCGCCCGCATCGGCATGACGCTCGCGGAAGCAAAGCAGACCGGCCGCCGGCTGCTGGTCGGCACGCGGCCGATGACGCGCGTCGGCCGTGCGGTGGAAAAAGGCGAGAGCCTGGGTTACATGAAGGTGATCGTCGACGCGGACAGCCATGCGATTCTCGGCGCGTCGATCCTCGGCGTGACCGGCGACGAGGTCGTGCACGGCATGCTCGACGTGATGGCCGCCGGCGCGCCGTACACGACGATCAGCCGCGCGATGCACATCCATCCGACCGTGTCGGAGCTCGTGCCGACCTTGCTGCAGGATCTGCATCCGGTCGAATGAAGGATCGCGGAAACGGGCGTGCATCCTGCGCGCCCGTCATGCACGCGCGCTGCACCTTGCCCATCCGGCCCCGTCACGCGGCGCCGCGCCATCGCAAACCGCACTGATTGCCAGTCGAATATTTAATTTTCACCTGGACGAGCGCGCCTTTACCCTTTCGGCATCGCATCACAGGGCCACCGGCCCCCTCTGGAGCATTCCGATGACCGACCCCGGCACCGCGCAAGCCGTTTCCCGCCCGCATGCGGCTTCCGTGTCCTATGGCGCGCTCGCGCTGCTGGTGCTGGCCGGGCTCAACCTGCGTCCGTTCCTGACCGCGTTCGGCCCCGTGCTCGACCTCGTGCGTGCCGACACGGGCCTCGGTTTCCGCGCCGCGGCGCTGCTGACCACGCTGCCGTTCGTGCTGATGGGTGTCGTCGCCGGCATCGGCGTCGGGCTCGCGCGGCGCGTCGGCGAGCAGCGCGCGCTGCTCGCCGCGCTGGCGTTGATCGCCGCGGGTTGTACCGCGCGCCTGTGGAGCGACGGCAGCACCGGACTGGCCGTCACGGCAATCGTCGCGGGTGCGGGCGTCGCCGTGGTGCAGTCGCTCGCGCCGGGCCTCGCCAAGCGCTGGTTCGTCGACCGGCTGCCGCTCGCGATGGGCCTCTATTCGGCCGCGCTGGTCGGCGGCGGTGCGTTCGGCGCGGTCGCGAGTCCGTGGCTCGCCGCGCACGGCGGCTGGCATCTGTCGCTCGCCGTGTGGGCCGTGCCCGCGCTCGTCACGCTCGCGCTGTGGCGCGCGAAGGCGCCGCGCGACGCGCTGCATGCGGCGGCGGCATCGGCGCCCGTCGCCGCGTTCGTACGCATTCCGCGCGCATGGCAACTCGCGCTGTTCTTCGGCCTCAGCAACAGCGGCTATGCGAGCCTCGTCGCGTGGCTGCCCGCGTTTTATCGCAGCGTCGGCATGAACCCGCAGGCGAGCGGCAACCTGCTCGCGTGGATGGCGCTGTTCCAGGCGGCCGGCGCGCTCGCGATGCCGATGTTCGCGAAACGTTCGCACGATCGCCGCCCGGTGCTGTGGCTCACGCTCGCGCTGCAGATGGCCGGCTTCGCCGGCTTCGCGACGATGCCCGCGCTCGCGCCGTGGGTGTGGGTCGCGAGCGTCGGCATCGGGCTCGGCGGCTTCTTCTCGATGAGCCTGATCGTCACGCTCGATCACCTGCCCGATGCGCGGCTCGCGGGTGCGCTCGCCGCGTTCGTGCAGGGCGTCGGCTTCCTGACCGTCGCCGCGAGCCCGTGGTTGATCGGCTGGCTGCGCGACGCCGGCGGCGGCTTCGCGATCGCGTGGTGGATGCATCTCGGCGTGATCGCGTCAATGGCCGCGCTGAACGCCACGTTCTCGCCCGCCGGCTACCGGCGCAGCATGGCGCGCGTCACCGGCGCCGCGCGCTGATACCGCACCACCGGATTCCCTGATCCGGACGATCGCCGGCCGCTTGCGGCGCTCGTCCAGCCGCCCGCGCATGGCCGGGCGCGGGCCGTCACGCCCATCGGCCGCACCTTCGCTTCACCCCACAACGACATCAATCGGTAAGGAGACAATCATGAAAAAGCTCGTCATCGCCGTCGCGCTCGCGCTGACGGCCGGCGCCGCCGCCGCGAAAGACCCGGCCGTCCTGCGCCTCGGCGTCGATCCCAGCTACGCGCCGTTCGAATCGCTCGCACCCGACGGCACGCTCGTCGGCTTCGACATCGATCTCGGCAACGCGATCTGCGAGCGCATGAAGGTGCGCTGCGTGTGGGTCGAGAACGCCTTCGACGGGATGATCCCGGCGCTGAAGGCGCGCAAGTTCGACGGCGTGCTGTCGTCGATGAGCGTGACCGAGAAGCGCCTCGCGCAGATCGCGTTCACCGACAAGATCAACAACGTGCCGCCGCGCCTCGTCGCGCGACGCGGCGCGAACCTGCAGCCGACGGCCGAGTCGCTGGCCGGCAAGAGCGTCGGCGTCGAACAGGGGTCGACGCAGGAGACCTATGCGCGCACGTACTGGGAACCGAAGGGCGTGATCGTGCGCACGTACCAGACGCAGGACCTCGTCTATCAGGATTTGATTTCCGGTCGTCTCGACGCGTCGCTGCAATCGTCGGTACAGGCCGATCTCGGCTTCCTGAAGACCGCGAAGGGCGCGAACTTCGCGTTCGCGGGGCCGCCGCTGCATGATCCGAAGACGCTCGGCGTCGGTTCCGCGATCGGCGTGCGCAAGGACGACGACGCGCTGCGCACGCAGATCAACCAGGCGCTCGCCAGCCTGATCCAGGACGGCACGTATCAGCGGATCGCGAAGAAGTATTTCTCGTTCGATATCTACAACTGACGGACTCGGCCGGTTGCGGCCGGTGGCCGAAAGGGGCGTCGCATGCAAGTGCGACGCCCCTTTCTTCTTTTCCGGAACCGGTTCGTCGACTCCTTTCGACCCACGCCCGGTGCAATGGCATCGACCCATCGTCTGACGACGGCTTCGCTATTCGCAATCACCGACGAAGTGCCACCTGTTCAGCGACAGGCACGAAGCTTGCGCCTTGCGCCCGCTCGCCTGTTCGAACGGCGAGCGCGCGTCGCTTCGCGGCTGCCGCGATGCGCGATCGGCTGGCCAGCGCCGCATTTAATAACGAAGGAGACGTTGTCATGGACGAGACGAATGCATATCGCCGCTACGATCGCCGCCGCTTTCTCGCCGGCGTTGCCGCGGTGGCCGGCAGTGTCGCACTGCCGGGTTGCGGCGGCGGAGGGGACGGCATATCGGCCGTGGACGGCAATGCGCGCGCCCCATCGATCGGCGACACGCCGTCGCCGAACGGCGGCAATCGTTACAGCCTGCCGCGGCCTGCGTTGCCCGATCCGGCGAGTTCCGGCATCGATCACATCGTGCTGGTCACGATGGAAAATCGATCGTTCGACCATTTCATGAGCTGGGTGCCGGGTGCCGAGGGGATGCCCGCCAATCGGCAGTTCAGGGACGCGTTCGGCGGGACCAACGCACCGTTTCCGCTGTCGGCGAATCCCGCCTACGGCTATCAGGCATGCGCGTACCACGACCCGAACCACACCTACCAGGGCGCGCGCACGCAACTGGCTTCGGGCGAGATGAACGGCTGGCTCCTGACGCCTGGAACGAGCCTGACCCAGGGCGACCTGCTGCCCATCGGTTATTACACGTCGGCCGACCTGCCGTTCTTCAGCGCGGCGGCAAGCAGCTACACCATCGGCGACTTCTACTTCAGCGGCGTGCTGACCAATACGTTTCCGAATCGCCTCTACCTGCACAGCGGCGCCACCGACCGCCTCACCGATACCCCCGACAATTCGTCGCTGCGCACGATCTGGGACAACCTGAGCGACGCCAGCATCGGTTGCAGTTACTACTACCACGACGTACCGTTCACCGCGCTGTATGGCACGCGCTATCTCGGCATCTCGCATGTGTTCGCGGATTTCCTGTCGAGCGCGGCGGCGGGAACGCTGCCGCCGTTCTGCATGGTCGACCCGGTTTTCGCGGGCGAGTTGCAAGGTGCGTCCGCGGACGACCATCCGCATGCGGACATCCGCGACGGGCAGGCGTTTCTCAACCAGGTGTACGACGCGCTGCGCACGAGTCCCACCTGGAACCGCACGCTGATGATCGTCGTATATGACGAGTGGGGCGGGTTTCTCGAGCACGCGGTGCCGCCGATCCGGCCGATCAGCAACAACGAGCTCGCGCTCGGCAACGACGGCAAGCTCGGCTTTCGCGTGCCGCTCGCCCTGCTCGGCCCGCGCGTTCGGGCAGGCTCGGTGACGCGCTACCCGTTCGACCCGAGCTCGATTCACGCGCTGCTGCAATGGCGTTTCGGGTTGAAACCGCTCGGCGTGCGCGGCAGTGATCCGGCGACCTTCAATCTCGCTTACGCGCTCGATTTCAACGACGCGCCGCGCACGGACGCGCCGGCGTTCACGGTCCCGCAAGGTCCGTTCGGCGGAACGTGTCCGGGGACAAGCGCGCCCTCGTCGCCCGGTTCGGTTACCGGCGTGGATCCGTCGCAAATGGCGGCCAATCCGGCGGCCAATCCCGCAACCAATCCGGCGGTCGACCGCTTCGCCGAGTTGCGCGCGAAGGCTGCGGCACTGGGGTTCAGGACCGGAGGCTGACGGCCGCGTGGAGGCGACGGCCGACACGCGATACGGCGACAGGCGAGCGATGGCCGGGGATCCGTAGGGCAATACCTGGCAGTTCGCCACGCATCAGCGCGATCTGTCGATCGCCGAGATCCGGTCGCGACTGGGTGATGGCAACTAGCAGATGGCCGGGGCCACGGATGATTCGCGTGCATCCCGAGCGGCGCATGCGACGTGGCCTCGACGATCGGCGCGGCGCGCTTCACGCGCGCGCATCCACCCTCCGTCCCCCGCTGCCGCAATCATTCAGATTCGCGTCGCGTGCAGATAAAACCTCCTCGCCCGGCCCGCCGTTAACCCGTTCGCAGTCCCGGCGCCCCGTCTTGCAACGCGGCGCCCGTCGTCGTTCGTGATCCGGAATCCACATCCGCCGTCGGCCGCCCGTCGGGCCGCCGGCAAGGGAACGTCATGCGAAAACTCACCATCCGCGGCGGCCTCGTCGCGACCGTCGCCGGCTATACGGCGCTGCTCGTCCTGGTCGTCGGCGCGTGCATCGCCGCGCTCTATGCCGGCAACGGCTCGCTCGAAGCGATGTACCGCGACGACACCGCGTCGCTGCTGCACCTGAAAACCAGCTCGGAGCGCATGCTCGTGCTGCGCGAACGCGTCAGCGACGTCGCGCAGATCATCAGCGCCGGCCAGCCCGCGAAGGCGGAAATCGCGCAGCTCCACACGCTCCTCAAGCAGAGCGACGACGAACTGGACGCGTACTCGCGGCTGCATGCGCGCGATGCCGACGAGCAGGCCTTGTTCGATACGCTGCAGCAGCGCCGTCGCACCTTGCTCGATCAGGTTTTCCTGAAAGCGATGTCGCAACTCGACCACGACAACGCCTTCGACTTCCTCGACACGCACCGCACCGCGCCGCCGGCCCTCTTCACCGCCTACCAGGAAGCGATCGATGCGCTCGAATCGTTCCAGGTCGCGCGCCAGAAGGCGCGCTACGACGCGGCCGGCGAACGCTTCCACCGGATCGTGTGGGCCATGGCGGCGGTCGCCGCCTTCGCGCTGGTCGTCGGATTCCTGGCGCAGCGCGTGCTCGCGAAGGCGATCATCGCGCCGATCCATCTCGCCGTCGCGCATTTCGACAGGATCTCGAAAGGCGACCTGACCGGCGCGGTCGTCATTCCGGGCGAAAACGAAATGGCGTATCTGTTGAATGCGTTGAAGCGCATGCAGGACGGCCTCGTCGAAACCGTGAGCCAGGTGCGCGCGAGCACCGAGACGATCGTCGGCGACGTGCGCACGATCGCGAGCGGCAACGTCGACCTGTCCGCGCGCACCGAGCAGCAGTCCGTCTCGCTGCAGCAAGCCGCGGCGAGCGTGGAGCAGCTGACGGCAACCGTGCGCCAGAACGCGGACAACGCACGCGATGCACGCACTTACGCCGAGGGGGCGGCCGGCATCGCGGCAAAAGGCGGAGACGCGATGCAGCGCGTCGTCGAGACGATGTCGGCGATCTCGCACAGCTCCGCGCGGATTTCCGGCATCGTCGGCGTGATCGAAAGCATCGCATTCCAGACCAACATCCTCGCGTTGAACGCCGCCGTCGAAGCGGCGCGCGCGGGCGAACAGGGGCGCGGCTTCGCCGTCGTCGCGACCGAGGTGCGGGGGCTCGCGCAGCGCTGCGCATCGGCGGCGAAGGAGATTCGCGAACTCATCGGCAATTCCGCGCAGCGCGTCGAAGACGGCAGCGGTCTCGTCGCGCTCGCCGGTTCAGCGATGACCGAGCTCGTCGTCGCGGTCGAGCGCGTGAATGCGATCATGGGCGAAACGAGCATCGCCTTCGACGAGCAGTCCGCCGGCATCGAGCAGGTGAATGCCGCGGTCATCCAGATGGAGCAGACGATGCAGCGCAATGCCGCGCTGGTCGAGGAAGCGGCCGCCGCGGCGTTGTCGCTCGAGGATCAGGGCGCGCGGCTCAGCGATGCCGTCGCGCAATTCCGTCTGCGAGAAGCGGCGGCGGCGTGATGTAACGGCCCGTGGCGGGCTGGCCGGCCCGTCACGCCACCCGGGCCGCAGCCCGGTGTCGTGACGGGAAACAGGTGGATCGCCGGTGTGCGGTGTGCGGTGTGCTGTGTGTGACTAGACCGCCCGCTCCAGCAGGTCGGTTGCGAACGACTTCGCATGCTCGACAGCCTCCTGCGCATCGGGGAATACACCGAGCTGTTCCCAGTGCTCTTCGGCCGCGTAGGTTCCCCTCACCGCCAGCGCCCGCTGAACGCGCAACTGCGCCGCGTATTTACCGTCGTCCAGTGGCCGGGCCGTCGCGACGACCTTGTGCGGTGGGCTCGCTCGCTCCGGCTGAACCAGCTCGACGGAGCCATCGGCCGTGCCGATCGCCATCAACTCGTTCCTGGCCTTGCAGTCCGGGCAGTAGAAGCACCATCCCGCATCATCCTGGCGAGACTTGACCTGCCCGCGCGCCAGCACGGCACGACATTCAACGTTTTCGCAGATGAACGGCATAGCTGTCTCCGAAGTTGTTTGAGAGAAATCCTAGCATGTCCGTCGGCGGCGAAACCAGAAAAAAAGCCGGCCCCGAAAGGACCGGCTTTGCCGACATCGCAGCGCGCAAATGCCGGCCCGCGCGGCATCGCTCAGTAGTGACTGCGCCCCCACAGCGTCTTCGGTTCGTCGAGCAGGCGACGCAACCCGCTGCGCTCGATCATCGTCTCCGCGACTTCCATCACGCGCTCGAGAATCGCGTTCTCGTCGACCGACAGCACGCGCCGATCCTCCATCAGCACGCGGCCGCCGACCATCGTCATGCACACGTCGGCCGCGTTCGCGAAACACGTGACGCGATACACCGGCATGTTCATCGGCATCATGTGCGGGCGAAACAGGTCGACGAGGATGAGGTCGGCGAGCTTGCCGGCTTCGAGCGAGCCGATCTCGTGATCGAGCGACAGCGCCTTCGCCGCGTCGATCGTCACCATCTCCAGCACCTTGCCGTGCGGCAGCACGTCGGGGTCGCGGAAGTGGCGGCGATGGTAGTGCATGCACTGCCACATGTGGCGGAACATGTCGTAGCCGCGATCGGGCGCCGCGCCGTCCGACGCGATCGCGACCGTCACGCCCGCATCGATCAGCTCGGGCACGGGGCAACGGCCGATGATCGACATGATCGCGCTCGGGTTGTGGACGATCGCGGTGCCGGTTTCCACGCACGCGGCGATGTCGGCGTCGGTCAGGTCGATGCTGTGCGACATGAACGACGTCGGACCGAGCAGCCCGAGCTCGCGATGCGCGAACGCGAGCGTGCCGGCGCGGTGCCCGTCCTGCGTGAACGTCAGGCCGCGCTCGCGCGCAAGCGCGCCGTAGCGTGCGGCCTGGTCGCGAAAGTCGCGCTCGTACTGCGCGAGCTCCGGGTCGTGCTCGGGCCCGTACACCGGCAGCGTGATCGCGATCCGGATCCGCCCGTCGGCGTCGCCGTGGCATTCGTCGACGATGCGTTCGCACACGTCGTACATCGTGTCGAAATCGATGTCGCGCGTGTCGCTGCCGTCCGGCGCGTGGCGCGTGTATGCACGCGGCGCGGGCGGGCGCGACGGGCCGACGGCCACGATCGAGCGCGTGCCGGTGCGCACGACGGCATCGCAATGACGCCGCGCGTAGACGGGATCGTCGACGCGCATGATCGAGTTGCCGCCGCCGAGCAGCGACACGCCCGTCGTCACGCCGGCCTTCAGCCGTTCGAGCGCCGCGAGATGCGATTCGGTTTCCCAGAACGCCTCGTCCGACGCGCGCGTATAGATCGTCTCGGCCGCGGCCGACCACGCATCGCCGTCCGCGCCGCCGATCGTGCGCAGCATCGCGTGGCCCGCGTGCGCATGCGCATCGATCAGGCCCGGCAGCACGGCCTTGCGGCGTGCGTCGATCGTGCGCGCGGCACGGAAGCGCGCCTGCAATTCAGCGGTGTCGCCGACGGCGACGATGCGATCGCCCGTCACGGCAACCGCGCCGTTCTCGATCACGCGCCGCTGCGGGTCCATCGTGATCACGCAGCCGTTCGCGATCAGGGTGTCGATCGCTTCGCGCCGGTCGTCGGCCTGGTCCTCGGCCTTGTTCTCGGTCGTCATCGTTTCGGTGTCCTGTTGTAGTTAGAAGGGGCCGGGCGCCGCCGCACGGAAAAACCGCCGGGCAGTCGCCCGGCGGTTCGGCGGCGGCACGCCGATCGGGTCGTCACGCGGAGCGGGCCGGCGCGGCCACGCGCGCCTTCAGCTTGCGCTGCGCCGCGCTGATCGCGATGAACATCACCGCGTTCACCGCGAGTGCGACGAGCCCGGGGTTGATCGACGTCAGCGTGCTGGATGCGCCGGGGAACAGCGACGCGAGCGTCACGCCGTAGTAGTTCGTCAGCGCGATCACGATCGCACCGGCGACGATCCCCGCGAACGCGCCTTCCCGCGTGCCGAACGGCCGCTTCAGGAAGCTCGACGCGAGCATCGGCACGAGCTGCGTGAGCAGGCTCGACGAGAAGATCGCGAGCGTGACGAAGGTCGCGCCGCCGCGCAGCACGAAGTAGACGACCACCAGCGTGAAGATCGGCAGCGCGATCCGCGCGACGCCCGTCACCTCGCGGTCGGTCGCGTTCGGCGCGAAGCCTTCGCGGTAGATGTTGCGCGCGATCGTCGTCGAGGCGTTCAGCATGATCAGCGAGCCCGGCACCAGCGCGGTCAGCAGGCCCGTGCCGCCGACGATGCCGACGAACCACGCGGGGAACGTCTGCTTCACGAGACGCAGCAGCGCGAGATCGGTCTGCGCGCCTTCGAGCCCGTGCACCGTCATCACGGCCGCGAAGCCGACGAGGAACAGGAACGCGATCAGCACCTGGTACAGCGGCATCAGGATCACGTTGCGGCGCAGCGCGCGTTCGTCCTTCGCGACGTAGATCGCGGTGAAGCCGTGCGGATACAGGTAATAGCCGAGCGACGTGAGCAGGATCGTCGAGTTGTACCAGCTCAGGTTGAAGCCGTGCTCGGGCATGCGCAGCAGTTCGGGATGCGCGGCGTCGATCTTCGCGAACATCTCGCCGAGGCCGCCGTAGTAGTGCATCGGCAGGTACAGGCCGAGGAAGATCGCGATCGCGAGGATCAACACGTCCTTGAAGATCGCGATGCTCGCCGAACCGTGGATGCCCGACACGACCATGTACACGGCCATCAGCGTCGCGGCGATCCAGATCGCGGCCGCTTGCGGAATCAGCCCGTACGACATCTCGGACACGATCACGCCGAGGCCGCGCAGCTGGATCATCAGCAGCGACACCATCGCGAACACGGCCACGACCGACACCAGCACGCCGATTGCGCGGCTGTCGTACTTCGACGCGAAGTAGTCGGCGAACGACACGAGCCCGCGCTCCTTTGCGTAGCGCCACACCGCGGGCAGCATCCAGTAGCCGATCACGAACGCGAGGCAGCCGTACGACAGGATGTAGAACGCGGGCACGCCCTTGCTGTAGGTCCAGCCGCTCGCGCCGAGGAACGAGAAGGTCGAGAACGCCTCGCCGGCCATCAGCAGGAACGTGAGCAGCGAACCGAAGCCGCGCCCGCCGACCGCCCACTGTTCGAGCGTGAGCTTGCGGCCGCGCCGCGCCATCACGCCGATCGCGAGCGCGAACACGGCGAACGCCGCGATGATGATGATCGAGGCGTTCATCGCGCGTCTCCCGTGCGGCCGTCGCGGGCCGCGTCGCGCTCGTCGAGGTGGAACAGGATCGCGAGGATCGCGGCGGTCGCCGCCATCCAGATCAGGTTCCACACGAGCAGGAACGGCAGGCCGAACAGCAGCGGCCGCACCTCGGCGATCGAGCCGCCGGTGTACATCCCGACGAACGGCAGCGCCGCCAGCAACAGTCTGAATTTCATCTATGTCTCCTCCGGAAGACGCGCGAACGCGTCAGCGCATCAGAACTTCTGGCGGATGCCGACCACCACCGCCACCTGCGACGTCGTCGACGACGGCCCGTCGGTCCCGTCGATCCACGCGTGGCCCACGCCCGACGACGCCTTCTGGTAGAAGCCGTTCACGTACACATCGGTGCGCTTCGACAGCAGGTACTGCAGGCCGGCCGACACCTGCTGGTAGTGACCGTCGTCGGCGCCGCGCGCGACCTTCGTATAGGTGTAGCCGGCCGCGGCCATCAGCGCGGGCGTGATCAGGTAGCGCACGCTGCCTTCGTAGTTGTTGAAGCGCAGCGCGCCGCCCGTCGCCTGGCCGAAGTTCGAGCCCGTGTACAGCAGCCCGAGCGTCGCCGCGCCGATCGTGTAATTGCCGCCCGCGCCCCAGATCTGCTGGCGCACCGCGCTCGACAGGCCGGCGCCGAACACCGACGCCGAGCCCGGGTAGTAGTTGTCGGACGCAACGGCGCCCGTCGCGCTGGCCGCCGGATGGTTCACGCGCGCATAGGCGGCGCCTGCATTGAGCGGCCCGTGCGTATACGTGATGCCGGCGCTCCACGAGTTGTCGTTCGAGAAGCCCGTCGAATTCGAGAACCCGTACATCAGGTTCGCCTGCAGGCCCGCGATCGTCGGCGACACGTACTTGACCGCGTTGTTGGTGCGGAAACTATTGTTGATGTCGTCGTTGTCGAACGGATGCGTCGAGTACTGCGCGAGGAAGCTGCTCATCTGCAGCGAGCCGAGGATGTCCTGCGTCGAGTTGTACTGGCGGCCGAGCGTCACCGCGCCCCAGTTCGCGCCGCTCAGGCCGACCCACGCGGAGCGGCCGAACATCCGGCCGCCCTGCCCGAGCGCGCCGTTCGCGACGTTGAAGCCGTTCTCGAGCCGGAAGTTCGCCTTCAGGCCGCCGCCGAGATCCTCGCTGCCGATCAAGCCCCAGCGCGGGCCCGATTCGTTGCCGCCCGTGAACTGCCACAGCGCATGGCCCTTCGAATTGTTCGTGTAGGTCACGCCGGCGTCGACGATCCCGTACAGCGTCACCGTCGACTGCGCGTGCGCGGCGCCGGCGAAACTCATCGCCATGGCTGCGCTCATGCACGCGACGCCCGTCTTCCTGCTCATCGTTCGCACCATCTCCGTCATCTCCTCTCCAAACCGTCTTGTCGATGTTGTGTTTTGTTGATGCTGGCCATACGCGCCGGTCGGCTTGTATAGACAGTGGCTGGATGGTATCCAGCCGCAGTCGCATCAAGAAATGAAATGTTCAACTGGGCGGCAGTTGAAAATCGAATGGAGACGAACGAAGGGGAAACGGGCGGCGACTGCGCGTGTCTGCAAGCCGATAGAAAGCATGGAAGCCCGCCGGACGCGGCGCATTCTGCTCAGACATGAATGGCTCGCGTAAGCAAGCTGACGAAACGGTAACGCGCGACGCGCCTATGCGGTTTTCCCGGATAGACCGTGCATCGGCCGCCGCAACGCGGCGTCGAACGGATTCGTGCGCGGGCCGATCGCATCGGCCTGGCGCCGGAGCAGCTCGACGACCATCGGCATCCGGTCGTCGCCGAGCCGCGACGCCAGCGTGCCAACGCTCAGCGCGCCGACCGGGTAGCCGGTGCGATCGAGGATCGGCACCGCGACGCCGGCCATCCCGTCGAGCACGCCGCTGTTGCGGCCCGCGTAGCCGAGCTCGCGCACGCGCTCGATCTCGGTGCGCAGGTAGACCTCGTCGAGCACGCCGTAACCGCGAATGCGCGGCACGTTGAAGCGGATCACTTCCTCGCGCTCGGCTTCCGGCAGGAACGCGAGGATCGCGAGGCTGCCCTGCCCGACGCCGAGCGCAATGCGCCCGCCGATGTCCCCGGTGAACGAACGGATCGGGAACGGGCCTTCGCACAGATCGAGACACACCGCGTCGAAGCCGCTCTTCACGAGCAGGAAGATCGTCTCGCCGAGGCTTGCGCACAGCCGCAGCAGCGCAGGCCGGCACAGCGTGCGCATGCTGCTCGGGTTGCCGGCCAGCGCGGCGAGCGCGAAGAAGTCGACGCTCAGCCGGTACAGCTTCGACTGTTCGTCCTGCTCGACCATCCCTTCGGCGATCAGCGATTGCAGGATCCGGTGCGCGGTGCCCTGCGTGAGGCCGACGGCCTTCGCGAGGTGCGTGACGCGCACGCCGTCCTGCTGCATGCCGGCCAGCGCGCGCAGGATCGCGAACGCACGCTGCAGCATGCCGGTGCCCGGCGCGCCGGCCGCATCGACGGCGGCGTCCTCGTCCGCGGCCGGCATGCGTACGGCACGCGACGTTCCGGGCGAATGCGGTTCCTGCATGCGGATTCTCCTCGATGATTTCATTGAACGGAATACATCAGCTGCCATTGTCGTGTCGCCAAAATGCGCGCGGCATCCGGGTGTGCACGGGATTGACGCGCGTCTTTCACCACCTGCCCGCCCTTCATTCAACGGAACGATTTGCCGGCGACTCGGCAAAGCATTCCGTTCACTGGAATTTTTCCGAAATTCATCTCGTTGAGCAGAATTCCAAATTGACGCTCCGAAATATGGCTGGCTAGAGTCCGCGTCAATGACGCACCGGCCATGCGGTGTGCGAACCCGGAGTGCTCCATGTCGTTTCTCACGCTTACGGATCTGACGAAATCGTTCGGCGCGCTCACCGCCGTCGCCGACGTCAACCTGTCGGTCGAACAAGGCGAATTCGTGTCGCTGCTCGGGCCGTCGGGCTGCGGCAAGACCACGACGCTGCAGATGATCGCCGGCTTCGTCGACGTCACCCGCGGCCGCATCGCGCTCGACGGGCAGGACATCACGCACATGAAGCCGAACCGCCGCGGGCTCGGCATCGTGTTCCAGAGCTATGCGCTGTTTCCGCACATGAGCGTCGCGGAGAACGTCGGCTTCGGGCTCGACATGCGCGGCGTCGACAAGGCGGAGCGCGCCGAGCGCATCCGCGCGGCGCTCGCGCTCGTGCGGCTCGATGCGCTCGCGCACCGCTTTCCGCGTGAATTGTCCGGCGGGCAGCGGCAGCGCGTCGCGATCGCGCGCGCCGTGGTGATCGAGCCGCCGGTGCTGCTGCTCGACGAGCCGATGTCGAACCTCGACGCGAAGCTGCGCGAAGAGATGCAGTTCGAACTGCGCGCGATCCAGCGCAAGATCGGCACGACGACGATCATGGTCACGCATGATCAATCGGAAGCGCTGTCGATCAGCGATCGCGTGGTCGTGATGGAAGCCGGCCGCATCACGCAGACGGACACGCCGTACCGCGCGTACGAACGCCCGGAGAACCACTTCGTGTCGCAGTTCATCGGCAAGGCGAACCTGCTGCCCGGCACGATCGTCGCGCACGACGGCGACGCGATCCGCATCGATCTCGGCCACGATCTCGCGGAGACCGGCCGCACCGTGCACCTACCGGCGCGCGAGCGCGACGTGCGCATCGGCGATGCCGTGTCGGTGTGCATCCGTCCCGAGAAGCTACGACTGTGCGCACCCGGCGCGGGCCGCTTCGCCGCGACCGTCACGAGCCGCTTCTTCCTCGGCAGCCAGTGGCTGTACCGCGTCGACAGCGCGCTCGGCGAAGTGCTCGTGTGCTGCCAGAACGAAGGCGCGGAGCCGCTCGCGGAAGGCGCGCCGGTCGGCGTCGACTGGCACAGCGACGCGGTGCGCGTGATGCGCCGGGAGGCCTGAATGCGACAGCCTACCCGTCCGCTTTCGACCGACGGCGCGCCGGCCGGGCTCGCGCCATCGGGCGCGGCCGCGACCGCGGCGGCCAACGCGGCCGACGCCGTTCCGCTTCGCACCGGCGGCGTTGCGCTGCGCGCGACGTGGCGTGCGCACGCGCCGCTGTGGCTGATGTGCGCGCCCGCGTTCGCACTGTTCGCGGCGCTCGTGCTCGTGCCGCTCGCGATGACCTTCGCGCTCACGTTCTACCGTTACGACCCGGCCACAGGTCCGATCGCCGCCTTCCAGCTCGGCAACTACGCGGAGGTGCTCGGCTCGTCGTACTTCCACACGATCTTCGCGCGCACGTTCGGCATCGCCGCGCTGACCACCGCGATCTGCGTCGCGATCGGCACACCCGAAGCGTACGTGCTGTCGAAGATGCGCGATCCGTGGCGCTCGCTGTTCCTGCTCGTCATCCTTGCTCCGCTGCTCGTGTCGGTCGTCGTGCGCGCGTTCGGCTGGAGCATGCTGCTGAACACGAGCGGGCTCGTGAACCAGGCACTCGGGCTCGTCGGCCTCGGGCCGTACAAGCTCGAGTACACGACGTTCGCGATCGTGATCGCGCTCGTCCACGTGATGCTGCCGTTCATGGTGATTCCCGTCTGGACCGCACTGCAGCGGCTCGATCCGCAGACCGAGCACGCGGCGCTGTCGCTCGGCGCGTCGCCGTTCACGACGCTGCGCCGCATCGTCGTGCCGCAGCTGATGCCGGGCGTGCTGTCGGGCAGCCTGATGGTGTTCGGGCTGTCGGCGAGCGCCTTCGCGATTCCCGGCCTGCTCGGCGGACGCCGCCTGAAGGTCGCGGCAACCGCCGTCTACGACGAATTCCTCGGCTCGCTGAACTGGCCGCTCGGCGCGACGATCGCGGTGCTGCTACTCGTCGCGAACCTCGTCGTGATGCTCACCTACTACCGCGTGCTCGAACGCCGCTATGCGCGCAGCCTCGGAGGCGCTTCCCGATGAGAAAGAACGGCCCCATTGCGCTGGCGTTCCATACGCTCGTGATCCTGTTCGTGCTCGCGCCGCTCGCGATCGTCGTGCTGGTCGCGTTCACGCCCGACGAAACGCTGACGCTGCCGACGCATGGTCTGTCGCTGCGCTGGTTCCGCGCGATCCTCGACTATCCGGACTTCGTCACCGCGTTCGCCAACAGCGTGAAGCTCGCATTCGCGTCCGCGACGCTGTCGCTCGCGATCGCGTTGCCCGCCGGGCTCGCGATCGGCCGCGCGACCTTTCCCGGCCGCGCGTTCCTGAACGGCCTGTTGCTGTCGCCGCTCGTGATTCCCGGCCTCGTGCTCGGCATCGCGCTGCTGCGCTTCTTCGCGCTGATCGGCGCGACCGGCTCGTTCGCATGGCTGGTGCTCGCGCACATGATCGTCATCACGCCGTTCGTGATGCGGCTCGTGCTCGCGTCCGTCGCGGGCCTCGACCGCAGCGTCGAACAGGCCGCATGCTCGCTCGGCGCCGATCCGTGGACGACTTTCCGCCGCATCACGCTGCCGATGATCCTGCCTGGAATCACCGGCGGCTGGCTGCTCGCGTTCATCAACAGCTTCGACGAGCTGACGATGTCGATCTTCGTCACGTCGCCGCAGACGGTCACGCTGCCGGTGCGCATGTACATGTATGCGACCGAATCGATCGATCCGATGATGGCGTCGGTATCGGCGCTGGTCATCTTCATCACCGCCGCCGCGATGCTGCTGCTCGATCGCGTGTACGGCCTGAACCGCATCCTGATCGGCCAACACTGATGACGACCTTCGTTTCCCGCTCCACCGACAGCGCGGACGACGGCGCGCAATTCGTGCGCGTCGCCGAACGCGAGCGCGCCGCCGTCGCGTTCACGCTCGACGGCCGGCCCGCGCAGGCGCTCGCCGGCGACACCGTGCTCACCGCGATCCTCGTCGCGCAGCGCCGCGTGCGCGTGAGCGAATTCAGCGGCAAGCCGCGCGCGGGCTTCTGCCTGATCGGCGCGTGCCAGGACTGCTGGGTCCGCACCGAGGCCGGCCCCCGCGTGCGCGCATGCTCGACGCCGATCGCCGATGGCATGCGGATTCTCACCGGCGCGCAGCCCGCCACGGCCGGAGACGCATCATGAGCGACGCACTGCGACCGGTGATCGTCGGCGCGGGGCCGGCCGGCGTGCGCGCGGCCGAGGCGCTGGTCGACGCGGGGCTGCGCCCCGTCGTGATCGACGAGAACGCGCGCTGGGGCGGGCAGATCTATCGCCAGCCGCCGGCCGACGGCGCGTTCGCGCGCGGCAAGCGCGTGCTGTACGGCTTCGAGGCCGCGAAGGCCGATGCCGTGCACCGCACGATGGCCGCGTTGCTGCCGCACGTCGACTATCGGCCGAACACGCTCGCCTGGGCGTGCGGCGCGGGCCGCGTCGACACACTGCAGGACGGCCGCGAAACGACCGTGCCGTTCTCGCACCTGATCGTCGCGAGCGGCGCGACCGATCGCATGCTGCCGGTACCGGGGTGGACGCTCGCGGGCGTCTATACGCTCGGCGGCGCGCAGGTCGCGCTGAAGGCGCAGGGCTGCGCGATCGGCAGCCGCATCGTGTTCGCGGGCACGGGGCCGTTGCTGTATCTCGTCGCCTATCAGTACGCGAAGGCCGGCGCGCAGGTCGCGGCCGTGCTCGACACGAGCCCGCTGCGCCGGCAGGCTGCCGCGACGCCCGCCCTGCTGCGCATGCCGTCCACATTCGCGAAGGGGCTGTACTACATCGGCTGGCTGCGCGCGCACGGCGTCGCGATCGAAACCGGCGTCACGCTCGAGCGCGTGCTCGGCGAGCGGCACGTAACGGGCCTCGCATGGCGCGCGGCCGGCGGCGACGCGCCGCCGCGGATGCTCGACTGCGATGCGCTCGGCCTCGGCTTCGGGCTGCGTTCCGAGACCCAGCTCGCGGATCTCGCCGGCTGCCGGTTCCGTTTCGATCCGCTCAACCGCGCATGGCTGCCCGAACGCGATGCGACCGGCCGCACGTCGGTGCGCGGCATCTACGTGGCGGGCGACGGTGCCGGCATCGCAGGCGCCGACGCGGCCGAGGCGTCCGGGCGACGCGCGGCGCTCGCGCTGCTCGAGGATGCGGGTATCGCGATGCCGTCGTCTTCGCCGTCGCTGGCCGGCAAGCCCGATGTGGCGACACTCGATCGCACGCTCGCCCGGCTCGGCGCGTTCCGTGCCGGCCTCGAAGCGGCGTTCGCGCCGCCCGCCGCGCTCGCCGCGCGCTGCCCGGACGACACGATCGTGTGCCGCTGCGAGGAAATCGACGCGGGTACGCTGCGACGCTGCATCCGCGGTGGCGAAGCGACCGAGCTGAACCGGCTGAAGGCGCTGACACGCGCCGGGATGGGCCGCTGCCAGGGCCGCATGTGCGGCGACGCGACCGCACTCGTGCTCGCCGCGGAAACCGGCCGCGCGCTCGCGGACGTCGGCCGGTTGCGCGCGCAACCGCCGGTGAAGCCGTTCCCGATCTCCGCCGCACTCGCGGGCGACGATGTCGCGGCGATTCCCGACGAGGCACGCGATGAGTGAACGCCGTCACTACGACGTCGCGATCGTCGGCGGCGGGCTCGTCGGCGCTTCGGCTGCGCTGGCGCTCACGCGGCACGGCTTGCGCGTCGCGCTGTTCGAGCGCCGCGACTGCGGCGCGCAGGCAAGCGGCGTGAACTACGGCGGCGTGCGCTGCCAGGGCCGCCCCGCCGAACAACTGCCGCTCGCGCTGCGCGCGCGGCGCATCTGGGATCGCCTGCCCGAGCTGATCGGCATCGACGGCGAATTCGTCGTGTCGGGTCATTTGCGGCTCGCGCGCAGCGACGCCGATCTCGATGCGCTCGATGCCTACGCGACGCTTGCCGGCGAGCACGGCTTGCCGTTGCAGGTGATGCGCGGCGACGCGTTCCGCCGCCGCTACCCGTGGCTCGGCCGCGCAGCGGTCGGCGGCTCGCTGTGCGCGACCGACGGGCACGCGAACCCGCGCGTCGTGTCGCCCGCGTTCGCGCGCGCGGCCCGCGCAGCGGGTGCCGACGTGTTCGAGCACACGCCGGTCGACGACGCCCGGCACGACGGCACGCGTTTTCACGTCCTTGCGGGCGGCCGTGCGTTCAGTTCGACGTGGCTGATCAACTCGGCCGGCGCATGGGCGAACACGATCGCCGAGCGCTTCGGCGAAGCCGTGCCGATGGAGCCGATCTACCCGAACATGTGGGTGACCGAACCGCTGCCGCCGTTCATCACGCACAACCTCGGCGTGTACGGCGGCGGCGTGTACGCGCGACAGGTCGCGCGCGGCAACTGCGTGATCGGCGGCGGGCGCGGCCGCGGCGACGGCGAGTTCGGCCAGCCGTCGGTCGACACGACGCGCGCGGTGATGCGCGATGCGTGCGCGCTGCTGCCCGCATTGCGCGACGCGCTGCTGATCCGCACGTGGAGCGGCGTCGAAGGCTGCACGCCCGACCACAACCCGATCATCGGCGCTAGCCGTACCACGCCGAACCTGCTGCATGCGTTCGGCTTTTCCGGCGGTGGCTTCCTGCTCGCGCCGGGCGTCGGCGAAGTGCTCGCCGAGCTCGTCACGACCGGCGAGACCGCCACGCCGCTCGATGCATTCTCGATCGGCCGCTTCTTCCCCCAAGCCGCGCCGACCGCCCCTTTCCGTCAAGAGGAGACCCAACGATGAAACTGCTCGGAACGATCGCGGCGGCTGCCGCCCTCTGCCTCGCAGGCGCCGGCGCGCCGGCGCCCGCCTTCGCGCAAACGAAGACGATCTACGTCGGCATGAACGGCGGCCCGATGGAAAAAGCCTATACGAGCCAGGTGCTGCCCGACTTCGAGAAGGCGAACAACGTGAAGGTCGTCGTCGTGCCCGGCACGTCGTCGGACGTGCTCGCGAAGCTGCTCGCGAACCGCAACAAGCCGCAAATCCACGTCGCGTTCCTCGACGACGGCGTGATGGCGCGCGCGGTCAGCCTCGGCGTGTGCCAGAAGCTCGACGATTCGCCGGTGCTGAAGGAGCTGTATCCGTTCGCGCGGATGAAGGACGACATCGGCGCCGGCGTGCAGCTCGGCATGACCGGCATCGCGTACAACAAGAAACTGTTCGCGGAGAAAGGCTGGGCGCCGCCGACGTCGTGGATGGATTTCGCCGACCCGAAATACAAGGGCAAGGTCGTGTTCCAGTCCGCGTCGAGCAGCACGTTCGGGCTGCACGGATTTCTCGCGATCAACCGGCTGCTCGGCGGCAGCGAACAGAACGTCGAGCCCGGCTTCAGCAAGTGGGCGAGCACGGTCGGGCCGAACGTCGTCGAGTACATCCCGAACTCGGCGAAGATCTCCGAGATGGTGCAGACCGGCGAGGCCGGCCTGTTCCCGCTGACGCCCACTGGCGTCGGCGACCTGCAGGACAAGGGCATTCCGGTCGCGTATGCGAACCCGAAGGAAGGCCCGGTGCTGCTGCTCGTCGACCTGTGCATGGTCGCGAACAACCCGGATCCGCAACTGGCCCAGAAGCTCGCGCAGTTCCTGCTGTCCGCACCCGCGCAGACGAAGGCGGCCGAAGCCGGCAAGCAGATCCCGACCAATCGCCTCGCCAAGATGCCCGCCGCGATGCAGCAAAGCCTTGGCAACGTCGACGACCTGGTGCGCAAGTTGACGGTGGTCGACTGGACGGCGATCAACGCCCGCCGCGCGCAGTGGGACACGCGCTGGAACCGGCAGATCGAGCGGTGACGGGCACCGGCGCGCGCGGGTACGGCCGTGCGCGCCGCGACCATCATTTGCGGGAGTGATGACACTCCCCTTTTTCTGCGGATTTGACCGGGGCGGCGGTGCCGACAACACTAGCCCGCAGTGCCGCATGCGTCGCAGAGACGGCACGCACCCGCCCCCTTCAGAGTCCGCCATGTACCCGACCGACACCATGCAATCCCCGAGCGCCGCCCGGCCGCTCGCCGACCGGCAGCTTCGCCGCATCGTCATCGCCTCCGTCGCCGGCAACGCGATGGAGTGGTACGACTTCTTCGTCTACGGCACGGCCGCCGCGCTCGTGTTCGGCCACGTGTTCTTTCCGCCCGGCGCGTCGCCGCTCGCGGGCAGCCTCGCAGCGTTCGCCGCGTTCGCGCTCGGCTTCGTCGCGCGGCCGCTCGGCGGGATCGTGTTCGGGCATGTCGGCGACCGCTACGGCCGCAAGGCGTCGCTCGTATGGACGCTGCTGATCATGGGCGCGTCGACGTTCGCGATCGGCCTGCTGCCGACCTACGCGCAGGTCGGCCTGTGGGCGCCGGCGGCGCTCGTCGTGCTGCGGCTGCTGCAGGGCATCGCGTCCGGCGGCGAATGGGGCGGCGGCGTGCTGATGATCAGCGAGAACGCGCCGCCCGAGCAGCGCGGCTACTACGCGGCGTGGAGCCAGCTCGGCGTCGGCGGCGGCTTCGTGCTGTCGTCGGCCGCGTTTCTCGCCGCCCAGGCGCTGCCCGACGACGCGTTCCGCACCTGGGGCTGGCGGCTGCCGTTCCTCGCGAGCATCGCGATCTTCGCGATCGGCATCTACATCCGCCGCCACCTGCCGGAAAGCCGCGACTACGAGCAGGCCGGCAAGCGCGGCGCGCACACGCACTTGCCGATCGTCGAATGCATCCGCCGCCATCCGAAGGAAATCCTGCTCGCGATGGGGCTGCGCGTCGCCGAAAACGGCGGTGCGTACATCTTCCTCGCGTTCTCGCTCGTCTACGGCAAATACGTCGGCATCCCGAACGGCGTGATGCTGACCGGCGTGATGATCGCGATGATCGTCGAAATGGGCGCGATGCTCGCGTGGGGCCGGCTGTCCGACCGGATCGGCCGCAAGCCCGTGTACCTGATCGGCGCGCTGAGCCTCGTCGCGTGCGCGTTTCCGTTCTTCTGGCTGCTCGACACGCGCGCGACGCCGCTCGTGTGGCTCGCGCTGACGGTCGGCACCGCGGTGAGCCACGGCGCGATGATCGGCACGCTGCCCGCGCTGGTCGGCGAGCTGTTCAGCACCGAGGTGCGCTATTCGGGCGTCGCGCTCGGCCATGAAGTCGCGTCGATCTTCGCGGGTGGCATGTCGCCGCTGATCGCGACCGCACTGCTCGCGCGCTATCAAGCGTCGTGGCCCGTGTCGCTGTTCCTCGTGGCGCTCGGCCTCGTGACCGTCGCGACGCTGTGCGTGATGCGCGAGACGCGCGGCGCGCCTGCTGCCGACACGCGCGGCGACGCGGCATGAGCGTAGCCGCCGCGCACGCGACGCTTCCGGCCGGCGAACGACACACCGGTTTGCGGTACCGCATGCACGCGTGCGCTGCACGACGATCGCACCGGGCCGCGACGACCGTCCTATGCGTCCGTGCTGCGCCGCGCGCCGTCGAACACCGGCGCCAGTCCCAGGTGGTCGAGCAGCCGTGCGAATTCGCCGAGCCGCTGCCGCATGTAGGCCGGCACGTCGACCTGCGCATAGTCGTGGAACCCGGCGCCGCTACGCACGCCGTCGCGCCCGGCCGCCATGTTGCGCACGACGCTGTCGGCCGGCGCGAAGCGCGGGCCGATCTCGCCGGCGAGATACGTCGACGCGTAGTACAGGATGTCGCAGCCGCCCCAGTCGATGAACTCGAGCAGCCCGAGCACCGCGAAGCGCGGGCCGAAGCCGGTGCGGATCGCCATGTCGATGTCCTCGGCGCTCGCGACGCCCTCTTCCACCATGCGTGCCGCCTCGTTCATCGCGAGCGCCTGAATGCGCGGCACGATGTAGCCGGGCGCCGGCCCGCAGATCACCGGCTTCTTGCCGACGCGTTCGAGCAGCGCGGCCAGTGCGTCTACGACCCGCTGATCGGTCGCGTCGCTGCGGCTGATCTCGACGAGCGGCATCAGCAGCGCCGGGTTCAGCCAGTGCGCATTCAGCATCCGTTCCGGATGCGCGACATGGCGCTGCAACTCGGTGACGACGAACGTCGACGTCGTCGACGCAATCGTTGCGCGCGCATCGACATGTGCGCCAAGCCAGCGCAGCGCGTCGGCCTTCGCGTCGAGCACTTCGGGCAGCGCTTCGAACACGATGCCGGCGTCGCGCAGCGCGGGCGCCGCGCCCTCACGCGCGACCAGCGCGATGCGGGCGACGACGGCCGCGGCCTGGTCGCAATCGATCCGGCCGAGTGCCACCTGCGCATGCAGCGGCCGCGCGATCTCGCCGCGCGTGCGATCCTCGAATACGCGCCGGCCTTGCGCGTCGCGCGGCTTGAAGTCGATCAGCGTCACGTCGAGGCCCGCGAACGCAAAGACGAGCGCGATCCCCTGCCCCATGCGTCCCGCGCCGAGCACGTGCACGCGCGTCACGTCGGCGGCGGGCGTCATGCGGCGTACCCCGCATCGAGCAGCGCGCGCATCGCGTCGCGCGACAGCGCGGCGAGGCCGAGCGCCTCCAGCGTGCGCCCTTGCGCATACAGGTCGCGGCCGGTCACCGCCGACGCGACGCTCAGCAGCCCCTGCGCAACGGGCGTCGGCACGTCGGCCCGGCGCCCGCACGACACGATGAAGGACAGCCCGAGCCGGGTGTCCTCGAGCATGTAGCGATGCGTGCGCAAATCGATCTTCTCGCGCCAGTCGCCGCTGTCGGTCAGCTTGCCGTGCGCGCCGCGCCCGTACATCCATTCGTCGCCGTCGGTCGCGTAGTGGTCCGCCAGCGGGAAATGCGGCGCGCGGTAGCCCAGTGCCTCGCGTACGGCGATGCGTTCGGCATCGAGCGCATTCGTCACGCGGCGGATCGACGGCTGCGTGCCTTCGTTGTGGATGTCCCACGCGTCGAAGTGTTCGAGCGGCCCGGCGTTCATCAGGATCAGCGGCGGATGAATCACCGGGCCCGCGTTCATCAGCGCGCCGGACAGCGCATCCTCGACCGGCTCGACCGACGGGTAGCCCGCGCGCAGCACGTCGAACGCCCAGGTCGCCGCGTTCGCGGGAAACACGCCGGTCGGCAGGCGCGTCGCATACGCGCTGATCACGACCGCGTCGTCGCCATGCTTGCGTACCAGGTACGGCAGCGTGCCGGTCTCGGCAAAAGCGACGCGCGCGCGGTTGCCGGCATCGGCCGCCGCACGCGCGAACACGACGCTGCCGAACGTGCCGGGCGGCAGGAACACGACCTGGTCGTTCTCCAGCAGGGGCGCGACCTGCGCGGCGAGCGCATCGTGCGAGACGGCCGGCAGCGGCACCACGACGAGCCGCGCGCCGCGCAGCGCGGCCGCGAGATCGTCGCTCAGGCGGATCGCACCGCGCGCGTCGCCGAGCGGCACGGCACGCCTGCCGCGATAGTCGGTCACCTGCAACGCGCCGAGTTCGCGCAGCCGCGCATGCGGTTCGCGGTCGCGCCGCCACCACGTCACGTCGTGGCCCTTCTCGAACAGGTCGATCGCGGCCGCATGGCAGCCGTGGCCGCCGCCCAGTACACATACCTTCATCGTCGTCTCCCGGTGAGTGAGTGTTGCCGAGACTACGCGGCGGCGCACGTCGCGTCGCTTCAAAGCGCGCAACGGCGCGCCCGTTCGCGCAACGCAATCGCGGCGATGCGCACGACGTCGCATCCATCCATCCGACACGAGGCCACCGCATGGATATCGCCCTTTCCCGACATGCGCCGAACCGGCTCGGCACGCTGCATGCGCCCGACGAAGTCGAACGCGCGGTCGCGCACCGGCTCGGGCCGCATCGGATGGCCGCGCACGGCCGCGATCCGTTTCATGCGGAGCTGTACGAGGTGCCGCTGCATCACGGCGCACTGCTCGAGCTCTGCTACGGCCGCGAGACGCGCATCGAGTTCGGCGACGATGCCGGGCATTTCCTGTTCCGGCTGACGCTGTCGGGCGCATGTGAGCTGCAGGCCGGCGACGTGGTCGCACGCGCCGGGCCGGGCCAGCTGACGGTGTCGTCGCCGGCGCTCGCGAGCCGCCTGAGCACGAGCCCCGATTGCCGCAACCTGGTGCTGCGGCTCGAACGCGGCGCACTCGAGCGCAAGCTGCAGGACATGCTGCACACGACGCTCACGCGGCCGCTGCAGTTCGATCTCGCGGCCGGCGGCAACGGTGCGGGCGCGGCGCTCGTGCTGCCGACCTTCGAATACCTGTGCCGGCTCGGCGCGCAGCCGGGGATCGGCACGTCGATCACGACGTTCGGCGCCGATCTCACCGCGTGGCTGATGGCGCTGCTGCTCACGCACCTGCCGCATTCGTACAGCGCCGCGCTCGCGCGCGGCACGCCGCCGCTGCCGGCGCACGTGCGCCGCGCGTGCGACCACGTCGACGCGCACCTAGGCGACCCGCTCGCGCTCGCCGCGCTGGCGGCCGTCGCGGGCGTCGCGCCGCGCACGCTCCAGCATGCGTTCCGCGCGTTCCTGAACACCACGCCGGCCGCCTACGTGCGCGAGCGCCGGCTGGCCGCGGTGCACGCCGCGCTGCAGCGCGGCGACGCGCGCAGCGTGACCGACGTGCTGATCGCGCACGGCATTCACGGCTTCGGCCATTTCGCGAAGGCGTATGCGCGGCGTTACGGCCACCTGCCTTCCGTCACCGCGAGGCAAGCACCATGACGCACTCCGCCACCGGCCGGCCGCCGGCCCGCCCCGAACCCGCGGCGCACGACGCGGACGCGCCCGACGGCCTGCGCGTGCAGGACCTCGACCTGAACCTGTTGAAGACGTTTCGCGCGGTGTACGAAGAACGGCACGTCGGCCGCGCAGGGTTGCGGCTGGGCGTCACGCAGCCGTCGGTGAGCTACGCGCTCGGCCGGCTGCGCCTGATGTTTCGCGACGCGCTGTTCGTGCGCACCGGCACCGGCGTCGAGCCGACGCCGCGCGCGCAACGGCTCGCACTATCGGTCGACAAGGCGCTCGCGATCCTGCAGGACGTGCTCGACGAAGGCTCACGCTTCGCGCCGGACAGCACCCAGCGCGTGTTCCGGCTGCACATGAGCGACTTCGCGGCGAGCGCGTTCCTGCCGACGCTGCTCGCGGCATTCGACCGGCGCGCGCCGGGCGCGGTGATCGAGACGCTGCACGTCGACGAATGCCAGCTCAACGTCGCGCTCGAATCGGGCCGCATCGACTTCGCGCTCGGTCATTTCGCGGATGCATCGAGCCATTTCCAGCGGACCGCGCTGCTGCACGAACGCTGCGTGCTGCTGATGCCGCGCCGCACCGCGCAGCGCCTCGCGCTGCCCGGCGGTTTCGTGCTCGACGGCGACGCGCCGGACGCGCTGCGCTTCGTCGCGGTGACCGCGCATCCGCAATCGATGCAGCTGCTGGAGCGGCACGGCCTGATGCCGCGCGTGCGGGCGGCGCTGCCCGACTTCCTGGTGGTGCCGGCGCTGCTCGAACACGGCGATTACGCGCTGATCCTGCCGGAGACCGTCGCGCTCACGTTCGCGGCGCGCCAGCCGTGCACGCTGTACGAGATCGCGGGCGCCGGCGAATGGGCCGTCAACGCGTACTGGCACCGGCGCTTCGATGCGGACCCGGGCCATCGGTGGCTGCGCGCGCTGCTGCTGGAGCTGTTCGATATCGGCCGGCAGGCGCCGTTCGACGCATGGCTCGCGCCGCAGCCGCCCGCCTGCGCATAGCGACGCGGGCGGGCGCAGGCCGACCTCGGCGATCAGAACGCCGTGAGGATGCCCGCGACGATCGAGCTGGCGGTCGCGCCGGGTTTCGCGACCGCGACGCCGCCGCCCGCCGCGCCATTGACGACGAAGCGTGCGTGCGCGCCGTTGCGCACCATCGCGGCGCCCGTGTACAGCACCGTGCGCTTCGACAGCGGATAGTCGAAGCGGATGCCGTACGAATCGGCGTTGCCGTCGCTGTCGGCGACCTTCCGGTAGTGGCCGATGCTCAGCAGCAGCGACGCGCGCCCGATCGGCACCGTCGCGCTGAGTTCCATCGTGTCGCTGTGCGGATACGCGCTCTGGCTGTCGATCGCGGTCGCGACGTCGGGGCCGCCGCGATGCCGCATGTACAGCGCGGCGACCTTCACGACGTTGAAGTCGTACGAGATCGCGCCGACCGTGTAGTTGCCGTTCGCGGCCGAACTGGTGACGCCGAGCGCGGATGCCGCCACCGGGCTGAACTTCTGCTGCATGTAGTCGACGTCGACCGACAACCCGCCGCGCACGTAGTTGAGGCCCGCGCCGTACGTGTCGCCGAGCGTCGCCGGCTGGCCGGCCGCGCCGTTGGTGCCGCGCGCGGCCATCGCGCGCAGCATGAAGCCCGCGTAACGCGGCGACGTGTAGCGCAGCGAGTTGCGCACGCGCAGGAACGCTGGGCCGACGAAGTTGTTCGTCGCGTTGCCCCATGCGAGGCCCGCGCCGAGCCCGGGCAGGCTGTACGTGACGAGCGTCGTGTGCACGATCGTGTAGAGCTCGCCGAACTGCACGCCGCCGAACGGCCCGGTGATGCCGACCCACGCCTCGCGGCCGAACAGCGCGCTGCCGTTCGACAGCGCGCCGCTCGCCGCGTTGAAGCCGTCCTCGAGCTTGAAGATCGTCGCGTAGCCGCCGCCGAGATCCTCGACGCCCTTCAGCCCCCACTGCGACGCCCACAGATTGCCGCTGCCCATGCGCGTCACGTGGTTCGGCCCGGCGTTCGCATATTCGATCGCGGTGTCGATGCGGCCGTAGAGCGTCACGCTCGATTGCGCGACAGCCGGCAGCGATGCGCACGCAAGGAGCGCGGCCGCCAGCGTGGCAAGCGGTACGGCAAGCCGGTCGGCCCGCCCGTTCGAATGGTTCATCTTGGTCGTCCCGTGGAAATGCCGGCGCGTGTCGGCAACGCGCCGTTTGACATGAAGCGCGTTCGCATTCGGATGCGAACGCTGCCGATCAAAAACGGGCCGAGTCTAGGAACGACAATTTCGGACGTCGACGCAATGCGCTCTATAACGCTTATAGACGCGCCGCATGATGCGCGCACGCGCCGCCGCACGTGCGCCGCGCGGCGGCCCGCGCGCACGGCCTCGGTGTTTTCTTTATCCGCGTCGGTAAATGTCCGTGTGGCGCGGCTGTCACTCCGGCTATGGCGGCCGAATTTGGCCGACTACGCTGCGTCTCCGATCGTGTCACCCGCACGCTTTCGCACCGCGACGGCACCCGGCCCGCGAGGCCCGCGCCGCGCTTTTCCACCGCCCCGCTCCTGGAGAATCCGCATGTCCGCACCCACGGCCCGCGCTGCCGACGGCAAGCGCTATACGTACGAATGGTATGTCGTCGTCATCTGCATGCTCGCGTATGTCTTTTCGTTCGTCGATCGCCAGGTGCTCGTCCTGATGATCGAACCGATCAAGCGCGACCTGCACCTGACCGACACGCAGTTCAGCCTGCTGAACGGCTTCGCGTTCTCGCTGTTCTACGCGGTGATGGGCCTGCCCGTCGCGTATCTCGCCGACCGCTACGCGCGCCCGCGCATCATCGCGCTCGGCATCGCGCTGTGGAGCGTCGCGACCGCCGCGTGCGGGCTCAGCCAGCAGTTCGTGCAGATGTTCGTCGCGCGCATGGGCGTCGGCGTCGGCGAGGCCGCGCTGTCGCCCGGCGCGTATTCGATGCTCGCCGACTACTTCCCGAAGGAGAAGCTCGGCCGCGCGATCGCCGTGTATTCGCTCGGCTCGTTCATCGGCGGCGGCGTCGCGTTCCTGATCGGCGGCTACGTGATCGCGCTGCTCAAGCATGCGAGCGCGTTCACGCTGCCGGTCGTCGGGCAGGTGCACGCGTGGCAGGTCACGTTCCTGATCGTCGGGCTGCCGGGGATCCTCGTCGCGCTCCTGTTCGTCGCGACCGTGCGCGACCCGCAGCGCAAGGGGCTCGCGCAGGACCGCTCGGGCGCCGTGCGGCGCGTGTCGATGCGCGATTCGCTGCGCTTCGTCGGCACGCATCGCGCGACCTTCGCGTGCCACTACCTCGGCTTCTCGTTCTACGCGATGACGCTGTACTGCCTGCTGAGCTGGACGCCCGCGTTCTATATCCGCCGCTTCGGGATGACGGCGGTCGAAGCCGGCTACACGCTCGGCATCGTGCTGCTCGTCGCGAATACCGCCGGCGTGTTCTGCGGCGGCTGGCTCAACGACTGGCTGCTGCGCCGCGGCCGCACCGATGCGCCGATGCGCGCCGGTGCGATCGGCGCCGCGTGCATGGTGATCCCCGCGACGCTGTTCACGCAGCTCGACAGCCTGCCGGCATCGCTCGCGATGCTCGTCGTCGCGATGTTCTTCGCGTCGTTCCCGATGCCGACGTCGACCGCCGCGATGCAGACGCTCGCGCCGAACCAGATGCGCGCGCAGATCTCCGCGCTGTTCCTGCTCGTGTCGAACCTGATCGCGCTCGGGATCGGCACGACCGTCGTCGCGCTGTTCACCGATCGCGTGTTCGGCGCGCCAGCGGCGGTCGGCCATTCGATGTCGATCGTGAACGTCGTGGCGGCCACGCTCGCCGCGTTGTTGCTGGCCGTCGGCTGCCGGCAGTATCGACGCAGCCTCGAGCGCGAACGCGGTCATGCGTCGGCGTCGGCTTCGGCCGATGCGGCCGTCGACGGCGGCAGCGCCGTTGCCGCACGCTGAAGTCGCGCTGTTCAGCGATCGCGTGTTCGGCGCACCGCCTGCGCGATCGTCAACGCCGCGGCCGCCACGCTGACCGCCGACCATCATCCACCTCACTGATTCCGGCATCGCTTTTTTATCGATTTGATTTATGCGATGCCCGTCCTTATTCTCGGTTGCATGACGGCGCGGTATCCGCCGCGCCGGTTTCTTCTACCCCACGGAACACCCCATGCAAGCGAACCGCCACCAGGTCCGGATCGACGCGCTGATCGACGCGGCGCAGGACATCCGCTGTTTCCGGGTCTCGCGCGTCGACGGCCAGCCGCTCGACGCGTACGAACCGGGCGCCCATATCGACGTCACCGCGCCGTCCGGCGTCACGCGGCAATACTCGCTGTGCGGGCGCCCCGACGAACGCGGCAGCTATCTGTTCGCGGTGAAGAAGGAAGCGCAGTCGCGCGGCGGCTCGCGCTCGCTGCACGACGACGTGCGCGTCGGTGCCGAGCTGTCGATCGGCGCGCCGCGCAACCTGTTTCGTCTGGCGGACGACGCGAGCGAGCATGTGCTGGTCGCGGCCGGGATCGGCATCACGCCGCTGCTGTCGATGGCATACGCGCTCGCGCAGCGCGGCGCGCGTTACCGGTTGCACTACTTCGCGCGCAGCCGTGAACACGCGGCCTTCGTCGACGAACTGTCGGCCGAACCGTTCGCGTCGCGCGTGACCTTCCATTACGGGATCGCACCCGATGCGCTCGCGGCCGAACTGGGCCGCTGCGTCGAGTCGATCGACGCGAAAGCGCACGTCTATACGTGCGGGCCGGGGCCGTTCATGGATGCCGTCGTCGCGGCGGCGGCCACGCGGCTTCCGGAAGACGCGATTCATCTCGAACGCTTCGCGGCGGAACCCGTCGCGGCCGACGCCGCTGTCGACGCCGCCCCGGCGGAAGGCTTCGAAGTGCGCCTGCAGCGCAGCGGCCAAGCGGTGCGCGTCGCGCCCGGCACGTCGATCGTCGACGCGCTCGCACGCATCGGCATCGAGGTCGATACGTCATGCGGCGAAGGCGTGTGCGGCACCTGCATGGTGCCGGTGCTCGACGGCGAGCCCGATCATCGCGACCACTGCCTCAGCAAGGCCGAGCGCGCGAGCAACACGGTGATCTGCTGCTGCGTGTCGCGGGCGCGCTCGGCGGTGCTCGTTCTCGATCTGTGATGCGCGGCGGGCGCTGAGGTGCTGAGGTGCTGAGGTGCTGAGGTGCTGAGGTGCTGCGGCGCTGATCGACTGATCGACCAATGCGTCGATGCGCCGATGCGCTGGCGACTCGCAGAGCCGCCCCAGCACGCCGCCCCGCCGTCACGCGTCGAACCGCTCGACGATCTCGGCGAGCAGCGCGCGCATCCACGCGATCCCCTCGTCCTCGTGAAAATGCTCGTGCCAGTGCATCGTGACCGGCGCGGGCGGCAGCGTGACCGGCAGCTCGTAGAGCCGGAACGCGTTGTCGCGGTTCAGGATCCGCGCGAGCCGCTTCGGCAGCGTCGCATAGAGATCGGTGACCGACAGCACGCTCGGCAACGCGACGAAGTGCGGCACTTCGAGCGCGATGTTGCGGCCCACGCCCTGCGCGCGCAACGCGTCGTCGAGCGCGTGGTGGCTGTGCTCGACCGATTTCACGTTGACGTGCGCCGCGCGCACGAACTGCTCGAGGCTCAGCGCCGCACCGGCCGGCAGCCCGCGCCGGCGCCCCGTCATGCACACGTAGGTTTCCTCGAACAGCAGCTGGTGGCGCGTGCGCGGCATCAGCTCCGGCAGGTTGCCGATCGCGAAGTCCAGCCGGCTCGCACGCAGCGCCTCCTCGATCTCCTCCACCGGCAGCGGCTGCACGCTGAGCGTCACGCGCGGCGCGCGCTCGCGCAGCGCCTGGCAGATCGCCGGCAGGTATGCCATCTCGCCTGCATCCGACAGCGACAGCCGGAACGTGCGCGTGCTCGACGCCGGATCGAAACGCTCCGCATAGCGCAGCGCGACGCGCACCATGTCGAGCGCCTTGCCGACGATCCCCGCGAGTTCGAGCGCGACCGGCGTCGGCTGCATCCCCGCGCGCGTGCGCACGAACAGCGGATCGTCGAACAGCGTGCGCAGCCGCCCGAGCGAATAGCTGACGGCCGGCTGCGACAGCGCGAGCCGCTCGCCGGCCTTGGTCAGGCTGCGCTCCTCGACGATCGCCTGGAACACCCGCAACAGGTTCAGATCGAGATGATCGACCGATGTCATCGTGACCTCCATCATTTGCCGCATTTATTTGATTGGCAATTTTAGATCAATTTGACGGATATGTAGCGGAAGACGAGACTGGGTACCCGATGCCGCGCGCGACGCGGCCCGATTTCGCGACTCTTTCCCCACGACGACGATGAGCGACATTCCCACCCAGACGATCGACACCCGCGCGTTGCACGGCTTCGCGCAGCCCGACCGCATCGCGCCCGCGATGTATCACGACCCCGCGCTGTTCGAGGCCGAACTCGACCGCATCTTCTACCGCACCTGGATCTGGGTCGCGCACGAGAGCGAGCTGCCGAACCCGGGCGACTTCGTCACGACGACGATCGGCCGCCAGCCGGTGATCGTCGTGCGCGACAGGACCGGCGAGATCAACGTGCTGCAGAACCGCTGCCGCCATCGCGGCGCGACCGTGTGCGAATCGCACAAGGGCAACGCGAAGGGCTTCACGTGCCCGTATCACAGCTGGTCGTACGCGCTCGACGGCACGCTGCGCGCATTGCCGTACGGCGACGGCTACGAAGGCGTGTGCGAGAAAGGCGACCTGCCGCTCGTGAAGCTGCGCGTGGGCGTGTACCAGGGGCTGATCTTCGCAAGCTTCAACGACGCGATCGAACCGCTCGAGGATTTCCTCGGCGGCGCGAAGCCGTGGATCGACCTGTTCATGAAGCAGGGTGCCGGCTACCCGATCAAGGCGAACGGCGAGCACAAGTTCAAGTTCAAGGGCAACTGGAAGATCCAGCTCGAGAACACGACCGACCTCTATCACTTCCCCGTCGTGCACAAGTCGTGGATGAAGTCGATCGACGACGAAACGGCGGCCGCGATCACGAGCTTCATGACGAGCGAGGACGCCTTCTGCCGCGGGCTCGGCAACGGTCACAGCCTCGCGGTGCTGATGCCCGAGCTGATCGATCTCGACCAGGACGACGGCGCGCCGCTGCCCGAACGCTTCGCGCCGCTCGCGGCGAAGCTCGCCGAGCGCCATACGCCGGACGAAGTGCGCCGCATCGTGCGCTCGCTGATGGGGGTCGGCTTCAACCTGAACCTGTTTCCGAACCTCGCGCTGTCGATGGCGTTCTTCCGCGTGCTGCGGCCGATCTCCGCGAACGAAACCGAGATCCGTCACGTCGCGCTCGCGATGGATGGCGGCCCGGACGAAGCGAATCGCGAGCGGCTGCGGATTCACGAGCATTTCCAGGGCCCGTTCGGCTTCGGCAGCCCCGACGACGCGGAAGCGTGGGAGCGCGTGCAGCGCGGCGCGCATGCGGGGCCGGACGTGCCGATCCTCGTGAACCGCGGGCTGAACCGCGAGACGACCGCCGCGAACGGCGAAAAGACCGCGCATGCGACCGACGAGACGGGCATGCGCGAGGCCTACCAGCAATGGCGCAAGATGATGGAGCAACAGTAATGGACGACCGCAACGCCCTCTTTTCCGAGCAGACCTTCGCCCGCGCGGTCGAATTCGTGTGGCGCGAAGCCGAGCTGCTCGACCGCCGCGACTATCGCGCATGGCTCGATCTGTGGGATCCGGCCGGTCACTACGTGGTGCCGATCGATCCCGACACCACCGACTTCGCGGCGACGCTCAACTACGTGTTCGACGACCAGGACATGCGCGAGAAGCGCGTGCAGCGGATGCTGTCCGGTTACTCGGCGTCGGCGACCGACGCGGCGCGCACGGTGCGGACCGTGTCGCGCTTCACGCTGGAGAGCAGCAGCGCCGGCATGGTCGAGCTGAAATCCGCGCAGGTTGTCGTCGCGTACAAGCGCGGCGTCGCGACGCTGTTCGCGGCGGACGTCACGCACAAGCTGCACATCGACGCGGACGGCGAAATGCGGATCGCGGAGAAGGTCGTGCGCCTGATCGACTCGACCGAAGCGCTCAGCGCGATCGGCTTCCTTTTGTAAGCGGCCGCCGGTTCGCTGTCGCCAGCGCAACGGTGAGCCGGCCACCTTCACCTTTCCGGACGACCCAGCCCACACTCGAATGCGGAAACGGTCGTCCATCTGATCGACTCGACCGATGCGCGCAGCGAGATCGGCTTCCTGCTGCAAGCGGCCACCGGTTCGCCATCGCCAGCGCAACGGTGAGCCGGCCACCTTCACCTTTCCGGACGACCATGCCCACACTCGAAGTTTTCCTGCCGGCCGGCCACGACGACGCGCGCAAGGCCGAGCTGATCGCGCGGCTCAGCGGCGCGACCGTCGACGCGATCGGCGCACCGCTCGAATCGGTGCGCGTCCTGCTCACCGAATTGCCCGCCACGCACATCGGCCTTGGCGGCCGCACGGCCGCCGATGGCGCACCGCCGTCGCTGCCGGTGATCGTCGCGATCCTGATCGCCGGCCGCACCGACGAGCAGAAACGCGCGTTGATCGCGGCGCTGTCGGACGCCGGCGCGAACGTGCTCGATGCGCCGTTGCAGGCGACGCGCGTGATCATCAAGGACATCCCGAACACCGACTTCGGGATCGGCGGCCAGACCGCGCGGGCACTGGGGCGCTGATCGTGTGCCGCGCGTCGCTATCTGGCTGCGATGTGCGTGATGTGCGTGATGTGCGTGACGTGCGTGACGTGCGTGACGTGCGTGACGTGCGTGACGTGCGTGACGTGCGTGACGTGCGTGACGTGCGTGACGTGCGTGACGTGCGTGACGTGCGTGACGTGCGTGACGTGCGTGACGTGCGTGGCGCACGTCACGCTTGCGCCGCGACGCACCGCTTACGCCTGCGTACCGACAAGCGGCAGCGTCACGCGACAGTCGAGCCCGCCGCCTTCGGCCGGGCTCGCGTCGATGCGCCCGCCATGACGCGTGACGATGCTCTTGCACAGCGACAGCCCGATCCCGTTGCCGCCGGCCTTCGACGACGAGAAACCGTCGAACAGCCGGTCGTGCGCCCCTTCGACGATACCGGGCCCGTTGTCGATCGCCCGCAGCTCCGCGTGGCCGCCGACGTCGGCGGTGCCGAGCGTCAGCGTGCACGGCGCGCGCGCGCAGCCGGCGAACGCCTCGATCGCGTTGAAGGCCAGATTCAGGATCACCTGCCCGATCAGCACACGCTCGCAGCGAATCGGCAGCGGCTTGTCGGCCTGCACGATCGCGACCGTCACGCCCGCTTCCTTCGCACGCAGCTCGATGAAATACGCGACGTCGGCGAGGATCTCGCGCAGGTCGGCGAGCGCGACGACCGGCTCGCGCTTCACGATGAACTCGCGCACGCTCTTGATGATCAGCGCCGCATGCTCGGCCTGCCGGTCCGCGCTGCGCAGCCCCCAGATCGCATCGTCGACGGCGCCGCGCGTGTTCAGCCGCTGCACCGCACCCTCGATGAAGTTGCGCACGGCCGCGAGCGGCTGGCTCAGCTCGTGCGCGATCACCGTCGCCATCTCGCCCATCGCGTTGTAGCGGCCCGCGTATTCGAGCATGCGCGCTTCGGCGCGGCGCGCCTCCTCGATCGCGACCTCGTCGCTGACGTCGCGGAAATGCACGAGCAAACCGTCGAGGTCGCCTTCGATCTCGACTTGCCGGCACGTGATGCGCAGCCAGCACGCCGAGCCGTCGCGCCGCACGAAGCGGTAGCGCTGCGGCTCGGACGGGCACGTCGACGGCGCATCGCGCAGCTGCGCGACGAGCCGGTCGCGATCGGCCGCGGTGCAGTAGTCGAGCACGCCGCCGAGCGCATCGTCGGGCGCGAGCCCGAGCACGCGGCGCCCCGACTCGCTGATGAACTGCGCGCCGCCGTTCGGCGTCACGACCGCGATGCCTTCGTCGAGGTCCTGCATGAATTCGCGCAGCCGCGCCTCGTAGCGGCGCAACTGCTGACGGATCGCCTCCTCCGCGCTGATGTCGCGGAACTGCACCATCACGACGTCGCGCCCGCGCAGCGGCACGTGCGTCGCGATCGCCTCCGACAGCATGTCGACGCCGGTGCGCGACCGATAGCACCACTCGTACACCTGCGGCCGCCCTTCGGCGATCGCGCGATCCATCGCGCCCACGCCGATCTCGCGCCGGTATTTCGGTTCTGGACGCGTCATGTCCGGCGCCTTCAGCGGCAGCAGCTCCTCGACGGAAAAGCCGAGCGCGATGCACGCGGCGCGGTTCGCCCACACGATCGCCTTGGTCTGCGCGTCGTGCAGCAGCACGCAGGTCGTCAATGCGTCGAGCAGCCGGTGGAAATCGTCTTCGTCGGGGAAGCTCATGAGCGGATTCGGTTGAAGGCGCGCGGCGTCGCGCGGCCGGATGTCCAACATAGCACCGGCGTGCACGGCCCGCATCTGAAGATTTCTTTAGTCCGGCACGGAGCCACACCAGTCGCGCGGCCTTACGCACCAATTGCTGCGTGTTTTCGGCGTTTCTAGACTGATTGCATCGTCTTTCGAACCCCATTCCCAGGAGCCACTCATGCCCAACGCCGCCCTCGCCATCGACGCCGCGTCCCCCTCGCCGCATGCGGTCCGCGAAGCGGCCGCGCGGGTGTCGCCGCTCGACGCGGTGATCGAGACCGTCGCCGCGCGCCGCGACGAATTCGACCGCCTGTCGCACGTGCCGCGCGACGTGATCGCGCTGTTCAAGGAGGCCGGCATCTATCGCGCGGGCACGCCTCGCCGCTTCGGCGGCGATGCGCTCGCGCCCGCCGCGTTCCTCGACATGATCGAGCGGATCGCGACCGCCGACGGGTCGGCCGCGTGGGTCGCGAGCTTCGGCTCGGCCAACGTCTATCTCGCCGCGCTGCCGCTCGCCACGCAGGCCGAGCTGTACGCGAGCGGCCCCGACCAGGTATTCGCGGGCGGGCTGTTCCCGGTCCAGCCGGCGCAGGCGGCACCCGGCGGCTGGCGCGTGAACGGCACGTGGAAATTCGCGAGCGGCTGCAAGGGCGCCGACTGGCTCGGCGTCGGCATCGCGGTGCCCGGCGCGCAGGACGCCGCACCGAACAAGCCGCGCACGGCCGTGTTCCGTGCCGCCGACGTCGAGATCGTCGAGAACTGGAGCGTGGTCGGCATGCAGGGCACCGGCAGCCACGACCTGCGCGTCGACGACCGCTTCGTGCCCGACGCGTGGACCTTCGTGCGCGGCGGCGAGCCGACCGTCGACGAGCCGCTGTACCGCTATCCGACCGTCGCGTATGCGGCGCAGGTGCTCGCCGTGGTCAACCTCGGGCTGGCCCGCGCAGCGCTCGACGTCGCGAACCGGATGTCGGGCGGCCGCCAGACGACCACCGGCGCCCCGCGCCTCGCCGATCGCGCGTATTTCCGCATCGAGCTCGCGAAGGCCGAAGCGCAGCTGCGCTCGGCGCGCGCGTTCTTCTACGACGCGACCGACTCGGTCTGGCAATCGATCCTGGCCGGCGACCCGGTCACGCCCGAGCAGGTCAGCCTGCTGCGGCTCGCGGCCACGCATATCGCCCGCGAAGGCGCGAGCGTCGTCGAGCGCGCGTACCGCCTCGGCGGCACGGCCGCGATCTATCGCACGCATCCGCTGCAGCGCCTGCTGCGCGACGCGATGGTCGTCACGCAGCACGCGTTTCTCGGCGAAGGCAACTTCGACGGCGCGGGTGCGGTGTTCACCGGCGTCACGCCGTTTCCCGGCTATCTGTAATCCGCGTCGATTCGCTTCGATGCCGCACAACGCATTCTTCAGGAGAACCTTTCATGTCCGATTCGAATCCGCTGCCGCTGCGCGTGCTGTTCTGCTGCGGCGTGTCGCAAAACTTCTTCGACCTGCCGCGCGAAAAGATCGGCGAAGTGTGGCAAGCGTACGGCGCGATGCTCGCCGCCGTCGAGGCGATGCCCGGCGTGCGCGTGCTCGGCGTGATGGATGACGACCGCCTCGTCGTCGGCCAGGCCGACGGCGCGCCGTGGACGTTCTACATCATGGCCGACGTCGCCGACTTCGACACGACGATCGCGGTATGCAACCTGTATCGCACGACGCCCGTCGGCGAATACAACCTGTGGCGCTACGGCAAGATCGAGGCGCGGGTCGGCCGTGCGCTGACCGTGCCGCCGGCCGCGAAGCCCGCGGCGTGAGGCGCGCGATGACCGGACCCGATTCGACGCGCGCGCTCGAAGCGCTCGAAGCGCCCGACGCCCGCGAAGCCGTCAAAGCGCTCGACGCGCTCGCGCGGCGCGTGGCGATGCTCGACGCCGAACGCGCGGTGCGCGCGACGATCACGCGCTACATGACGCTGTGCGACGTGCCGGAGGATGCCGGCGACGGGCCGGCGCTCGCCGCGCTGTTCACGGCCGACGCGGTGTGGGAAGGCATCGGCCCGCAGTACGCGCGCAAGTTCGGCCGCCTCGAAGGCACGGACGCGATAGTCGCGATGCTGCGCCGCTACCTGCCGCCCGAACCGCATTTCTCGGCGAACCTGCACTTCCTGACGTCGGAGTCGATCGACGTCGGCGCCGACCATGCAAGCGCGCGCGGCCGCTGGATCATGCTGCAGGCGTCGCGCTACGCGGACGGCACGGCCGAGCTGATCGCCGCGCGGCTGACCATCGATTTCGCGCCGGCCCCCGACGGCGCGACCTGGCTGATCCGCCATTTCCGCACCGAGCGCGTGCTCGACGGCCCGTGGCCGCTCGCCGCCGCGCCGCACGCCTGAACCCCTTCACCGCACTCGCACGCCATCGACCATGACAGGCTTCATCGACACCTTCACGCTGGGCGGCCCGGGCCCGACGATCGCGATCAAGGACACGATCGACATCGCCGGCCATCCGACCCGCGCGGGCAGCCGCGCGCTCGCCGATGCAGCGCCCGCCGCGCAGCACGCGGACGTGGTCCGCCTGCTGCTCGACGCCGGCTGGCAGATCGCCGGCAAGGCGAACATGCACGAGCTCGCGTTCGGCATGACCGGCATCAACGACTACACGGGCACGCCGGTCAATCCGCAGGACCCGACGCGCATTCCGGGCGGCTCGTCGAGCGGGTCGGCGTCGCTCGTCGGGCTCGGCGCCGTCGACGCCGCGCTCGGCACCGATACCGGCGGCTCGATCCGCGGGCCGGCCGCCTGCTGCGGCGTGGCCGGGCTCAAGCCGACGTTCGGCCGCGTGTCGCGACGCGGCGTCGCGCCGGCCGTCACCACGCTCGACTGTGTCGGGCCGTTCGCGCGCGACATCCGCACGCTCGCGGCCGTGATGGTCGCCATCGCGCCGGGCTTCGACCGAGCGCGTGCGGCGGCACCCGTGGCCGGCTGCACGATCGCACGCGTGATCGTCGAAGCCGAGCCGGCCATCGCGGCCGCGCTCGACGCGGCGATTGGCGCGTCGGGCCTGCGTACGCACGACGTCGTGCTCGATGCGATGCAGGATGCGTTCGCCGCGGGGCTTGCCGTCATCAACGCGGAAACGTCGCGTGCATTCGGTCATCTCGTCGAAACCGGCAAGCTCGGCGCGGATCTCGATGCGCGGCTGCGCTCGGCCGCGACGACGACACCGGCCGCGCTCGCGCAAGCCGAAGCCGTGCGCGCACGCTTCACGGCGCAGGTCGATGCCGCGCTCGAGCGCGCGGAGGTGCTGGTGCTGCCGACCTTGCCCGCGCTGCCGATCACGCTTCGGCAGGCACGCGACGGCGTATCAGTCATCGCGATGTCGTCGCTGATCCGGCCGTTCAACCTGAGCGGCCATCCGGCGCTCAGCCTGCCGCTGCCGCTCGCGGGAACGCCGCTGAAGGCCGGGCTGCAGATCGTCGGACGCAAGGGCGCGGACGAACAGGTGTGCGCGGTTGCCGCGCACTTCGAAGCGGCGCTCGCCGCATGAACCACGATGCGGGCGCGGCTGTGGCCACGTTCCGCGAACCAACGGAATCACGCACCATGTCAGACCGAGTCGTCCTCGTCACCGGCGCCGCGCGCGGGCTTGGCACCGTCATCGCCGAACGCTTTCATGCGGCCGGCTATCGCGTCGCGCTGGCCGACATCGCCGTCGACGCCATTCACGCGCATGCGCGCGACCTCGACGCGAGCGGCGCACGCGCAGTCGCGCTGCCGCTCGACGTCACGTCGAAACGCGATTTCGAAGCCGCGCGCGATGCGCTCGTCGCGCGCTGGGGCGCGATCGACGTGCTCGTCAACAATGCCGGCGCATCGAAGGTCGTGCCCGCGATGGAGATCACGGCCGACCAGTTCGACCAGGTGATCGACGTGAACCTGCGCAGCGTGCTGTTCGGCTGCCAGGTGTTCGGCCAGTACTTCGCGACGCGCGGCGCGGGCCGCATCGTCAACATCGCGTCGCTCGCCGGGCAGAACGGCGGCTCGGCGACGGGCGCGCACTACGCGGCCGCGAAAGGCGGCACGCTGACGCTGACCAAGGTGTTCGCGCGCGACCTCGCCGCGCAGGGCGTGACCGTCAACGCGATCTCGCCGGGGCCGCTCGATCTGCCGATCGTGTACGAGAGCGTCGCGCCGGACAAGCTGCGGCAGGTGCTCGCGAACCTGCCGGGCGGCAAGCTCGGGTCGGCCGGCTTCGTCGCCGATACGGCCGTGCTGCTCGCGTCGGGCGACGCGCATTTCGCGAACGGCGCGTGCTGGGACATCAACGGTGGGTTGTACATGCGTTGAGCGGCGGCATGCGTCGAGCGTGCGGTGCAGACTGATGCCGGCCGGTGCTGGCCGGTACCGCGCGCGGTGTGTGCGGTGTGTGCGGTGTGTGCGGTGTGTGCGGTGTGTGCGGTGTATGCGGTGTATGCGGTGTGCGCGGTGTGCGCGGTGTGCGCGGTGTGCGCGGTGTGCGCGGTGTGCGCGGTGTGCGCGGTGCGTGCGATGCGTGCGGGCACTACGCTTACACGCACGGCCCGATTCGCGTGCGAACCACCCTGCGCTAGCGCGACGACTCCCCGTCGTCGCCCCACACGACCATCACGTCGCGCACCAGCGCGGCGATCGACGTTGCGCCGAGCTTCTCCTTGATGCTCGCGCGATGTACGTCGACGGTCTTCACGCTGATCGACAGGTCCGACGCGATCTGCTTGCTGCCCTTGCCGTCGACGACGCCGCGCAGCACCTCCTTCTCGCGCGCGGTCAGCGCATCGAGCCGCTGGCGCAGCTCGCGGTGACGCTGGCCGACCGCGTGCCGCTGCTGCGCGAGCCGCAGCGCGCGTTGCACGCGCTCGAGCATCTGCTGCGAGTTGTACGGCTTCTCGACGAAGTCGATCGCGCCGTTCTGCAGCGCGCGCACCGACATCGGAATGTCGCCGTGTCCGCTGACGAAGATCACCGGCAGCGTCGCGCCGCGCGCGTTCAGTTCCGCCTGCACGTCGAATCCGCTTTTCTCCGGCATTCGCACGTCGAGCACCAGGCACGCGGGCAGGTTCACGTCGAAGCGCGCGAGAAAATCGGCGGCATTCGCGAATCCCTCGGACGCGATGCCGACCGATTCGAGCAACCACGCGAGCGAGGTCCGCATGCCGCTGTCGTCGTCGACGATGTATACGATCGGAGCGGGTGACGTCATCGGGGTGTCTCGCAAGATATCGGTATCGGTATCGCACGCGCCGCGGGTGAGGCAAGCGTCGTTCGTCGGGGGTGTGCGGCACATCATAACGAGCCGGAAATGCGCTGAATACCCCTTTACGTACCGCTCGAACGCCCGATCGCACTTTTTTTCGAGCGTCGTGCCGCGCATCTAGGTAGAACCTTTAGATGCGTTGGCGGGAACGCCATCTTCATCGTCAATCGTGCGAATGTTCGCCGGCTTTTTCGCGACGTACGCTTGGTTCATCGTCGACGATCCGCTGCCGCATCGACAACGCGCGCGATCGCCGCCCTCATTCACCCAGGAACGCCCATGTCCGCAACGACCGATACCCCGCAACCGGCGCGCGCCGCCCCCACCGACGCGCAACAGGCCTTCCGGCAAGCGATGGCCCACCTCGGCGCGGCCGTCAACGTGATCACCACCGCGGGGCCGCACGGCCGCTGCGGCATCACCGCGAGCGCCGTCTGCTCCGTCACCGACGCGCCGCCGACGCTGCTCGTGTGCCTGAACCGGTCGAGCGCGATGCATGCGATCTTCGAGCGCAATCGTCAGGTCTGCATCAACGTGCTGCCGGCCGAGCACGAACTGCTCGCGCGCCATTTCGCGGGGATGACCGAACTGCCGATGGAACGCCGCTTCGAATTGCCGGTGTGGGATCGCGGCGAGCAGGACGTCCCCGTGCTGCGCGATGCGCTCGCGAGCCTGCAGGGCAGGATCGCCGAGATGAAGGAAGTCGGCTCGCACTCGGTGATGTTCATCGAGGCGACGTCGATTCGCGTGCGCAACGACGGCGACAGCCTCATCTACTTCAGCCGCGCGTTTCATCGCGTGTCGCGCACGGCCTGCGTGCGGTAACGGTAACGGGAACGGTAACGGTCGCACTCACGTTGTCGCGCTCGCCGGTCGTTGCAGGCCCGATCGGCTACGCCGACGCCCTTAATGCACGCTGTCCGGCCGCGAGGGCCGCGCCCGCGAACAGCGTCAGCGCCGAATAGACGAGCCCGCGCGCAAGGCCCGCGCTGTCGGACACCCAGCCGATCGCGACCGGCCCGGCGATCTGCCCGAACGCGAAGATCGTCGTGAACGCGCTGATGCCCTTCGCCCAGCCTTCCGGCGGCAGGTTGTGGCGCACGAACGCGGTCGTCGACGCGACCGCCGACAGGAACGTCGCGCCGAACAGCACGCCCGACGCGAACGCGGCCGCCGGATGCACGAACAGCGCCGGCATCAGCGTCGCCACGCCGAGCAATGCGTTGAGCACGGCCAGCGCCTGGCCGCCACGCATCCGGTCGAGCAGCCCCGACCACAGCCGCGCCGACACGACGGTCGCGACGCCGAGCATCACGTAGAACGCGGACACGACCGTCCCGCTCATTCCCGCGCCGTGCAGCAGCGCGACGATGAACGTCATGTAGCCGATGTAGCCGACGCCGAACAGGCCGTAGCCCGCGAGCGCGAGTGCGAATCGCGCAGGGCTCGCGGTCGCCGCCGGCGCGGCACCGTCACGCCGCGCGGCCGGTGCCGCGTGCGCATGCTCGATGCGACGCGCCGCCGACACGGCGATCGCCGAGAACAGCACGCATGCGAACGCGAGCGCGAACCATGCCGGTTGCCAGCCGTGCGCGCGCTGCACGAGCGTCGCGGGCACGAGCAGCGACGACGCGACGATGCCCCACCCGGTGCCGCCGTAATAGAGCCCGAGCAGCAGCCCCGCGTCGCGCGGCGCTGCGGACGCGAGCCGCGCGGCCAGCACGCCGCCGCTGATGAAGATCAGCGCGCTGCCGACGCCCGTCGCGAGCCGCTCGACGAGCAGCGCGTTCATGCCGGACGTGAGCCCGCATGCGGCCATCAGCACCGCGGTCAGCGCGCAGCCGGCCGCCAGCAGGGTGCCGGTGCGCCAGCGGCGGGACAGCAACGGGAAGACGAGCGCGCCGATCAGGTAGCCGGCCGCGTTGGCCGTGTTCAAGGCGCCTGCCTGCGCGAAGGTCCAGCCGAGATCGGCCTTCATCGGCGGCAGCAGCAGTGCGTACGAGAAGCGCGCGAGACCGAGCGCGATCGCGCTGCCGAGCGACAGGCAGATCGCGAGCCGCCACGCGGTCATGCGGTCGGGTTCGGTGGCACCGGCGTCCTGTCGTGCTGGCCCGGCGTGCTCCGGTTGCGGCGCTGCGCGCATCGCGGTGTCTCCATCGTGGTTCGCATCGTGCCGCCGGGACGGCGGCAGGCGCGCGGCTGCGGCCCGCGCGCGAGGTCGTCAGATGGTGCCAGAAAACCGCTGGAGCCGGTTCGCGTCCACGATAACCGCGCGCATTGTTCGTGAATGGCGGAAATCGAAATGATCGACGCGATTGAACTCGCGATTCAAAAAATCGCTTGAATGAATCAATCAATCGATTGCGGCCCCGATATTCGAAAATCCTCGGGTTTTGCGATTGGATTCATACGCCTTCACCGCGCGAAATGCAGCGAACCCGCGTGTTTAGCACGCCGCGGCTAAAAACCTCGCCACGCATTGCATTCACTAAATCATCAGACTAATATCGACGCCACTCGTCCGGTATTCAAAAAACATCGGATGAGCCGCGGTAATCCCGTTACCGCGCTTTCATGTTGAATCGCTCATGTTCACCACAGGAGAATTGACATGCAGGAAACCCGGCAGATCGAATTGCTTGACTGGATGCAGGAAGACACGCACCCCGAGGCCGTCGACATGATGGTCGAGGATGCCGTGGTGCCGTTCGGCACCGCGCTCTGGCCGGTCTGAGCGGCCAGCCCGTTCCCGCGGAAGGGCCGCTGCCCTTCCGCCGCTTCCGGAGACACGCATGCTGAACCTGCACCGCGCGCTGGGGTATCACCCGGCGCTGCGCGACAAGCTCGCACGCGGCGAGACGGGCAAACTGCTGGTCGGCTACGACAGCCGCAACCGCGACACCGCGTTGCGCGCGTTTTCCGCCCTGCCCGACTCGCTCGACGCGACGATCCTCTGCCTCGACACCACCCCGCCCGCCGACATCGCCGCCGCGCTCACGCATGCGGACCTGTTCGTGCTGCTGTACGACTCGTCGTGCCTGCCGACGCCGTCGCCGAGCGGCCCGCCGTTCCTGGCCGCGATCCGTCCCGCCATCGTCAGGCACTGGAGCAAGTCGGTGCTGTTCAAGGATTACGGCCCGCATCTCGACGAGGCGTTCGCCGAATCGCTCGACGACATCGCCGCGCGCAACGGCCGGCTGATCGAAGCGGCCGCGCGCGCATCGCAGATCCATTTCATCGACGAAGCCGGCAACACGCTGACCGGCTCGCTTGCGCCGGACCAGAAATGGACGAGCGTGGACGGGATGGGCAATCTCGACGTCGTGCCCGGCGAGATCGCGACGCACGTCACCGACCTGCACGGCTCGATCGTGTTCAGCGGCACGTTCCTCGGCACCGTGCCGTTCGCGATCAAGTACCGCGTGACGGAGCGGCTCGCGACGCTGCATGTCGAAGACAGCCTGATCGTCGATTTCGACAGCGACGACGCGGGCTTCCGGCGCGACTTCGCGTCGTACCTCGACCGGCACGACAATCACCGGCGCATCGAGGAATTCGGCATCGGCACGAACCTGGGCATCCGCGGGCTATACGGCCGCAACGCCGGCTTCGAGGAACGCCATCCGGGCCTGCATCTCGGCCTCGGCGGCGGCGCGAACGGCAGCCACCACCTCGACCTGATCTTCGCGCGCGGCACGCTGGCGTTCGACGAGCGGATCGTGTTCGACGGCGCGTTCGCCGTCTGACCTTGGCATCAGGCGTCGGCGGCCGCCGCGTCGCCGAGCCACTTGAACATCACGAAGCAGTCGACGAAGCCGAGCCGCGCGTGACGATACGCGCGCGGCAGGCGGCCGACGATCTCGAAGCCGAGCTTCTGCCACAGCGCGACCGCCACCTCGTTCGTCGCGACCACCGAATTGAACTGCATCGCGAGGAAGCCGCGTTCGCGCGCCACCTGCTGCGAGTGCTCGCACATCAGGCGCGCGACGCCCTTGCCGCGCGCGGCCTCGCTGACCATGTAACCGCAGTTGCACACGTGATTGCCGGGCCCGGCCGCGTTCGCCTTCAGGAAGTACGAGCCGAGCAGCACGCCATCCTCTTCGGCAACCCACGTGCAAAGCGGCGCATCGAGCCACAGCGCGCGGGCGGCTTCACGTGTGGGCGCCGGATCGAATGCGTAGGTCTCCTGCGCGGCGACGATCGCGTGGTACGTGGGCCAGAAGCGGGGGAAGTCGTCTTCGGTCATCGGGCGAAGCGTGATCATGCGGGTACTCTCGTGAAGGGGTTGGGGAATGCGCGCGTGGCGCGACACTGCGTCAGGGCGAGCCGCCGTCGCGCAGCAGGCCGCTGCGATACGTGCCGGGCGGCACACCATACCAGCGCTTGAACGCCTGCGAGAAACTCGACAGGTCGCTGAAGCCGAGCCGCTCGGCCACTTCGGTTAGCGACAGGTGCGCATCGCCGAGCAGCGTCTCGGCCATCGCGCCGCGCGCCTGCGCGAGCAACACCCTGAACGTCGTGCCTTCTTCCTGCAGCCGGCGCTTCAGCGTGCGCGGGCTCGTGTTCATCAGCCGCGCCATGTCCTCGAGCGAGAACGGCACGTTGCCGGGCGTCGCCGTCAGATATTGCCGCACCATCTCGGACGTGCCGAGCCGCGCGCGCCGCGCTTCGACCAGCTGGCTGCATATCTGCTCGCACATCGAGACCGTCAGCGGGTTCGCATGCGGCAGCGGCCGGTCGAGAAACGCACGGTCGAATGCGAGGCTGTTCGCGCGGGCGCCGAACGCAGGTTCGACGCCCGCGATGCGCGCTGCGGGTGCGAACGCGGCTGCGCTCGCCGCGCTCGCGGCCTGCATCGTGAAGCGCGACAACGCGAAATCGCCGCCGCCGATTTCCTGCAGCAGCACGGCCGCGGCCGCCATGTCGCGTTCGACGAGGAACCGGCTCAGGTCGGCATCGAGCTCCGGCGCGCCGAAATTGAGCACGCCCGTCTGCGGTTCCTCGCGGTACGTGATCACCGTGAACGCATACGTGAGCGGCAGGAAGCGCATCGCGAGCGCCAGCGCGTCGCGCGCGGTCGCGCTCGCGATCAGCCCGTAGCCCCACACGCCGTACGCGGAGAAGTGATAGCGCTGCCCGACTTCGAACCCGAGGCCCGGCGCGCGCCCGAGCGCGCGCAGCAGGTTGCCGGTCAGCCGCAGTTCCTGCGCGGCCGTCACCTCGACGTTCGGATCGTCGAGCTGCGCGTCCGCGAGCCCCGTGCCGGCCAGCAACTTCGCGCGCGGCACGCCGCGTTCGTCGCCGAAATCGACCAGCAGCCGCGCGCTGGCCGGACTCCGGGTGAAGTCCCAGAAGCTCATGCGGAGAAACCCTCGAAGCGCCGATTTGGCCCAAATACTAAAACAATTGTCCCGAAGCAGCATTGGTGTTTTCCCATGCGGCCCGCACCATCGGCGTCATCAGTCGTCGCCCGAACGACGTCAACGCCCCCGGAGGAGACACCATGCGACCGAGTCGCCCACCCGACCTCACAGCCCGCTGCGCACATCGCGGGCCACGTCCGTCCGCGCCGTGCGAGTTCGGCAACGACGCCGTGCGCCGTTCCGGCACCGCGCCGCGCCACCCGCCGCTCGGCAAGCCCCTCGATCCGCCGCCGCGCGCGCCGGCGCGCATCGCTTGACCCATCGACCATCGGGAGACGATTTCATGAGCAAGACTTTCGACTACATCGTCGTCGGCGGCGGATCGGGCGGCTGCGTCGTCGCGGGGCGCCTCACCGAGGACCCGGCCGTCACCGTCTGCGTGCTCGAGGCCGGTGGCCGCGGCGACAACGCGCTCGTCAACGTGCCGACCGGCGCGGTCGCGATGCTGCCGACCCGCATGAACAACTGGGCATTCGACACGGTGCCGCAGCCGGGGCTCGGCGGGCGCATCGGCTATCAGCCGCGCGGCAAGGCGCTCGGTGGCTCGTCCGCGATCAACGCGATGGTCTACGTTCGCGGCCATCGCGTCGATTACGACGGCTGGGCCGCGCTCGGCAACGAAGGCTGGTCCTACGACGACGTGCTGCCTTACTTCCGCCTGAGCGAGCACAACGAGCGCTTCGACGACGCCTTTCACGGCCGCGACGGCCCGCTGTGGGTCAGCGACCTGCGCACCGGCAACCCGTTCCATGCGCGCTACCTGGAAGCGGCGCGACAGGCCGGCCTGCCGCTCACCGACGACTTCAACGGCGCGCGGCAGGAAGGCGTCGGCCTCTATCAGGTCACGCAGAAGCACGGCGAGCGGTGGAGTGCGGCGCGCGCGTACCTGCTGCCGCACGTCGGCCGCCGCGACAACCTGACGGTCGAGACACACGCGCAGGTGCTGCGCATCCTGTTCGACGGCACGCGCGCGACGGGGGTCGAGGTGCGGCAGCACGGCGAGGTTCGCACGCTGCGCGCACGGCGCGAAGTCGTGCTCGCGGCCGGCGCGTTGCAGACGCCGCAGTTGCTGATGCTGTCGGGCGTCGGTCCGGCCCGCGAACTGCAGGGGCTCGGCATCCCGGTGCGGGCCGACCTGCCCGGCGTCGGCCGCAACCTGCAGGATCATCCGGACTTCATCCTCGGCTACCGCGCGCGCAGCGTCGACACGATGGGCGTGTCCGCGCGCGGCGGGCTGCGCATGCTGCGCGAGTTCGCGCACTTTCGCCGCGAGCGGCGCGGGATGCTGACGTCGAATTTCGCGGAAGGCGGCGGCTTCCTCAAGACGCGAGCCGACCTCGATGCACCCGACATCCAGCTGCACTTCGTCGTCGCGCTCGTCGACGATCATGCGCGCCGGCTGCACGCCGGCCACGGACTGTCGTGCCACGTGTGCCTGCTGCGGCCGCGCAGCCGCGGCTCGGTCACGCTGCACAGCGCCGATCCGCTCGCCGCGCCGCGCATCGACCCCGCGTTCTTCGACGATCCGCGCGATCTCGACGACATGGTCGCCGGCTTCCGCATCACGCGCCGGCTGATGGAGGCGCCGGCACTCGCCGAATGGATCACGCGCGACCTGTTCACCGCGAACGTGACGACCGACGACGAGATCCGCGACGTGCTGCGCCGGCGCACCGACACCGTGTATCACCCGGTCGGCACGTGCCGGATGGGGCGCGACGCGCTCGCGGTCGTCGATCCGCAATTGCGCGTGCATGGCGTAGCGGGGCTGCGCATCGTCGATGCGTCGATCATGCCGACGCTGATCGGCGGCAACACCAACGCGCCGACGATCATGATCGCCGAGAAGGCCGTCGACCTGATCCGCGGCGTGCGGCGTGTGCCGCTACACGCCGCGGCCGACACCGAACGTGAACCGGCCGCCGTGCCGGCACATCGCGACACCGTTCCCGCGTCGTGCGCGCCGCACGATGCGATCCTGCCCGAGGAAAACCGCCATGTCGTCGCCTGAAGCATCCCGTCCCGCCGCACCGGCCGCGCCGCTGTCGGCGATCATCATCGGCGCCGGCTTCGCCGGCATCGGCATGGCCGTCGCGCTGCAGCGCGCCGGCATTCACGACTTCGTGATCGTCGAGCGCTCGCACGACGTCGGCGGCGTGTGGCGCGACAACCGCTACCCGGGCGCCGCGTGCGACGTGCCGTCGCATCTGTACTCGTTCTCGTTCGAGCCCAACCCGGACTGGTCGCGCGTGTTCGCGCCGCAGCCTGAAATCCATTCGTACCTGCAGCATTGCGCGCGCAAGTACGGCCTCGCACGCTACCTGCGCTTCGGCGCGAACGTCGAACGCGCGCAGTATGACGAGGGCCGTGCGCTGTGGCACGTCACGCTCGCCGACGGCACGACGCTCAGCGCTGCCGTGCTCGTCAGCGGCACCGGCCAGTTGAGCCGCCCCGCGATGCCGGACCTGCCCGGCATCGACACGTTTCGCGGCCGCGCCTTCCACTCCGCGCACTGGGATCACGACTATCCGCTCGCGGGCAAGCGCGTGGCGGTGGTCGGCACCGGCGCGTCGGCGATCCAGTTCGTGCCCGCGATCGCCGGCGACGTCGAGCGCCTCGTCGTGTTCCAGCGCTCGCCGGCCTACGTGATGCCGCGTCCCGACCGCGCCTATCGTCCGTGGGAGCGGGCGCTGTTCCGCCGGCTGCCGTGGGCGATGAAGCTGCATCGCGCGTCGATCTACGTGCGCTACGAGTCGCGTGCGATTGCGTTCACGCGGCTGCACGGGCTGATGGACATCGCGGTCGGCCGGCCGTTCCGCAAGCTGCTCGCGCGCGACGTGCGCGACCCGGCGTTGCGCGAACGGCTCACGCCCGACTATCCGATCGGCTGCAAGCGGATCCTGCTGTCGAGCGACTACCTCGCCGCGATCGGCCGCGACAACGTCGCGCTCGTCACGCAGCGCATCCGGCGCGTGACCGAGACCGGCATCGAGACCGACGACGGCGTGCACCATCCGGTCGACGCGATCGTCTACGGCACCGGTTTCGCGGCGACCGCGTTCCTGTCGCCGATGCGCATCACCGGCCGCGACGGGCTCGACCTGAACGACGCCTGGCGGCGCGGCGCGCAGGCGTATCTCGGGCTCACCGTGCCGGGCTTCCCCAACTTCTTCATGCTGTATGGCCCGAACACCAACCTCGGCCACAACTCGATCGTCTACATGCTCGAAAGCCAGATCGCGCACGTGATGCGCTGCGTGCGCGCGATGCGGCGCGACGGCGCGTGCGCGATCGACGTCGATCCGCGCCGCTACCGGCGCTACAACACGCATGTGCAGCAGCGGCTCGAAGGCTCGGTGTGGAGCGGCTGCAAGAGCTGGTACGTCGACGCGTCGGGCCACAACAGTACGAACTGGCCCGGCTTCACGCTGACCTATCGATGGATCACGCGCTTCACGGGGCTGTCCGCGTATCGCTTCACGCAGCCGTTGCCCGGCACGGCGACACCCACATCAACCCCGACGACGACGCACGGTGCCGTCGTCGCGCCGCCCGCCGGCCGCGTGGAAGCACTCGCCGCGGCGTCGCTGCGCGGCTTTCTGCGCGTCGCGTTCCGGCCGCTGATCGGGCCGCCGTTCGGCGCGCGCATGCAGCGCCGCGTCGTCGCGCTGCTGTCGCCGCTGATGCCGGGCGCAGGCGACACGCTGCGCTACCGGACGTCCGCCGCCGGCGTGCCGGTCGAAGTGATCGCGCCGAAGCGCGGCGAGGCGGGCGGCGCGATCCTCTATCTGCACGGCGGCGCGTTCTGTCTCGGCGGCCCGCATACGCATCGCGGCGTGACGACGCGGCTCGCGACCGAAGCCGGCCTGCCGGTGTGGGTGCCCGACTACCGGCTCGCGCCCGAGCACCCGAGCCCGGCGGCGCTCGACGACGCGCTGGCCGCATACGATGCACTGCGCACGCAAGGCTACGCGCCGCACCGGATCGTGATTGCCGGCGATTCGGCCGGCGGCGCGCTCGCGCTGGCGCTCGCCATCGCGCTGCGCGAGCGCGGCGAACCCGCCGCGGCCGCGCTGCTGCTGATCTCGCCCGTGACCGACCCGACGCTCGGCGGCGACACGCTCGCATCGCGCCGCCACGACGATCCGATGATCCGTCGCGGCTGGCTCGAACAAGGGCTGCGCTGGTATCACGGCGCGGGCTCGGCTGCAGCGCCCGGCCCGCTCGACACCGACCTGCGTGGACTGCCGCCGATGCTGGTGCAGGCTGGCGACCAGGAAGTGCTGCTGTCGGACGCGCAGCGACTCGCGTCGCATGCGCTCGCCTGCGGCGTGCCGTGCCGGCTGGAGATTCATGCCGCGCGCTGGCATGTGTTTCATCTGCAGGCGTTCTATCTGCGCTCGGGGCGGGACGCGTTGCGGACGCTGGCGGGATTTGCCGCGCGGCGGGTGGCGGAGACGGCGGTCGCGACGTGACGATCCGGTGATGCCGGCGATCGAGGCTGCGGAGCGCGACTGCCTCGATCGACCCGCTTGCAACAATGCGACACCCTCTTGCCAAAACCGGCCGTTTATTTTTTTCCGGCATGCGCGGCCGGCATGATCTCCGCCAGCCTCGGCGTCGTGCCGCGGCGACGACCACCCCACCCTGGCGGAGACACCAATGAAAAAAGGCCCCATCCTCAAGACGCTTGCGCTGCTCTGTTGCCTGGGCGTCCAGTGCGCGACGTCGGCATTCGCGGAGGAACCGAAGAAGGTCGCGTTCGTCGATACGGGCAATACCGGACGCAGCGTGATGGCCGAAGCGATCGCCGGACAACTGATCGCGCAACGGCACGCGCATATCGCCGTGATCTCGCGCGCGGTCGACGAGGATCCGTATGACGAAAAGCCCGAGGAAAACGGTGTGATCCTGATGAAGCGGCGCGGAATCGACACGTCCGCGCATCGTTCGGTGCAACTGAATGCGAACGACGTCAAGCACTCCGACGTGATCCTGACGATGACCGACAAGCACAAGGAGAAGGTGCTCACGCTCTATCCGTCTGCCGCCGGCAAGGTCTTCACGCTTGCCGAATACGCGACCGGCGTGCACAAGGACGTACCCGACGCGTGGGGCAAGCCGATCGACTTCTACGAATCGGTGACCGCGCAGCTCGACACGTTCATCCCGGCCGCGCTCGACAAGGTCGCGACGGCCGCGCCGGCGAAGCAGTAACGCAGGCCGGACTCGCCGGGTCGACCGTCGCGTCACGCGGCGGCACCGGCGGTCCGATCGTTTGAGCAGTCCCTCCCCCGCACGGCGCGTTTCCCGTACGCGCCGACGAGATCAGCCGTTCGGCCGAATCGTCATCCCACGCCCCGAATGAAAGAATGATTTTCGTTCGGGTAACGGGTCTCGCCGCCTGACACCCCGAGCCACGAAGGCACTGCAGGCATTCCCGCGCAGCGCCTTCGCGTCGTGCTTCGTCTCGATTCGGCAGTCGGCCGCGTGCGTTTCACGTCATCCGCCTCATCGGGCCCAGAACGCAATCACGTCGATATCCATGCCTTTATGTAACTTATAAGCTACAATGCTCTCCAAGTTCGAACTGCTTCGCTATCAGCGTGCCGACGGTCGCGAGCCTTTCACCGAATGGTTGAACGCCGTGCGCGACAAAGTCGCCCAGGCGCGGATTCGCGAGCGGCTGCGTCGCGTGCAGACCGGAAATTTCGGCGATTGCGAGCCCGTCGGTGAAGGTGTGATCGAACTGCGCATCCACGTCGGTGCCGGCTATCGCGTGTACTTCGGCCGGTACGGCAGTGCGCTGGTGCTGCTGTTGTACGGCGGCGACAAGCACAGCCAGTCCGACGACATCAGGCATGCGAAGGAACACTGGCTGGACTGGAAACGGAGGCAAGCATGAACAAGCTCAAAGGCGCGGTATCGCACCACGACGCGGAAGTCGCCGAACTCGGCGCGGACCGCGAGCTCGCGGTGGCCTATTTGCGCGTCGCGATGGAATCGCTCGACGACCCCGACAACCGCGCGGCCGCGCTGCTCGCGCTGCGCACGGTCGCGGAAGCGTATGGCGGGCTCGGCGCGGTCGCGGCCGACGCCGGCATCAGCCGCGAATCGCTGTATCGCACGCTGTCGCCCAACGGCAACCCGACGCTGAAAACCCTGCTCGCGGTGCTCAAGACGGTCGGCCTGCGCCTGTCCGTCGTCCCCGCGCAACCGTCGCACGCATAACGCGGCGCACGCGCTTCAAGGCTGCACCATCCACACGAGCAGCACCGCGGCCGGCGCCCCACTCGTCCCCGCCGGCGGCCGCGCGAGCGTCGGCTCGACCTGCAGCGCCTGCGCGATCGTCGCCGCATCGTCGATCGTCGTCGTGCGCACGACCGTCATCAGCCGTGCGGGCCGATGCAGCGTCTCGCGATACAGCGCGCCGTACCACAGCGGCCGCGTGCCGAGCGCATCCTGCAGCGCGTACGGATAACGCCACAGCCGCAGCACGAGGCGGCTGTCCGGACGGGCCGGATCGACACGCACGAACACGCGACGCGTACTCTCGCCGTGCGTATAGCGCGGCAGCACGGGCAGCGCATCGGCCGGCCCCTGCGGCAGCAGCCACCGCAGCGCGGCGGCGGCCGACCACGGCGTCGCGCGCTGCCAGCCGGCCAGCGAAAGATGGCGATCGAGCGTGTCCGACGTCGCGCACCATTGCAGCGGCAGATATTCCTCGCGATCGCCGCCGATCTCGGTGCGCCGCGTCGGCACGCGCGGCCACCCGCCGCGCATCCATTGATCGACGGTCATCGCGACGACGTCGCCCACGTGCGGACGCGCCGCGCGATCGAGCTGCCATTGCGCGGGCACGGTCCAGACGCCGGCCGTCGCGAGCACGACGAGCACCGCGACGAGCGCGCCCCGCGGCTGCACATGCTCGCGCACCTGCCAGTACGCATAGGCGCCCGCCAGCACCGCGAACCACGCGAGCCCGAGGCTCCAGCCGCCGAGCAGACCCGACAGCCACGTATCGCCGACGTAAAGCCGCGCGAAGCCGCCGAGCACGATCCACAACACGACCGCGGTCACGACCGGAATGCGCCACAGCGCCGGCCGGTCGCGTGTGATCACCCAGCCGATGCCGCTGCTCGCGAGCATCGCGAACGCCGCGTCGGCGTCGGGCAGCGGCACGTGCAGCGCGCCGGGCGGCAGGCTCGCGGGCGTCATGCCGGGCACGCCGGTGCCGAACGCCGGCACGAGCACGACCGCGATGCCGACCGTCGCGAGCCACCATGCGGACGTCACCCAGCAGCGATGGATCATCAGCCAGACCAGGAACGCGGCCGCGACGATCAGCCCCGTATCGTGTCCGTGCAGCACCGCGAGCGCGCGCATCGCGGCATCCACCGGCGGCGTGCGAAGGTCCTGCAGGAACGCATACACCATGATGTCGGCGTGCATCAGCGAATCGTTCGCGACGACCTCCCGCACGATGCCGGCAAGCAGCCACACGCAGCCGACGAACAGCAGCGCGAAGACGGGCACCACGCCCGGCAGGCGGCGCCCCTTCTCGATCGCGTCGTGCAGCCAGCCGCCGACGCGCGGCCAGCGGCGCGCGCATGCGTGCACGGCCGCGCCGGCCGCGCGGCGCAGCAACGGCCAGCCGCGCCGCAGCGCGACGCGCACGCCGATCCACACGAGCGCGACCAGCGCGGCGATCACCAGCAGGATCGCGGCGACCCGCACGCTGATCGCGGCGGCCAGCACCGCCGACGCGCCGAACAGGATGCCCGGCACGACGTGCACGGGCGCCCAGATCAGCGCCGACACGACATTGACCGGGTAGAACGACCGGCGCGGCAGCGTCGCGCAGCCGACCACGACCGGCACGACCGCGCGCACCGGCGCCAGGAAACGCGCGAGCACGATGCTCTTCGTCCCGTGGCGCAGCACGAACTGCTCGCCACGCGCATAGGCATCCGCGTAGCCCAGCCGGACCCACCCGTTTCGAATCGCGCCGCGGTAGCGGCGTCCGAGCTCGTAACTGATCCCGTCGCCGAGGATCGCGCCGGCGGCCGCGACGCCGATCGTCGTCCAGCCGTCGAGCGCGCCCGCGCCGATCAGCGTGCCGGCCGCGAACAGCACGGCACCGGCCGGCACGACCGTGCCGATCAGCGCGATCGCCTCGGCACAGGCGGCGGCGAACACGATCGCCAGCACGAGCGCCGGATGCGCGCCGATCGCACCGAGCCATGCGTGGATGGTGTCGCTCATCGCAGGCCGCGCGGCGTGGCGGCGCGGCGTGTCTGCACCGGGCCGGCGGTGGCGTGGGGAAGGTTCATCGGCGTGTGCGCGCGGTCGTGCCGGCGGGCGGTGTCAGTCGAACTCGTGCTGGCGCGCGTCGGCCTCGAGCGGCGCGTCGTGGTAGCCGACGGTCGCGATCTCGTGCAGATAGCGCGCGAGAAACGCGCCGATCGACCCGGCTTCCTCGTACTGATGCACATGGCGGAATTCGTGCGTGAGCAGGCGTCGCGTGTCGTGGCCGCGCAGCACGAACACCGCATGGCCGAGCGTGAGGCCGATCGTCCCCGGTGACAGCAGGCCGGTGTCGCGCGCGATCGCGCCCAGCGCCGGCGTGTCCGGGAACGGCAGCCGGTCGGCGACCACGACGCGGATCCGCTCCGGCCGGGCGACGCCGACGGTGCGCGCGTCGTCGGCCTGCGCGGGCGTCAGCGGCACGCCCTGCGCGAGCCCGTGGGCCGCCTGCGCGTCAGCCCACGCGACGGCGTCGGGCAACGCGGACGGCAGGATGTCGGCGAGATCGATCATCGTGGCGGCTCCTCGGGTCGGGACGGTGCAATCTGGCACCAGTTTATCTCTGAATCAGGGCGGTCCGCGACGCATGCCGCCCGCCCGACGGCGACCATTCCTCGGGAATACCCGCCCCATCTGGCCCTATCGCCTGTACCATTTCACGCCGATTATTTCGCTTTGAGACAGATTCGACACTCTCGCATCTCAAAAATTTCCCGCAGGTGCACCATTTTTGGTTTCGGCGGAATATATTGGTCAGAAGAACGGCCGCGGCGGCTACCGGCGGAGCAGCCCGCGGCATCATCCCGAAGAGGACCGCTAGATGATCAGGGTAATGCTGGCTGACGATCACGCAGTCATGCGGGACGGACTGCGTCACATCCTGGAAACGGCCGGCGGTTTCGAAATCGTCGGCGAGGCGAGCGACGGCGCGGCCACGCTCGCGCTGGCCGAGCGTCGCGCCGCCGACGTGCTGCTGCTCGACCTGTCGATGCCCGCGCCGACCGGTATCGAGCTGATCCGGCTGGTCAGGACGCATGCGCCGTCGCTGCGCATGCTGGTGCTGACGATGCATGCGGAGGCGCAGTACGCGGCGCGCACGTTCAAGGCCGGCGCAACCGGCTACCTGACGAAGGACAGCGCGACCGCCGAACTCGTCGAGGCCGTCACCAAGGTCGCGGCGGGCGGCGTGTACGTGAGCCGGTCGGCGGCCGAGAGCCTCGCGCGCACGCTGCGCACGCCGGCCGACATGCTGCCGCACGAGCGGCTGTCCGCGCGCGAACTCGACGTGATGCGCCGCATCGTCGCGGGCCAGACGGTCACGCGGATCGCAGCGGAACTCACGCTGAGCGCGAAGACGGTCAGCACCTACAAGACCCGCATCCTCGAGAAGATGGAACTGCCGCACGAAGCCGCGCTGGTGCGCTACGCGATGCGCCACGATCTCGACCTCGGCGTCGACGACGCATGATGCCCGCGTTCCGCGTCCGCTCCGCCGCCCCCGACGACGACGACGCGTCGGATCCGTCGCGCCTGTTCATGTCGTCGCTGCCGCCCGACCGGCGCGAGCGGCGGCTCGCGATCGCGACGGTGATCGTGTCGGCCGTGATCTTCGCCACCCTCGCGCCGTTCGCGGGCGTGCCGCTCGCGCGCGTGTTGGGCTTCATTCCCGTGTACCAGTCGGCGATCGTGATCAACGACATGGTGACGGCCGGCCTGCTGCTCGGCCAGTACGCGATCCTGCGCGAGAAATCGCTGCTCGCGCTCGCGGGCGGCTACCTGTTCACGGGCTTCATGGCCGGCACGCACATGCTGACCTTTCCGGGGCTGTTCTCGCCGACGGGCCTGCTCGGCGCGGGCGAACAGACCACCGCATGGCTTTATCTGTTCTGGCACGGCGGCTTTCCGCTGACGGTCATCGCGTACGTGCTGCTGCGCGCGGCGGCGCGCGCGCGTCCACCGTCGCTCGAGCAGCGTCGCGCGGCGATCCCGATCCTGCTTTGCATCGCGTCGGCCGCGGGCGCGACCGTCGCGCTCGCGCTGCTCGCGACCGCCGGCCACGACCTGCTGCCGCGCATCATGCAGGGCAACCGGATGGCGTCGACGATGACGCACGCGATCACGATCGTCTGGGCCCTGAACCTCGCCGCGCTCGTGTTGATGTGGCGGCTGCGGCGTCGTCATTCGGTGCTCGATCTGTGGGTGATGATCGTGCTCGTCGCCTGGCTGTTCGACATCGCGCTGTCGGCGATGCTGAACCACGGTCGCTTCGACCTGGGCTTCTACGCCGGGCGGACCTACGGCCTCGTCGCATCGTGCGTCGTGCTGTTCGCGCTGCTGTTCGAGAACGGCCGGCTGCATGCGCAGACGGTGCGCGCGCTGGCCGGCGCGCGCTATCAGCACCTGCTCGTCGTGCAGAAGAGCGCGCAGCTCAACGAGGCGAACGAACGGCTCGAGCAGCGCGTCGCGGCGCGCACCGCGCAGTTGAGCGCGTCGAACCGCGACCTGCGACGCGAAGTCGAGGAGCGCGTGCGCGCGGAGCGGGCGCTGCAGGCGTCGCGCGAGGAGCTGCGCGAGATCGCGGCGATCAGCGCGAGCGCACGCGAGGCCGAACAGCGCCGCATCGCGCGCGAACTGCACGACGAACTCGCGCAGACGCTCGCGGCGCTGAAGAACGATCTCGAATGGCTGCTCGACCGCGTGCCGCAGGACGACGCGCCGCTGGCGCGCAAGATCGCGGCGATGCATGCGCTCGCGCGCGGCGCGGTGACGGCCACGCGGCGCATCGCGTCCGACCTGCGTCCGCTGATGCTCGACGACCTCGGGTTCGCGGCCGCGATGCAATGGCTCGTGGAGGATTTCCAGCACCGTCACGGCATCGCGTGCGCGCTGCACGTCGAGCCGGGCGAATTGCTGCTCGACGAACCGTATGCGACGGCCGTGTTCCGTATCGCGCAGGAAGCGCTCGCGAACGTCGCGCGGCATGCGGCCGCGTCGAGCGCGACCGTGGCGCTCGTCTACCGTGACGAGACGATCGCGCTGACGATTCGCGACGACGGTGCGGGCTTCGATCCCGGTGCGCCGCGCAAGTCGGGATCGTTCGGGCTGGTCGGCCTGCGCGAGCGCGCGTATCTCGTCGGCGGCACGCTGCGGATCGATACGACGCTCGGCGAAGGAACGACGGTGGAAGTGGATATTCCGGTGGCGTCGGCGCATGTCGCGATTGCGCATGACGGACGGGGGACGTCGCGGGCGGAAGAGGTAAAGGCGAAGCAGTAGCGGCGGTGTGCTGCTGCGGGGGTCAGTGGTAGTCTTCTTCCCGCTGATGCCGAACGGTGAGGATCGTGACTTGTTCCGCGCTTTCGATCTCGAACAACAACACATAGCCTGACGTGCCGAAGGAGA